>CAYFZT010000099.1:0-6080 GCA_964347555.1 uncultured Candidatus Bathyarchaeia archaeon | reverse complement strand
AAAGGTTGCATTGTGAAGTTTGTGGTGGCAAAATCCGGGGCACACCGTATAGAGCGATGATCGAAGGAGCCAAACTCACCGTCTGCAGTGAATGCGCTAAATTAGGCTCTATCTTTTGGGAGGCAAAATCAGAACCCCGCTTAAAGAAGGTTGCAAAACGTTTGCCTCAACCTATGCTTTCTGCCAAGAAGAAGCCTGTTAAACTGCAAGCAACCTGGGAAGAAAACTAACTCAGAAGCTCTCGGTTTTGCGCAAGATCGAAAGTGGCAAGATGAATCCAGACCACAGACTAGCAGAGAAACTGGAACATGCTCTAAAGATTACTTTGCTCATTCCCTTTACAGAACCCAAAGTTCCACCAAAAATCCTGTCGCACCCTCCTGAAGTTACTTTTGGAGACATCCTTAACGTTAAGAAAGGAAAGACGGAGGCTTCTGAAGAACGAAAGCAATCCTAGTTCAACGTCGAAGCCAAAATGAACGCTCAAACCTAGACGAGCTTCGCAGCTTGGCTGAATCTGCTGGCTATACCATTGTAGGCTCCATGGAACAGATACGAAAAGCCGATCCAAGTTACCAGATTGGAAGCGGAAAAGTCAAAGAACTAGCAGAGCTAGTTTTAGAAAAGCAAGCAGAACGAGTAATCTTCGGTAACGAACTGAAGCCTCAGCAAACCTACAACCTTGCAAAGGCGACAAACGTGGAGATTACAGACCGCTTCCAACTTATACTAGAAATTTTTCTTTACAGAGCCGCAACTACTGAAGCCAAACTTCAGATCCAACTCGCCAATTTAAGATACGAATTGCCACGCGCCAAGGAAAAAGTGAAACTTGCAAAGAAAGGAGAACAACCCGGATTCCGAGGGCTCGGAGCCTACGAAGTTGATGTCTACTACGAAACACTAAAACAGCAGATTCATCGCATCCAGAAAAAATTGAAGACAATACGCAAAAAACGTAGCCTTCACCGAACGAGAAGACTTGAACTTGGTTACTCTCTCATCGCTTTAGCGGGTTACACAAACGCAGGCAAAAGTTCTCTCTTCAACGCTCTAGCAAAAGAAACCGTTCCAGTTGATTCGGGCTTATTCACAACTTTGTCCACAACTACACGGGCAATAGAGCTTTCAGGAAGAAAGGTTCTTCTAACCGACACCGTCGGTTTCATCGATGAATTGCCTCTAACTCTCATAGAAGCTTTTCACTCCACCCTTGAAGAAACAATCTTTTCTGACATAATTCTCTTAGTAGTTGACATAAGCGAGCCCCTTGAAGAGATCGAAAGAAAACTCTTGTGCTGCCTCGACACAATTCAAACTATTGGCGCGACTGGCATTCCCATAATCACAGCGCTAAACAAAATTGACCTCCTCTCAAAAAGCGAATTAGAGCTAAAATCGAAGACTCTAAAGAATTTGGCACCTCATCCGGTTCTAATTTCAGCTCTTCACTTCGCAAACATTCAAGAGCTTGAACATGCATTTTTCGGCTATTTGAAAGAGTATGTGCAAGCTACTCTCTGGATTCCGTGGAAAGCAGAATCTATGTCGTTTGTTTCTTGGCTTCACGACCGTGCTGAGGTTAACGGATTGAATTATGAAAGCAACGGCGTGAGCCTAACATTCAAGTCAGTGCCTTGGTTTGCAGACAAAACAAGACAGAAAGTAGAACAGCTCGGTGGAATCTTCAAACAGGCGTGAAAGCGGCATTGCAAACGATAGCGGTTTTAAGATGGGGGCATCGGGAAAGAGACAAAAGGCTGACAACCCATGTAGCTCTCACTGCACGAGCATTAGGTGCTTCCAGCTTCTTTCTGGCTGATGTCAAAGACAAAAAGGTCCAAACTACTATTGAAAAAATGATGAAGAACTGGGGTGGAGCCTTTCATTTCGACATGGGAACACCTTGGAAACGGATAGTAACAAAATGGAAAGCAGAAGGTGGCATAGTTGTTCATTTAACAGTCTATGGAGAGAACATTCAAACCAGTGATGTCATTGACAGAATCAGAGCGACCGGGAGAGACATTTTAATCATTTTAGGCAGCCAAAAGGTTCCAGCAGCTTTCTTTAATGAAAAAGTTTCTGATTTCAATGTTGCCATAGGAAATCAGCCTCATTCTGAATGTTCCAGCTTAGCTGTTTTTTTAGATCGCTTTTTTAGAGGAGAGGAGCTATCTGCGAAATTTAGGGGAGCCAAAGTTAAGATAGTTCCTCAAAGACGGGGAAAAAAGGTGGTTAAGCAGTAGTCTTTTGGATTTTTGAACAACAGATTTAAAGCTTTTTCATGACATAATATTACTTGAGGCTTGGAGCAAGAAGATAACGATGGAAATTTTTGTTGACGACGAAACTCTCTACAAGGTTGCAGAAATCGTTGGCAGCGAGGAAGCTGTTCAAGTAGTAACTGCTCTTAAAGGAATTGACGAAACCACAGATGATGAAATCGCCAACAAAACTGGGATCCGCCTTAACTCCGTCCGCAAAATCCTCTACAAGCTGTATGATCATTCTCTAGTTGCTTTACGAAGGTCCCGTGACCAAAACACTGGATGGTTCATCTTTCATTGGCGACTCCAACCCGACCAGTTAGAAGGCTTCATTTTAAATCAGAAAAAACGGGTTCTAGAAAAGCTTGAAACCCGATTAGGATATGAAAAAGATCACGATTTTTACTACTGTGGAACACCAAATTGTAAGAGGATTCCTTTCGAAGAGGCTATGGAACTCATTTTCCGATGTCCCACCTGCAACAAGCCGCTCATGCACTTTGACAACTCAAATTTCATCGAAACCTTACGTTTGAAAGTTGACGAATTGAGGAAGGAACTCAGTGAGTAAGCGGCTGCCCACCAGAAAGGAAGCGCTAAGTCTTCTTGTAAACGCTGGTTGTGCGCCCGAAGTTGTTAGACACGCTAAAACTGTTGCAACGCTAGCCGTTGAAATAGCTGAAGCTTGTCGCAAGAAAGGGTTAGAGGTTGATACTCAACTTGTGGAGATAGGGGCTCTTCTCCACGACATAGGACGTTCAAAAACCCACACTATAAATCATGTCATAGTCGGTGTTGAAATCGCTAAATCCCTAGATCTGCCTGACTCCGTTATCTCTATTATTGGGCATCACGCCGGAAGCGGCATTTCCAGAGATGAAGCCGAAAAGCTTGGGTGGCCAGCTAAGGAATACGTTCCGCAGACTTTGGAAGAGAAGATTGTGACTTATGCTGACAAGTTGATTGAAGGTTCAAAGGTCCTGGCAATTGAGCGGGTTTTACAAAAGTTTGCGAGAGATAACCTGCCTGAGTCCTCGATTCAGAGAATGAAACGGTTGCACGAAGAGTTTTCTCAATTACTAAGGGATTTGCATGCAGCCATTAACGCTTCTTGAAAAAGTTTACGAGCCATTTAGTCAACAATTGTTCCAGGATAGGCTTACTTCGTTGTTTAAAGATCTCATGGTTAAAACTAGGGTTGCAGGCAAGACCAGCCGAGGTTGGATTCAAGTAGAGCTAACAGGTGAAGACAGAGGCGTTGCAATAGAATTTCTTGATCACGAGTTCGGAATGGCGCCTACAAGCATTGACAAAGTTCAGAAATTCTTGACTGTAAAAGGAAGGATCGTTCTTACAGGTGAAAAAGAGCAAGAACTGCTTGTGGATATAGGAGTCTTTTCCCCTCGCATTTATGACGCATCTATTCCGTTATCTCGGGTGCGTGCTCAACTTGCAGATGGAAAGAAGCTTCCGCTTCAGAGCCTAATTGAGCTGTTCTGCCTTTACGACAATGTGCCTCTGCATGTTAAGATCACAAAAAACGTGAAGTTGAAGCATGAAAAGGTAGAGGCGGAGATGTCTGAAACACAACTTTTCAGATTTACGCAGTGGATAAATTCAAGCCTAGATCGCTTAATAGTTTTGGGAGCAACTTTTCCACAAGTGGAGCGTGCCATAAACGTTTCTGGGCATAGGCGCGACGTGATTCGTATTGAACCTTTAGGACTGCTGGAACATGCTGTTGTCTGCAAGCTGGGAACCGACGCCATAGGACTGACACCAAAGATTGGGCCCCATCTATACAATGCAATCCTCGCACCCTTTAGTCCCAGAAAGACAAGGCAAATAACTGATAGATCATGTCTTTGAGGCCTTTCTAGCTTCCAAAAGCCTTATGAACACTTTTTGTTCATACAAGTACCCGTTGGAGCGGAAAATTCTTGGTCTACTGCACGAAATGTGGAACCAAAAACGAAGATGACGCCAAAGTATGTGTAAGCTGTGGTGCATCTTTGTACGGGCCTAAGCGTGTCACAAGACGCAAGGGAAATGATTGCTTTGGACCACGAGAAGAAAAGCGATTCGAAGAAGAGTGTTTTGGTCTACCCTATGGCGGCGCGATTGTAGGCATAATTTTCGGCATCATAATTCTTGTCTTCGGATTCGCTTGGTTGCTGGGCAGATCAGCCTGGGAGTACATAGGCCCCACACTTGTAATCATCGTTGGAATACTTATCATAGCTGGCGTTGTGTACAGCAGAACTCGTAGATAGCCCTCTCATTTTTATCTTCTGCAACTTGATTTGAAGTTACAAGTCGTACATATTTTATTGTGAATATGCTTTGACAGCAAAATCCGCGTGTAAAGCCAGAAGATAGAGAGTAAGATAATAAAAAAGTCGAGAAGTAAACTGCCTACAATTACATCGATGCCAACAAGTACAAGAAAGGCACCAAAAACAAATAAAGCGTTTAACAAAAGGCGGACAAGTCGCCATTGAATATCAAAAAACACGTATTGAAGCAAGCCTAAACCAACGCCTGAAACCCCTAAAAGGAGAAACAAAAATCCGCTTTCTTCAATGTTCCATCCTAGGAAGAAATATGCAGCAACTCCGAAAATAGATGCGAATGCTCCGGAAAGCAGTCCCATACAAGCTGTACAGAAGGTTTTCTTGCCAATCTGGAATTCATGAGCTCTGAAGCTCTCGCAGTCTGGATGGTGCCCATGTATTATCCTAAATCCAAGCACAGTTGATGTTTTTTGAAAAGCAGCTTTTTTCTTCTTAGAAACGGCGTGGCTTCTGTTTTCCATGCTTGTTGCGTGAAAAATTGCAGAACAATGACTTGGGAAGAAAACCGCTATCATTCCGAGAAAGCAAGTTAACCCAAAAACAAAACCTACTAGAGGCTTCCGCCATTTGAAATCCTCTTGAATCGACAACGGAAAACCAGAAAGAAACACCGCGAGAAACAAGCCGAAAAGCGATACAGCAACCAAAAATGAAAGGAAGAATCTCTGTGAAAAGCTTGTTTGCATTTTACTTTTTGCCTCATGTGGTCGGATTCACATCTTTCTTTAACGTTTCCTTGACGAACAAAGCAAAAAGAACAATGCTCGGAATTTGTGCAAGAATGGAAGCATAAAAAATGTATCTGGGAAACGTTAGAAACGGATAATAAAGGACGAAAAGTCCACCAATGGATGGTCCGATGGCACCGGCTAACTGGCTGGTTGTACGCCGAGTGCTGTGGCGCGGTGCGCGCGCGCGTATGTTTCCTTCCAGTCCGAGAAAATCTCTCAACTTTGTGATTACGCCGGATGAATTAGTGGCGTCTGTTTGCTTCGGCAACATGCTTCCCTCCTTAAGTTCCCTGGCTTGCCGCATCTTCGCTTTTTAAATATATATGTGCCTACTAGGGTAGTGTTTCTGAAAATAAAAATTGTTGGTGGGCCGGGCAGGACTTGAACCTGCGACCTTCGCCTATCTTCATCGGAAGCATACGTAAGGGCGATGTCCTACCAAACTAGACGACCGGCCCTTTCTAGGCTAAAAATAAACAACTTCACAGAAAAGGATAACGCTTCCTGTCACTAAACGTGAAACATTAACTAGAAGATTTTTACTCTTCAATTATAGTAGCTTGAGAGGCAAAACACAAAAATATCGAACCCTCGATTCCAATAATTAAATCAGAGACGTCTGCGGGGTTGCCCTAGCCTGGTAGGGGGCAGATCATCGTTTAAGGAGTCCAAGCCTGCTAAGCCTGTGGTCCTTAAGGGCCGCGCGGGTTCAAATCCCGCACCCC
>CAYFZT010000098.1:2950-6164 GCA_964347555.1 uncultured Candidatus Bathyarchaeia archaeon | reverse complement strand
GTGTCCTACGAATTATGCATTAAAACTGCTTTTAGATAAATGGTATGCCTTTTCTGTGAAAACTCCATTACGCGGTCTTGTCGTTCTACAAAATAGATTTATATGTTTAATATGACTGACTTACACTTTGCAGTTAAACAGCTGGTTGATTGTTTGTCGTTTTCCTACACGTTTAACCGGCTGGTCCGTTCTTGGCAATTGTTTATAGCCCTATTGCTAGGTATCGTGTTGGCTTCAACCTTTTTCGCTGGCATAAATGTAGGCGCAGATACAGCCGCTAGGCAAGCCTTAGATCAAGAGCTCAGTAGGGTCCTTGTGGACGTGGTTGTCAGCCCTAGTTGGGATTACATGACAGGTAGAAAACTCGGGTTGTTGTCTTGCGCGCGCGCGTGGCGACGAATACGCAGAGCAGCGGCAGAGGCTCAAACAAACCAGGGCTGGACTTGAAGACGAACTTCACCGAATGGGCATAGTTACATAGCCTTCTAAGAAATTAAGAATTCTTTGAAAAACTGCAACTATACCCAAAAGCGTCGTCAACTGCTACATACAGTGAAGAATTTTCCCTCCAATAATGGTCATCTTCACTCTAACATTCTTAATTTCATCTGGTTCAATTTCTTGTAAATTATCGGATAAAACTGCAAGGTCAGCAAGTTTACCCGCCTCGATGGAGCCCTTTATGTTCTCTTCAAAAGAGGCATAAGCCGCATTAATCGTGTAGATGCGCAAAGCGTCTTCAGCTTTAATCCTTTCCTGCGGTAATGTTTTTCTGTTCACTGCTGCGAAAATACCAAGCAACGGACTGATAGGTTCGATGGGACAATCTGAACCACCAGCAACTAAAACTCCTTTTTGAATGAGAGTTTTGAAAGGGTAAGTCCATCTTGCCCTTGCTTTGCCTAGTCTTTGTTCAATCCAAAAATCTGATACAACAAAATGAGGCTGCACTGAGGCAATTACGCTCAGCTTCTTCATTCGCTGAATGAAGCTTGGGTTCAACACTGAAACATGCTCTAAACGATGGCGATGATTCGCCTTCGGAGCCTCTTCTATTGCTTTTTCCAAAGCTTTCAGCGCCATGTCTATTGCGCGGTCGCCTATGGCGTGTATGGCAAGTTGAAAACCAGCCTGGTGAGTCTTCAAAACCAGCTTACTTAGGCTTTTCTGATTATATAGCAGCATTCCTCTTGTTGAAGGCTTATCGTTGTATGGCTTTTTGAGAGCCGCGGTTCGAGCGCCTAATGAGCCGTCAACGAGAATTTTGATGCTTCCAATTCTTATCATTGGATCTCCAAAACTCGTGAGCAAGCCGGCATCTGTTAGGCAATTTAGAAATTCAACTGGAATAACTAGATAAACTCTTATAGGCAGTCTGTCCTCTGCACGTAGTCTTTGTAGGATACGAATCTCGATAGGGGATTGAATCAACCAGTGAATGCTTGTAAGTCCGGCTTCTACAGCATTTTGACACGCCACTGCGCATGTTTCCATCAGGTCTTCTTCGCTTGGTTTGGGCACAACATTCCAGACTAAATCCACAGCGTTTTCTCGTAAAATTCCAGTTGTCTCATTTGTCTCAGGATTTCTGTCGATCTGCCCTCCAGAGGGGGCTACATTATCGCTTGTAATATCTGCCAACTTGAATGCTTCGCTGTTTGCCACACACATGTGACCGCAAACTCGAGTGAAGATTACAGGGTTGTTTGGCGCTGCTTCATCGAGGTCCCATCGGGTTGGATAGCGTTTCTCGCTAAACCTCTCTTGATCCCATCCTCGACCGAAAATCCACTTTTTCTTCGGAGTTTTCTGCGCTCGCTCGCGCAGAAGTTGTTGCATTTCACCTATCGAGTTAACGGCTCTCAGGTTTATCCACTTTAAGGTGTGTCCAAACTCTCTCATGTGAACGTGAGTATCGATGAAACCAGGAACAACAATCTTCCCGTTGAGATTCAACGTTTTTGTTTGTTTGCCAATCCAAGGTTTAATATGATTGTCTGTGCCCACTGCAGCAATTTTGCTGTCTTTGACTGCTATGGCTGCGGCATACGGTTCTGAAGGGTTCATTGTTAAGATATTGGCGTTTTTTAACACTAAATCTGCATGTTGCATGAAATAACTCTCTTACGCAGTCTTTCGACTGGTATTCTTTCTGCGCCAACTAAAAAAGGTTAGTTAAAACGTTTGGAGTTGAGGTTTAAATCCAGTTTTGTCCGGCCTTGCGTTGCAGAATTACACGTTTTTCATAGTTGCGTCGAGAGCGTGTTCTTGGCGAAGGACTCTTCTTCGGCGTAGGTGCTATCTTAGGCGTCTGCGAACGGACTTTTCCCGCCTTCGTCAAGGAACCATGTGTAGGCATTTTTTCATCCTTCTCAAGCCATTACAGTCGAAGAGACTCATTTAAGGCTTTCTTATTTAGAATTAACTCCAATTTGCAACACATATGGCGACGTAACCCTTTAGCTGCTCGTAGGCTTTCATGACTGAAATTTCAAGTTTTGCCCCTTTCAGCAACTGCGAGAATTCTCGTCTGGAAAACTGTTTCTTTAAACCAGTAACAATCAAAGTTGCTCTGTTCCGCGCCACTCGCTTGATCTCCGAGAGACTACGAAGAGGATTAGGCATGTTCTGCAGTAGGGTAATTGCAAAAACCACATTGAAGGTTTGATCAGGAAAGGGCAGGAAATCAGCGTCAGCTCGAAGTAAGGCAACACTGAGGTGCCTTTTTGCCCGTTGCTTCGCTTGTCCTAGAATTTTTGAGGAGAAATCTAAGCCTACCAGCAAGGCGGCGTCTTCAGCTATGTAGGGAAAGAGTAGGCCAGTTCCGCATCCCGCGTCCAAAAAATGGCTTCCCTTCTTAAGCTTGAGTTCGTTCAGAGCCGCTTTTATCTTGGCTTCCTGTTCCACGGCGTATTGCCTGTTGTAAACTGAAGCAGAATGGTTGTAGCGGCTCATTACCCTGCGCTTTTTGTTCCACTCGGTCATAATCTTTCAGAAATCTTATCTTTACTTCTCGCCTCTAAAGTTTTGGCGAACTAACAGTGCCGAGTCGAAAGCCAATAATTACTGTGCAGAACCAAGCCATAGAAACGACTGTGCAAATAATTCGAGAGGCACTGGCTGAACGTAAAGCTTTAATAATCGTTGGCAACTGCTGGGTCGACTACCGAGGAAGAGCAAGCTCAAAGCTGGAACCTGGAGAACGCATCGTCAT
>CAYFZT010000098.1:0-2940 GCA_964347555.1 uncultured Candidatus Bathyarchaeia archaeon | reverse complement strand
CCTCGTGCACAGACCAACAGGCTACGAGCCAGTTAACTGGCAACCACCCGGCTGCTTATTCTCAGTTAAGGCAACGAACAATGTCTTGCATATTAGAGCCATTAGAAGAAAACCTTCAGAGTCGGTGAAGATATCTCTCGACAGGGTTTATCAAGTGTCTGTCTTGAGCCTAGTAGATAGAGGCGAGTTTTCATTGCATGCTAGTGAAGAGGACATGCAACGTGCAATATTGTTGATGCCATCGTTGCTAGAAGAGGGTTTCAAGCCAATAACTTACGAAAAGAAGGTTGAGCCAGGCTTTGTCGACATTTACGGCGTCGACAGAAAGGGTAGGTTTGTGGTTGTCGAGATTAAGCGTAAGCCAGCTGGAAGAGAAGCTGTTTTACAGTTGGCAAAATATGTTGACTCTATTAGAAGCATGGTCAACCGTGAAGTGCGCGGCGTGCTTGTAGCGCCTAGCATAGGCAAAGGTGTTCAACGGCTACTTGAAACGTTAAACTTAGACTTCAGGGCTTTAGACCCAAAAAAGTGTGCTTCAATACTGAGAAAACCAGAAACTAAACGACTCGTCGAATTTTTCGAAGAGAAAAAATGATAGTATGCGTTGTTGATAGACCAAACTCATGCAATTTTTGTGCCGTAGCCTTCTGGTGTGGGGCTGTTGTCGTATACCTCTTCTACGTTGAAGACGTAGACTGGTCTTAATATCTGACGTTTCTCTGGTGGAACATAATGAAATGCATCATGTACTGCGTTTACAAATTCGTGGTATATGCCGTTTTTGTGTATGTCCAGCCTTCCGTGAAGTTCGAAGCTTATGTTTGGGGGCCTGTAGAAGAGAAGGCATGCTGTCTGGTTCTTCTGAACTATGCTCCACGTATGCTTAGATGAATGCGGCTTGCTTTTGGCAAGTTCCATAGTGGACATTTTGGTGAAGTCAACTCTGCGCTTAGTCTCTGCGGGTTCTAAGTAAAGCTGTTTCAAAAGGAGAAGCATGCCGTTTCTCTGATATTCTCTCGCTGCTTCTTTTCTTTCGTTACTATTTAGGGCTTTAGAGAAAAGTTTGTCGCCAAACGTTATGTGCTGATTTAAGGTTTTTGTTGCTTCTGTTAGAAACTTCTGTTTTAAAACGTAGCCTGCGCCCACTATTTTGGCGTTTACATAAATTGTACCATTTGGTTTCATAAAAGCTGTGCACAAGGCTGGGTTGTGCCGTGTGCTTTCTAGAAAGAATAGGTTCATGTCCTTTTCATGTTTGCCTTCTATAAACGACTTAATTGACTCCATTCTGGAAAAGTAGTTCCACCGCAGAAACTGTTGAGGCAACTCCACAACCATGCCTAATCCCTTTTTTCCAGTTGCACATATCCAAAAGGCAGATTTTAATATTTGCACCAAGAATGCTCATCAATAAGACATGATCTCTTGCATCTGGTTCTGGGCGTCTTTTAATCGCTGCTTATTCCACTGTTTGACAAGATGGAGTTCCTTATAGAAATTGTAAAAGACTGGCATAGCCGACGCGAGATTTTTCATCATTTCCATATGATTTTCAGCGTTGCAGATTTTCGTTTTAAGTTTGATGTTTCGGTTATGGAGGATGCGAAAGCCAATCCAGTAAGCTCCGAGACGGGCAGAAAGTATTGCTCCAGTCAAATCTTGTTTCCTTAAGCATCCATAGGCACTTTTAAGTTCGGTGCGCGGTCCTCGAATGTCTTTGCCCCATTCAGCGTCGATAAAATTCCCTAACGGAGCAAGATATCCCTTGACAAGCTTCGAACTAAGGGTTGCAGTGTCGTTTACAAAATTGAATAGGCTCCACAAGGTTTTCTTTTCAGCTTTAATGAGACGGAGTTTTGCACATAGCTCTTTAGGTCTAAAACTTGGAATCAAATTGAGCTTCATCAAATGTGCAGCAGCTAAGCAGGTCATTGATTCTCGCACAGAAAGAAGAGAAGCGAACAAGTCTAGTCCTGACAAGTGTTTTTCTGAGATTTGCATGTTTTCTTTTGCTTGGTTCCAAACAGGATGAATCTCGCTTTCTCTCCATTTCCATTTTTGGGCTTTCTTTTTCCATTCTGCGAGTCTTCTTGTTGGGTCTGCGAGTATCTCGCTCTTCTGCATGAGTTCTATCCAGAGTCCAGCTCTCATCCATGTTTCTGGCTTGTTTCGGAGTTTTTCGTCTTCAAAGGTTTGAACAAAATGACTTGCGGAGTAACGCCAAATCTCTACTGTAATGTCGTTTATTTTTCTTTCTTCTTTGACACGCAGGTCGGCGGTATTCATATTGTAGATTATAGCTAGGTCTACATCGCTTTTCTCATGAATGTCTCCAGTTACAACTGACCCGAAGAGAAAAGCACCTATAGCATACTTTTCCAACATGAGATTCTTACCAAGGTAAAGCGCCAATTCCCGCATCTGTGTCAAAAATGACTTAGACATGATTCTACAAAACAATTAGCATTCTCAGGCGTGATAAGCCTTTTCGACAACCAATAAATCTTATAAACAACATAATGTATTATGAGGAAACGCAACTTTTAGGGCACGGAATAAAAGTAGCTGATATCTATTCGGGAGAAAGCTTCTGAGGCTCTTTAAAGTACTCCGTTAGCCTTTTCTGGAACAAGACGTTTTGTAACAATTCGCTGTTTTTTATCCATCGTCGAAGTGAAATTCTGAATTGGCTGGCGATTCTGGTCAGGGCTTCTTCTAACGTGTTAAACTTTAAAGGCTGCTGCCTCATTGCGTTTCTCACATTCTCGCGAACCTGCCAAACTCCAACAGGCATGATGTACCCTGGATGCGCCTCTCGCATCACTATCACAGTTGCCTGGCGTCTCTCCTTCTCTAACAATTCACAGACTGCAAGGCGCGCTGCATAGTAACAACCGCCAATATCCGCATAGGTGGTTCGTCCTTCGTAATCTTCCCAAT
>CAYFZT010000097.1:5959-6169 GCA_964347555.1 uncultured Candidatus Bathyarchaeia archaeon | reverse complement strand
GTCTTTCATGAAGCTTTTGAACCGCTATGTAAACGTCATCTTCTCGTTTGGCGCCGGTGCAAACAAGCTTCCCACTTGCGAAAAGGAGAATCACAACTTTTGGGTCGTCCATACGATAAATGAGTCCCGGAAACTGTTCTGGCTCATACATGGTTTTTCCAAGGGCGTAAGCTGATTTTTCAAGATCTATCATGCCTCCGAGGCTGGCTG
>CAYFZT010000097.1:0-5913 GCA_964347555.1 uncultured Candidatus Bathyarchaeia archaeon | reverse complement strand
TCTTTAATTCTGGCTTGCTAACAATGATTATTCCACTCTTCTTGAGTTCCTTAATGACTTTCATCACGGCTCTTCTTGCTTCTTTCTCTGATTTCGCGCCAGTGCAAACCATTTTACCAGAGTTGAAAATTAGCGTGGCGGTTTTTGGTCGTTTCAGTCGGAAAACTAAGCCTGGAAACTGTTCTGGACGGTATTCTACTCCAGGATAACCTTTCACCACAGCGTTTAGGTCTACTCTTTGTTTAAGCGTTGCAGAAGCAACAACGTTTTCAATTCTAATTGTAGCCTTAACCTTCGGCACACAAACATCCTCCTTATAAAGCTTTGACTCTACGAATCAATATCGAGGGCTATTTATAAGGCTTAGCTTAGTTCATGGCTTTCTTCCTATATAAAAATGGATATTTCAAGAATAATATGATACAGACTACTATGGCGATAAATGACATTGCTACTGGATTTAGTATCAAGCTGCCTACGTAGAGAGGAACATAACCCAAGAATGGTATACGCCCCACAACCTTACCGACTAGAAGTCTTTCGTGAAAAAACCATCCAAAAGTATCCTCAGAATCAAGTCCACTTATCCACCTGTCGGGTCGACTGTGCGTGTCAGATTGTGTACTCAGGTACCAAGCGTCATCCTTGAAGATTTTGTCTGTGACTCTACTTATGATTAGCACATCTGGTTCATCTGGTCTGCGAAAAACTACAATGTCATTTTCCGAAGCTGTAGCCACATTGATTTCGCTAGCATCTGCTACGCCTTGAACCACAACGAGGTCACCATAGTTCAAGGTAGGATACATGCTTTCAGAATTAACTGGTAATAAGGGAAGCTCCGTCCTTAAAGTGACTTTCAATCCAAACCAAAAAACAGCAGCAATAACTAAGAAAGCCAATGGTAAGAAGATTAATCTTTTATATTTGCCTAATAATTTTTTAAAGTTCAACAGTTCTTCGGAACACAATTTTTTGTTGCAGTATTATTTAACAGCTTTTCTTCTTGTGTTGCTGTTTTCTCTTTTCTTTTTTGGGGGTAAATGAAATCTATAATGATCAGAAATACAAATAATAAGACAATGATGGATGCTGCCAAGAATGGATTTTCATGCATAAACAGTGGAACATTACCTAGCCAGGGCACTTTTCCGACAACTCTGCCAACCACGAGTTTTTCTGATATTCTGCCATCCCAGGTTTCTGGTCCAGCCCAATTATCGGTCGATAAGTTGTTGTCTCCTTTAGTTTGAAAATACCATGTGCCATTATTCTCAACCTTGCTTACTGCACGATGTACAATAAGATGAACCTCTGTTCCTGCCACGGGGAATAAAATGGGAGTTCGATCATAACGAGGGTTGTAGAAGATGATAACTTCACCTGGCGATTGAGCATCTACCGGTGCAGCGTTAAGTTCAGCGAATTTTAGTCCTCCCTGAACCATGATCAGATCGCCTCTGTATAAGAAGGGTTCCATGCTTTCAGAGGCAACAGCTAAGAAGGGAAACTCTGTTTGAAGGGCAAGTCTTAGTCCAAACCAGAAAGCAAAAACTCCAGCGAAGAGTATTACTGCCAAAATAATTGTTCCTATGTAGTCGCTTTTCAGAATCTTTAGCAGTCGCTTTAAATCCAAGTTTTTCGCCAGCTTTCTTGTCTTGTTTTAAACTTTGTTGGCAGCAGAAGTGATTCTTGTCTCATATTTAAACTTAACATTTTCTAAAAAAAGATTTATGCATGATGTTTTTAAGTGAAACTGGGCAGCGGACATGGGCAAACGAGGAGTCTTCATTTGCATTGAAGGGATAGACGCCAGTGGAAAGTCAACGCAAGCCCGTTGGCTAGTTAGAAACCTTCGCAGAAGAGGTTATGACGCAATTTACACAACTGAGCCTAGTAAAAGCGAGGTTGGAAGCTTCATAAGGCGGTTTGTGCTTCAGAGAATGAGGCGCGTCCCAGCTGTGGTGGAGGCGTTGCTCTTCGCTGTTGACCGTGTTGACCATGTGGAAAGCGAGATAGAGCCCGCTCTGGAATCTGGTAAGATCGTGGTTTCAGACCGTTATGTGTACTCTTCTCTGGCTTATCAGGGAGCAGCTGGATTAGACATTGGCTGGATTGACCAGATTAACAGGATGGCTCTTCAGCCAGACTTGGCGATTTACATTGACGTTACGCCGGAAATTGTTATTAAAAGGATGAGGAGGAAGAGGTCGGTTATGGAGACCTTGGAGAACCAACGGAGGGTGCGAGAGGTCTACATGAAACTAGTGCGTGAAGGACGCTTAGTATTGATAGGTGGAAACAGACCGCCAAAAGAGGTGGCGCAGAATATTTTAACTTTGGTTCTGAATCGTTTAAAGCGTGTGTAAATGTTTCAGAACAAGAGTCCTTTGACCTCTTTCTTTCAGTTTTTCGTTTATTTTTTTTGTCAGAAAGGTGATGAACTCTTCAATAGAGATGCGTTGATTTCCTCGTTCATGAGATACTAAGAGTTCCATTGTTCTTCTGGAAAATGTGAAGCGAAGCATGTTGTAGTCAAATTTTAGTGGAGTGCGTTTTCCATTGGCGTCGATGATGTGGTAGCGGAGGACAGAGAAGATGTCGATTACGCGTAGAGGCTTAGTTTCTATCTGCTTCTGGAATCGTTTGAGTTCTTCGGTGTCTAGGTAATTAAACGCTGTGTCTTCAGCTATGCCGAATTCGAAGCTGACTTGACAATTAGGCGTTAAGAGGGGGGCAAGGTCTTTGGCACTGTATGCTTCCTGGTTGAGTTGATGTGCAACTTCAAATATTACTTGCTGCAACTGCAGCGTAGAACAGGGAAAGGTAAATCTGGCTGTGCCGTGAACGACCTGTGGAAAGTTTTCGTAGCGTCCCAGCAATCTCTTTTTAGCCTTCTTCATTTGGGTTTCATTTTTCTTATCTTTTCAAGATTTTGTAGCAGTGTTGATAAGATGTTGCTCAGTTTCTGCAGCTCTTCTGGGTTGTTTTCTTGCTGGATCTTGTTCTCTATTTCTAGGATCTTTGTTAGAACGGTGTTTTCAAGTTTGTTGAGAAGGATTGGAGCGGTAATTTTAGTGGTTGATTCGCCTTCTTTCACTATGACCACTCGTTTTTGGCATTTGGCGCACCAGAGTTCTCCGCTTCTTAGTTTGAATATGGGTGAGGCGCAGGCTGGGCATGAGAGGTCGGTTAGGGTTGCGCCTTGTCGCAGTAGGTTAACCATGGCTGTGAGTTCATCTTTTTTTGTGGGCAAGTTTTATAGCCTCACAAGGGATTTTAGTTAGGAGTAGGTAATTTGAGTATCGCTTAAGTTTAAGTTTAGGAGCTGGGGAGGCTTCTCTTGTGGTGAGAAAGAAAAAGTTGAAAGAGTATGAGGAGAGAATTGAGCAGGCTATGTCGGTTTTGGGAATGGTTTCGGAGGACAATACTACGCCGCGTAACATTAGGCGGGCAGCTAAGGAATCCATGGAGGCGCTTGAGCTGATGGAGTATACACCGGCGGTTAGGGCTTCTAATGCGATTTCTATTTTGGATGAGATTTTGCAGGATCCTAATATGCCGCCTTATACGCGGGTTAAGCTTTGGAATGTGATGAGTTTACTAGAAGCCATTAAAGACTGAATTGAATGCTTACTCTGCTTTCCGTTTGTTGAACTTCTCGGAGAATTTTCAAGAAGATGTTACGTTTATGCTTGTGTATGCGATGAAAAGTGTGTGTGCACCTGGGATTTCAATCTCAGCCTTGGCATCTTGTATCCATGCAACAATTTCGTATGTACCTGATGTGTATGTTTGATTCCAGAACCAAGGATTTGCTGTGTTGGTTTGATTCCAGATGAAAGTTCTCTCAAGAGACTCGTTTGGTCCAACTGAAAATTCGGTCATACTTCTGTGGAATGGGCTGTACCATACTTGGTACGTCTGCGTGGGGTTATCTGAGTATTGATATTCTACGCTGACCAGTATTGGGTTGCTCACTGCTGACTTGAAAGAATGTGTGATGTAACCTGCGTTTTTTAGAGTTATTGTGATTTTTACATCTTCTCCGAGTTTGTAAGAAGACTTGTCTGTGGCTACTGAAAAACTCCAGTTTGGGGTGATGAGGGTCCAGACTGAGCTTGTAGCAGTTATGGATATTAGGGTTATGCTGAGAGTGAGTAGAAGAATCTTTTTTCCGTTCAGTTTTCCTTCGCTTGTGAGCTGGGGAATGAATATGGCGAATATGCAAGGGTAGGCGATTATGTAAGCGAGTATCAACCAGAAAGTTAGAACTAGCCTTCCAAGATAAAAAACAATTAATCCTATGGCAGTTAGGATGAAGATTGCTGCAGAGAACAACAGAAGGTGTAATTTCGAGTTCATCTCTTCTCTTTTTTGGATATCGGTTCTAGTTCTTTTAAATATTATGATATTGTGTTTCTCTGATTATGGAAAAATGGGTGTTTGACACTATTTTCTATGATCAAGCAGTTTCGTTGAAAAGTTAACCGTAGAGCATATATTTTACTTGTTACATGTAGTTTTGGGCTTTGGAAGGGGTGCTCTTTGAAGTTTGATGTGATTATTGTTGGTACGGGTCCTGCTGGGATTTTTTCTGCTTTGGAGTTGACTCAGAACAGTTCGCTTAGTATTCTTATGTTGGATATGGGGCCTGATCTTGAGAAGCGTAGTTGTCCTGCGAGTCGGGGAATGGGTTGTATTAATTGTCAGCCTTGTACGTTGTTGTCTGGTTGGGGTGGTGCTGGAGCCTTCAGTGATGGTAAGTTAACGTTGTCCACTGAGGTTGGGGGTTGGTTGAATGAGTATGTGTCTGAAGGGGAGCTTGCGGAGTATGTTGATCATGTGGATGGTATCTATCGGAAGTTTGGGGCACCTGATTTTGTTTATGGGACTGATCCTGATAAGATTGATGAGGTTGAGCGTAGGGCGGCTTTTGCTGGGTTGAAGTTGGTTCGGCAGAAGGTGCGGCATATGGGTACGGAGAAGTGTGCTGAGACTCTTGATAAGATGCGGAGGCATTTGAAGGAGAAGGCGGAGATTCGTACTCGTGTTCAGGTTAAGGGTCTTCTCGTGAAGGATGGTAAGGTTCAGGGTGTTAGGACGAGTCGTGGTGAAGAGTTGCTTGGGAAGTATGTGATTGTTGCGCCGGGTAGGAGTGGGGCTGAGTGGTTGAAGTCTGAGGCTCAGACTTTGGGTTTGAAGACGTTGAATAATCCTGTTGATGTTGGCATTAGGGTTGAGGTTTTGGCTTCGGTTATGGAGGATCTTACTGATGCTCTTTATGAGCCTAAGTTTGTTTATTATTCTAAGAGTTTTGATGATCATGTGAGGACTTTTTGTGTGGCGCCGAGGGGTGAGGTGATTACGGAGTCTTATGATGGTATTTTGACGGTTAATGGTCAGAGTTATGCGGAGCATAAGACGGAGAATACGAATTTTGCTATTTTGGTGAGTACGCGTTTTACTGAGCCTTTTCGGGAGCCTATTGCTTATGGTAAGTATTTGGCTAGGTTGACTAATCTTTTGAGTGGGGGGGTTATTATTCAGAGGTTGGGGGATTTGGTGGCTGGGCGGCGTTCTACTGAGGAGAGGATTAAGAGGAGTCTTGTTGTTCCTACTTTGAGGAATTCTACGCCTGGAGATTTGAGTTTTGTTTTGCCTTATCGTTATTTGGCTGATATTCGGGAGATGATTCAGGCTTTGGATCATGTTTCGCCTGGGATTCATTCGAAGGATACTTTGCTGTATGGTGTGGAGATTAAGTTTTACACGTCGAAGCTGGAGTTGAATGATTGTTTGGAAACGCAGATTCGCAACTTGTTTACCATAGGTGATGGAGCAGGAGTAACTAGAGGACTTGTTCAAGCATCAGCGTCAGGCGTAATCGTGGGAAGAGAAATCACCAAAAGA
>CAYFZT010000096.1:0-6177 GCA_964347555.1 uncultured Candidatus Bathyarchaeia archaeon | reverse complement strand
TGACGAGATTTCAAAAGCCTTGATTTTCATTTTTTCGTTGACAGGAATTACGACAGTTCGTTTTTGTCTTTGGATTTTGAATTTGCTTTTTTGTTTTTTCATGGCGAGAACGATGCGGTCTATTCCCTGCGCCACTCCGACTGCAGGTGTGGGTTCTCCTCCAAATAATTCAATTAGTTTGTCGTAGCGTCCTCCTCCGCACAATGCAATTTCCAGTTCAGGGACATATGCTTCAAAGATCATTCCAGTGTAGTATTCGAGTCCACGGGCGAAACCTGGTTCTATGAGTGTTTCAAATCTGTTCTTGTCTGCGGTTGCAAGCTTGAGAATTTGTCGAAGATTCTCTACTGCAACGCCTCCGCTTTCATAATTTTGAATTATCTTCTCAGTTTTTCTGAGAATATTATCTGCTGCTTTTCCTCGGGTTTCAAAGATTCTTTCCAATGTTGTTATGCAATGTTGTGAAGCGCCATGTTGCTTTACTGCTGTTAACGCTTCTTTCATTTGCTTTTTGTCTAGCATCTGCATTATTTGGTTCTGTTGGTCGTCAGTGATGCTTTCTTGGCTTAAAATTCCTCGAAGTATTCCTACATGTCCAATCTTGAAATAGTAGTTGCGGAGACCGAGTTTTTTGAGCAGGTGACTGGTTACTGCGAGGATTTCTGCGTCGGCTTCCGGGTTGTTTGAGCCCATTAGTTCATAGTTGGCTTGCCAGAACTCTCTGAAACGTCCATATTGTGGCTCATCATAGCGGTAGAGGCTGCCAGCGCTGAAAAGTTTGAGGGGTTTAGGCGCATTTTTCAGTTTGGTAGCTACTAATCGGGCAACAGAAGCAGTGAATTCTGGTCTTAAGGCAACTTTCCGACCGCCGAGGTCGGTGAAGATGTACATGCGTTGCTTGATTTCTTCGCCAGATTTTGCGGCTAAAAGCTCGTAAGATTCTACAACTGGCGTTACGATTTCTTCATAACCGTAAAGAATAGCGAGTTCTCTTGTAACCTGTTCTACGTATCTCAGTTTTTCTGCATCTTTAGGCAGGAAGTCTCTCATCCCGCGAACAGTTTTGAACATAGACATTCCGTCAGCCTCTTCCCTCATAATACTCCTGAAACAAATGCGAATAAGCTTGTAACCATCCATATCCGTACCATATTTTTAACCCTTCTTGCATTTTCTCGAGAATAGTTTTGAAGAAGAGAAATAGAGGAATAAATGAAGCCTAAATCGGCTACTGCGACAAATGGAAGATACCAGACAGATACTTCTCCGAACAACCATGGGAGAAGACTGAGAACCACTGCTGAGACGTAGAAGAGTGAAGCTGAAAATGCGGCTTTTCTTGAACCATAAAGAACAGCTATAGTTCTGGCGCCTTCAGACTTGTCGCCTTCTACATCTACGATTCCTTTAGTGATTTCTCTTCCAAATGTTGATAAGAAAGCCATGCCCGCAAAAAAGATCACAATGGAGGTTAACGCTTTGTCTATCACTTCTCTTACAATTAGGCTGCCATAAACGAACGGGATGGCAATACAAGCACTAACAACGAAATTTCCAAGTAAGCCTGTTTTTTTGCCTTTTGTTGCGTAATATGTGAACAGCAACCAAGCGACTACAGCTAGAGTTAGAGTCGCAAGGTTGGTTAGAAAAGCAACAATAAACCCTGCGACACTTAAGACTACAACAATGGTCAAGGCTTCGTTTGGTTTGACAACGCCCCTAGGTATGGGACGATTGGGCTCATTTACTGCATCTATTTTCCTATCGTAGTAATCATTAACTGTGTTAGCTGCGGCGAGAAATGTGAATCCTGTAACAAACCCAAAAGCCATACGAGTTAATGTAGCACTGCTGAACGACAGGCTTTGGTTGGCGACAATTGCTCCCACGAGCACTGCGAATCCCATGATTATGCAGTTGATGGGACGGGTAAGTTGAATGATGCCGTTAATTTTGTTCATGTTTTCACTTTAGGGTTAGTTGTGAAAGGGAATAGTAAACAACTTCTCCTCTTCTGTTGAGAACTGCAAGTACCAATTTCTTTTTCAAGCTTTGAACATATCTTAATGCTCTTGCAAGTTCCTCAACCGATACGGGCTGTCCTTCTTGAATCCCAAATATCAGGTAGGTTGCAGTTTCCTTTCCGTATTCACCTCGTTCATAAACGCGGAAGTCGATGCCTAGACCGAAGCCTTCTCTGGCTACATATCCTCTGCTTCGGAGGTCGCGGTAAATCAAGTATTTAACCCAAGCATTCTTTTCAAAAGCCTGATAGCGTTGAAGAAGAGCTTCAAAATCAATTTTTTTATCCGCTTTCTCGTCTTTGATTTCCACTATTCCTCTGCTAAGTAGAAACAAGGCTTCGTAAAAGGAAAGAGTTAAGTTTCCATTTTCAGAAACACCGTAGCCTCGAGAAGACAGTCTTTCAATGGCTTCTGCTTCTTCTTTTGGAGAAACGAGGATGTCTTTCTCCCGCAGAAGAGCCGTGGTCTTTTTCAGTTCCGCGTTGCGGTCCTCTTGTGTCTCGCGTCTAGGTTGAGTCAAGCACTTAACCTTCCAACATTGTAAAGGGATAGCTAATTGTTAAGATTTAAACCCTTTCAACTGGTTTAACTCGTGCATCAGCGCATCTTTCAATTGCTTCGGCACGTTTTTTACGATGCTAACTTTGGATACTTTATGAAAATCAAGAAATCTTCGCAGTGTTTTAGCGAGTTCTTTTCTGAAGTCTTTGTCAAGGTTTTTCTCCTCTAGAAGCAGAGAGTTGATGATCATTTTCCTGTTTTGTCTGTCAAGTTTTGGGTCGAGTCTTCCGATGAAGCGTGTGCCATATAGAATCGGCATGACATAGTAACCGTAGATTCTTTTCTCTGGAACCTTGTACACTTCCCAAGCATAGTCAAAGTCGAAGACTTCAGAGATCACTTTGCGATTCCACAAAAGATTATCTAATGGCGCGAGGAAATGAACCTTTTCGCTTGCGGATGTATCCGAGTTTTCGAGGAGATTCAGATGTTCCTTCAAAACATAGTATATCTGTTTGACGTCTTCAATCTTAACAGGACACAGCTTATCGTTTTCAACCAGATCTTTGACAACGGTTTTTCTTTGAGAAGCCTTTAGTGGCAGCCAGCCGAACCTCCAGTTGCGTGTGTCGATAAGCCCGTAAGCTTTCATGTATTTTTGAATCATGAATTCTTCATACTCCTCTCTGGAATGAGGGTCCATCTTTTTGTTCGGTGAGAGCACACGTTCTGTAAGGTCGTAGTAACGTCTGTTTCCTTCCACATGATGAATCATCAAATCGCCGCAGTCCCAGAGCAGATTTAAAACACGCGTTGCCACTCTACCCTTAATCTTTCCTTTCTGCCCAAATTCTCTCGTCGACAAAGGTCCATGCTTTCTAATTTCTGAGAGAACATAAGCAATCGTATCTTTCAATTCTTCTTTTCTTGCTTTAATGCGTTCATAGAACGGAGAATGAAACTGAGACGGATTTTCCATTCGATAACGAAAGTAAGGGAGATCTTCTGCTGGAATTATAGATTTCTCATTACACCAATACTCGAATACACGTCTGTCTTTGTAAAGCAACGCATCTAGGTAAGCAGGCTTGTAATCAATAACTCTGCTATGAAGAACCAAGTGATGATTGCGACGTACCACTTTAATTGGGTCTTTTTGTATACATTCAAGTCTTTTAATCGCCTCTAACGTTCCTTCCTTGCCTCGCTCTTGAAGAAAGCCTTGCCTTGAAACAAGAAATCGCCTTGCAACCTCTTTTGAAATCTTCTTGGGCTTTATGTTCCCCATTCATCATGTCCTTCCTAAGTCTTTTGGAGATAAGACTCCAGTTTCGCAGATGATTGCAGTTACATATCGCATAGGGGTGATGTCAAACGCAGGGTTCAACACCTCTACTCCGTTTGGAGTGATCTTTTGAGCGCCCACATTTGTGACCTCGTCTGGATTTCTTTCTTCGATGACAACTTCGCTGGCAGAGTGAGCCAAGTCAAAAGTGGAAGTAGGCGCGGCTGCATAAAACGGAATCTTATGCTTGTGGGCTAGCACAGCGATTCCGAAAGTGCCAATTTTGTTGATTACTGCGTCTCGAACTATACGGTCTGCGCCTACAATGACCTTGTTAACAAGCTTTTTCTGCATAACGTGGCCAACCATGCTGTCAGTGATTAACGTGACGGGTATACCGTCTCTTTGCAGCTCATAAGCTGTGAGTCTTGCGCCCTGCAGTTTAGGTCTAGTTTCAGTTGCTATTACGCTGACTTTTTTGCCTTGTTCCCATGCTACGCGTATGACGCCTAACGCGGTGCCGTAGTCAACGGTCGCTAGACTCCCAGCGTTGCAATGAGTTAGAATGACATCACCTGTGTTAAGCAGAGTAGAGCCGTGTTCACCCATTTTGCGGTTGGTTTCCACGTCTTCGTCTGCCATTTTCTTGGCTTCTTCCACCACAGCCTTAGCTACAGTCTCTACTGTTCCCTGGGTCTCTCGAGCTTTACGCATCATGTGGTCCACTGCCCAGAAAAGGTTCACAGCCGTCGGCCTAGTTTTCTTTAGAAGACTGGCTGATTCTTCCATTTCTCCTATCAATTCTTCTCTGGTTTTTGCTCTTGAATGGTAGGCTGTGAGAGCCAGCGCGTAAGCTGCGGCTACTCCAATGAGAGGTGCTCCTCGAATCTTCATGTCCTTTATTGCAGAAGCCACTTGGCGGCATTCTTTCATCTTCAAGAAAACAAGTTTGCTGGGCAGTTTGGTCTGGTCTATGGTTGTGACCACACCGCTTTTCCATTCTATAGTTCTCGTTTTGAAGCCTCCGCTTAAACTTCTTTATAGGACATATTTATCTATGAACTTTGTCTTTCACGATGTGATTTATTATGGAGAAGGAAGCCCTAGAACCCTTGGTTAAAAATCTGGGCGAGAGATACTCCGCAATTTTGAAGATTAACCTAGCCAGCCAAGATGACAAGGAGATTTTTAAATGGTTTTTGGCATCAGTTCTGTTTGGCGCTCCCATAACCGATACTTCTGTGATTAAGACCTACAAATGCTTCCAGAGGCATGAAGTGTTGACACCGAAAAGAATTCTTGAGACAGGTTGGGATGGGCTTGTTGAGATACTCGATGAAGGAAGCTACACGCGCTATGATTTTAAAACAGCCACTAAACTTTTGGAAGTCATGGGGAACCTAAACACAAAGTATGGAGGAAGCCTGAGCAAACTTCATGACGACGCATCGGACTCTCTTGACTTGGAAAGGCGATTAAAAGAGCTTGGAAAAGGTATAGGCAGCGTAACTGTCAGCATCTTCTTACGCGAACTGCGAAGTGTGTGGCAGAAAGCAGATCCCAAACCCACACCAATTGTCATTTTGGCAGCTAAAAGACTGGCTATCATAGAAACGGATAATCCAGAAAAAGCATTAGAAGACCTGAAAGTCTTCTGGAAAAAAAACAAGATTTCTGGAAAATCCTTTGTGAACTTTGAAACAGCCTTGTTACGTTATGGAAAAGACCTTCGCAGAAAAGAGAGGCGTCGCAAACAGTAGAAGGCAGTTCTTGAACCTTTTGTCTAACTCTTCTCGCTCTTGTGCAGCTTGGTTACAACTTCAACCGCACAACCCTTAGGAAGACTTATCTTCTTTTGCCATTCTTCGCCGATCGCAATGAGTGCAAAGATTCCGGAGATTTCGGCTTTTGCTTTATGAACGATATTGACTAGGGCGGCTTGAGTTTCCCCTGTCTTAATCATATCGTCCACGATGAGGATGCTGTCTCTCCTCTTGATGGCATCTTTCGGCAAGTAAAGCGTCATAGTTACTCCTGAATCTCTTAGCACATAAGTTTCCTCCAAGAAAGAGGGCACGCCTACTTCCTTTGTCCATTTTGCGATCACCAGATTCACACCAAGGGAGTTAGCCACCATAGTAGCAAGGGGTATACCGTCTACTGCCGCTGTCAAAACCTTTGTCACGCGTTTTCCCGCAAAGGTTGCAAGAGCATGATGCGCCGCCTGCCTCAAAAGGTTGAAGTCACCTATGATGAAGGTGTTATCGAAGTATCCATCTTTGTTGAAAACTATTCTACGTCTCAACTCTACGTGTAAACCAACCATCTTGGACAAGGTTCGCCACAAAAGACGAGCACGTTCAGTGT
>CAYFZT010000095.1:5791-6271 GCA_964347555.1 uncultured Candidatus Bathyarchaeia archaeon | reverse complement strand
TTTAACGGGGTTAGAATACTTAGACTTCGTGGGTGACATTTACGGTTTAGACGCGTCAGAGAAGAAGCCCCGAATCGAAGAATACCTAGAGGCTATGGAATTAGAGGGCAGAGAAGGCGACATGATAAGCAGTTATTCTCAAGGAATGAAGCAGAAGATCGCGCTTATCTCAGCCTTTCTGCACAAGCCAAAACTGCTCCTTTTGGATGAGCCCTTGAGTGGTCTGGACCCTAGGTCAGCCAGAATTGTAAAGGATCTTCTCCGCAAATTAACCGCACAGGGAGTGACAACGATTATGTCGACCCACATTTTAGAGATTGCCCAAGCTATGTGTGACCGCATTGCCATCATGTATGAGGGAAGGTTACTTGCTTTAGGCAACATTAAGGAGTTGAGGCGAAAAGCTAGGCTGCCTGGATCAGACTTGGAAGACATCTTTTTGAAACTTACGGGTACCGAAGATGTTAAAGAGGTTGTTGA
>CAYFZT010000095.1:0-5763 GCA_964347555.1 uncultured Candidatus Bathyarchaeia archaeon | reverse complement strand
GTTCTTCGACTGATAAGCGTTGACATAAAAGCTGGTAGACTGATTAGGGGTCAAAAGTTAAGAAGATATCGAGAGCGAAGGGTTCTTCAGTACTTGTTGTATGGAGGTGCCTGCGTCCTAGGATTAGCTATAGGTATAGGTGTTGGAAGTTTCTATGCGGGGATAGCTGACCCTAAACTGAAAAACTTGTTCCAGCAAGGCGCCAGTTCTCTTTTCCTATCCATCCCCACCTTGGTTCTCATTTACAGCCTAATCTTCACCACGATGAGCCAATTCCAACGGATGGGAGTAAAGTCTTCTATTCAACTTCCATACTGGCTACCTATCACCTGGGAAGAACACACCCTTGCGTCCACGTTAGCTAACCTCATCGGTGTCCCCTTGGCTACTCTTATTTTGTTCAGTTCAGCCATAGCCTCGGTCTCAATCTATTTAGAGCAGGTACCTCTGGCCACTCTAACAATTTTTGCTTCGTTGGCAAGCGCCTTCTTAGCCAGCATGACTACAGAGATTTTCAGAATTGTACAGGTCAGGTTTATCGGTGCTGTGTACAAGTCTACTGGCAAGGCAGCAATTTGGGTGAGGTTCATAGGTTCAATACTTTTTTTGATTGCTTTCTATGTGGTTTGGTTTGCTTTTACTTCTGGCACAGGTTCTATTGCACTCATCGAAGCTATTGCTGGCGCCCAACAGGCAGTTTGGTTCGTTCCTTACGTCTGGGTGGGAATGGTCGTAGCTGCTTTTGTAAGCGGCTTACTTGTGCAAACTGTGATTTTTTCGTTGGCTTCCTTTCTGTTTATTCTCGTCCTCTTCTACATGGCTGTGAAGTTGAATACTACATTTGGATTATATGAGCCGCCTG
The DNA here is from genome assembly GCA_964347555.1 of uncultured Candidatus Bathyarchaeia archaeon. GTDB lineage: Archaea > Thermoproteota > Bathyarchaeia > Bathyarchaeales > Bathyarchaeaceae. The sequence continues at coordinate 4,901 of CAYFZT010000095.1, read as the reverse complement.
CAATCACGGTCTCGCGTGGGGTCTACACTCCAAAGGTTGGCTTTTTGGGGAAGTTTGGTTTTTCCTCCTTGGAAGCCGCAGTAATAAAGAAGGATTTTAAAGCTTTTACGAGACGCCGAGAGCTCATGTACGTTTTCATAATTCCTCTAATTTTCATACTTATGCCCTTGATGCAGTCTTTTGGAATATATGGTGAACCTGTACCATTAGAGGGTTCCCGGTTCCTTTTCGCTTTGATTCTTTTGACGCCTGGAGCCATAATGGCTGTCATGTTGGGATTCATGATAATCGGCCAAGAAGGCGAATCCGTATGGCTCTTCTTTTCCTCACCTATCACAGCGCGCAGCCTAGTCAAGTGCAAGTACGCCTTTATAATCATCTCCTCATTCATAGTAACGATAGTATGCGTGGTTATTGGAATTCTAATAGCCCCTCCTTCGCCAGACATCGCCATTGCATTACTAATAGAATCCATGCTGCTAATCTTCGCTTTAGGTGCAGTTTCCCTCAGAGGCGGAATAAAAGGAGCCGACTTCACCGAAGTTCCAAGACCTAGAATGGTTAGACCGTTAACAGTTCTCACTAACGGACTCTTATGCTTGGTCTTAGCATTGGCGATATTCTCTCCCCTCTTTCTACATGCAGTCACGATGGAGTACTTACCCATTCCCATGTCCCTACCAAAAATAGACCTCTACGTCGCAATTTCCATAAGCGCAGTCATAGCTCTCGTCGTAACCTTCGTGTTCTATAAGATAGCCCTCAGAAGTGCGGAGGAATTTTTGATAAAGGCGGAGATTTAGACACAGCAATTGACTGCGTGTGCGAAGGTATTTGTTGTCATAGAATAGTTGCGAAGGTTGAGGAGTCTACTTGCATTTTTATTCGGTTATTTGAGCGCGTCTGAAAAGGTACCAAGAGATTGTGGTAAACACGATGAAGTAGATTAACGCCACAGAAATCGATGTCAAGATTACAGAGGACAGAGGCTCTGTATAGAGCTTAACAAAAATCTGCGCAGAATCGACTTGTCCTATGTTTATCTTGAAATAGGTAACCTCCCACTCGGGGTGCAGAATGTAATTTATTAGGTTTTGACCTATGCTGTCTGTGCCTGTTGAAATTGCGACGTCTAAGCCAAGAGGTGAAGCTTCACCAACGTATCCAGTGTTACCAGAGCCAGGAATAAAAGTGAGAATCCATCCTTGACCTGAAAGCACTGAAAGTATTGTACCGATTATGGTTGTTCCTAGCCAGATGCCGAAGGGTCCGAGAGCAGCAATTAAGGAGCTTTTGAAGAGCGTGCCGAAGAGTAGAACGATTGCTATCCATATTAAAGTGCTTAAAAGGGCGCCGAGAAGAGACAGCGGAACAAGATGTAGGTTATTTTGAGGACCATACACGACAAACCCACCTATCGTCATGTAAACTATCAGAAAACAATATGTTGCCAAAAACGTCAGGAAAGATGCAAACAGCTTGCCAAAAAACACTAAGGTTCGAGACACAGGTTTGGCTAATAATGGAACAATAGTTCCACTTTCAAACTCTGAAGAAATAGTGTTCATTACAGTCACTATTGCAAACAAGAAAAACACAATCCCGCCTAAGCCTGCGTTAGAGCCAATTACGAAATCTGGGTTCAGTTCTGCAGGTTGACCGCTAAGAGCTTGTATTATGTGGCTTCCAGCCAATGATAAGGTTGCGAAGGCAAACGCTACAATAAGCATGCCGAGGAATTTCTTCTTTCGGATGTTCCAGAACATCTCGTATCTAACTACTGCAAGAAACTTCGCCGTCCACCCATGCGACTTCCACTCATTTTGCAGCTGTCTCCTTTTTGCGTTTAACAAGGAGATCAATAAACACGTCCTCTAGGCTTTCTCCTTTTAGGTTCATTGATATGACGATGCCTCCTCCAGATGTTATGGCTTGGGAAACTTGAGATCTGACGTCGTCGCGAGTTTTCACTTCGACTAAGAGCTTTTTTCCGTCCTTAGAGACATCTGCCACGAAAGGCAAATCTTTCACTTTTTTAATAACAGTCTTTGAAAGTTTTTCAACTTCAGCCTCTATCGTCAAGGGTCCCCCCATCTTTGCGGATATCTCTTTAAGCGTGCCCGAAGCTACGGCAACTCCTTTATTGATTATTGTAACATTGGTGCAAACCTGTTGAACCTCGTGCAGAAGGTGCGAAGAAAGAAAGATGGTGACGCCTTCTTTTGCAATTTCCTTCATTGTCTCTCGAACCTCAACCATTCCAACAGGATCCAAACCAAGACTCGGCTCATCTAGGATGACCAACTCGGGCTCATTTAACAATGCTTGTGCCAAACCTAAGCGTTGCTGCATACCCTTACTGTACTTGCCGATAAAATCGCTGCCTCGCTCCTTCAAGCCAACCATGTCGAGGAGATTGGGCACCTGCTTCTCACGTGCTTCTTTTGTCATGCCGTACATTCTCCCGTATATATCCAGAAGCTCCGTTCCCTTCAGATGCTTAGGCAACTTTGGAAGCTCAGGCATGTAGCCTATTCTTGACCTCACGTCGGGCTTGTCCCAACTAAGTTCTTGACCTAAGACCCTAACAAATCCACCATCAGGTCTTAACAATCCGACCAGTATCTTGAGTGTAGTGGTCTTCCCAGCACCGTTAGGACCCAAGAAGCCATGAATCGTGCCTTCTTTAACTTGGAGGTCTAACTCGTTCACAGCAACTAGGGAACCATACCTCTTTGTTAAATCCGCAGTTTCGATGACAAACCCCAAGAAGTATCCTCCACTCTCTTATGTATGCCCGCAACACTACTTTAAATTCTTTATTATTTTTTGCATTCACAGTTTATTCATTTAGAAAAAAGGTTTAGGTCTACATGGCTCAAGCTCCGTTGAAAGCCCCTTGTATATAAGTTTAATGCAATTTTTACGCTGAAAAAGTCAAAAATTGATATATACTTGTATGTCTGATTCCTTCACATGGAATATCAAGCAAGAGTGGAAGTAAGCCTAAAACCGGGACACTCAGACCCGGAAGGTGAAACCACAAAAAAGGCATTGCTAGAGTTGAATTACCAAGTTAAAGCGGTCAATATCAGCAAGGTTTACACTATTCACTTAGAAGCAGAGAGTCTAAAAAGCGCTAAGCAAAAAGTGGATGAAATCTGCAGACGATTGTTAGCTAACCCAGTTAAAGACGATTACGAGTTTGAGATTGAGGAAGTCTGATGAGCCTCTACGCTAAGAGAGAATTGCCCTTCGAACTCTACGAGATACGTTTAACAAGCGCAAGCAATGAGCAACTCCTGCAAGTCAGCAGAGAGCTAGGACTAGGCTTAAACTTGAAAGAGATGAAAGCCATTCAACACCATTTTTCAATGAAGAAAAGAAACCCAACAGACATTGAACTTCAAACCATCGGACAAACATGGTCGGAACACTGCTATCACAAAACCTTCAAAGGCAACGTTACCACAGAGAAAGGTACAATCAAGAGCCTTTTCAAAAGCTACATAGCTAAAGCAACTAAGGAGCTTAATCCAAGCTGGTGCATCTCGGTTTTTGGAGACAATGCTGGCATAATCGACTTTGACAAGGGTTTTGCTGTTGCGGCAAAGGTTGAAACCCACAATCATCCATCTGCTATTGAACCCTTCGTGGGAGCAGCAACTGGCGTAGGAGGCGTAATACGCGACATACTTGGTGTTTGGGCGGAGCCAGTAGCCTGCACAGACGTTCTAGGTTTCGGTCCCTTAAACTATGAACGCGACAAGCTCCCAGTTGGCGTGAAACATCCAAAATACATTTTCAGCGGAGTCGTCGCGGGAATAGGATGCTACGGAAACAACATGGGAATTCCAACAGTCAACGGAGCCATCTATTTCGACGAAAGCTACGTGGGCAACGTAGTCGTCTACTGTGGCTGCATCGGCATTCTTCCCAAAAACAAGTTTGTGAAAAACGCAAAGCCAGGTGACATCATCCTCTTAGCAGGCGGAAAAACGGGCAGAGACGGTATCCACGGCGTCACCTTTGCTTCAGCAGAGCTAACAGAGAAATCTGAGGAAATCTCCCGACCAGCAGTTCAGATTGCAAATCCAATAGAGGAAGAAAAGCTTAAGCGAGCTATAATTGAGGTGAGAGACCGCCAACTGGGCTCGGCTATAACCGACCTAGGCGGAGGAGGTTTATCAAGCGCAGTTGGGGAAACTGCAAGGAAATCTGGATGTGGAGCCCATGTTGAGTTGGAAAAGGTTCCCTTGAAGCATTTGGGCATGGCTCCTTGGGAGATCTACATTTCAGAATCACAGGAAAGAATGCTTCTTTTGATTCCAGAGAAGAATCTTCGAGATGTTCTAAAGATTTTTGAAAACGAAGACGTAGAAGCTATGCCTATTGGCAAGTTTACCGAGGACAAAATGCTCAAGATCAGCTATCATGGACACAAGGTGGCTGAAATTAAAATAGAGTTCCTGTTTCAGCCGCCGAAAGCACATAGAAAAGCTAAGTGGAAAGCACCGAGCTATGAAGAACCTCGTTTTCCAGAACCAAAAGAGCTGAAAAAAGACGTTCTTGCAGTCTTGTCCGCGCCAAATGTTGCTAGCAAGGAGTCTGTGATACGCGCCTACGACCATGAAGTGAAAGGAAACACCGTTTTGAAGCCTTTGCAAGGCAGATATGCTGGCCCAGGCGACGCTGCTGTCTTAAAGCCTCTAGAAGATTCCTGGAAAGGCATAGTAATCTCCTGCGGCATGAATCCAAACTACGGAAAAATTGAGCCATATTGGATGGCTGCTTCCAGCATAGAAGAGGCAATCAGAAACAATGCGGCAGTTGGCGGCAGAAGAATCGCGTTGCTTGACAACTTCACGTGGGGCAACCCTGAAAAGACGGATAGAATGAGC
>CAYFZT010000094.1:3045-6275 GCA_964347555.1 uncultured Candidatus Bathyarchaeia archaeon | reverse complement strand
CATGGCCTTCCAGCCTTGTGATAGGATCTATAACTATTTCCTTCATTTCATCACCTTCCTTCTAAGAATTGACCTAGCTAGAGAGTATTTGTAGAAGGTTCCAATCGGGTCCACGACTTGATCGATTACATCAGGATTGACAGCAATCGATGCAAGCGCACTCACTGCCGCAGCCCCTTGGTCCGTAACGAGGGGACCTGGACCGTCACATCCTGTACAAGGTATGTTGACATTTGGGCATTGGGCGCCGCAACCTGCTCGGGTGGCTGGACCCATACATATGACCCCTTGATCCCAGAAACACGTTTTCAAGTCGTCTTCGATTTCATAAATTCTCTTTATCTCAGAAAGTTGTCTGTCCTTTTTCTCTCTTGGACATTCATCACAGATGGATTTGTTGGGCATTAGAACAGATCCTTTTGGAGGCAACTGGTTCTTGAAGATTGCTTCAACAGCTTGGATTATGAGGGGAATTGGCGGGGGACATCCTGAGAGGTAATAGTCCACATCTACTGTCTGGTCTAAGGTTTTCACGGTGTCGTAGAACTCTGGTAGTTCCAACTCTCCTTCTTTAACCTTAACAGAAGTTTTCGGTGTTGTTGATTCAGGATTCTTTGTTGATGGTGTTTCAAGATATGCTCGGTTAAAAATTGTTTCTTTGTTCCAAAGGTTGGCGAGACCTTTTACGCATCCGTCGCAGGCGCAGGAGCCGAAAGCCACGAGGACTTTGGATTTCTTTCTAAGAAGCTTAGCCATGTATTCTTGTTCTTCGGTTCTGATTGCACCGTTGAAGAAGCAAACGTCTATGTTTTTATCGGGCATTGCCTCTACGTCTTTGTATTTGATGTCTATGGCTACTGGCCAAAAGAGTATGTCTGCGTTTGCAACGACATCTAAGATTTTCTCGTTTATATCTAAAACCGCGATTTCACAGCCTCCGCAACTGGCAGCCCAGTATAAGGCAAATTTCAGTTTTTCCACATGACCACCCACTTGGAGATATCACACTAGAGTTTGATAAAAAGAGAACTTCTCAAATTTAAGTTTAGCCATTCGCCCCCGCTACTGGGTTTTTTTATGTTTTTCATAGTAAATAACATACAAAACTGCGAGAAATCCGAGTTTCTCTCTTATCTAGAGTAAAAAGTCCCAAAAATGGAATATTCCACCTAAGAAATGCAAGAGATAAGATACACTTCAGTTTAGCTTTCCGAAACGAAATTCTATTATCACTGAAAGGAGAAGATCAATTTAATGAGCACTTTCAAAAGACAAGATTTATCAGAGCACGAATTGCAGGAATTGTTCTCTGAAGCCCACAAAGTGGTTATTGCAGGTATCGGAAACCCTCTTCGAAAAGATGATTTCGTTGGAGTCAAAATCGTTAGGAAACTACAAGGTCGCGTCTCGTCATCTGTTTATCTAATAGAGTGCGAAGCAGTCCCGGAGAATTTCCTAGACTCAATATTAGAGTTTAACCCCAGCCACTTATTGATCATCGACGCTGCCTTGCTCAATTTGAAACCTGGGTCCTCAAAGCTTCTCAGCTCTAAACACTTGAAGAAGCAGCAAGCAGTATCAACCCATGCTCTTCCACTTCGAATCTTCTGCGATTACCTTGAGAGAGCAACAAACGCAAAGATTGCATTGCTGTTGATCCAACCTGAAGACACAACTTTCGGTGAAGGCTTGACGTTGGAGGTTCAAAAAACTGCTGAACGAATTACTAGATTACTATTAAGATCCCTCGGAACATAACAAGCAAATATGTTAGGCCATCCAGTCTGCACAATGCCTTGTGAAATATGCATCCTGTTTATGGAAAAGGCAATAAACTATTCGAGGTAACCCTATTGTAATCTGGAGAGGAGATTGTTGAAACGTAAAATTAAGGTTCTTGTTTGCGATCCTATTGATGCAGTTGGGATAGAAAAACTTGAACAGGCTGGTTTCGAGGTTGACATCAAACCTCAGATATCTGGTGAGGAACTGAAAAACGCCGTTTCAAATTATAATGTGCTAGTTGTGCGAAGCAGAACAAAAGTTACAAAAGAAATTATTGACTCTGGAAAACGGTTGAGAGCAATTGGTCGAGCTGGAGCGGGCTTAGACAACATCGACATTGAAACTGCTGAGAAGAAAGGTGTTAAGGTTTTGTACACGTCAGAAGCGCCAGCTGAGGCTGTAGCTGAATTAACCCTTGGATTAATGTTGTCTTTGGCGCGCAACATTCCTTTTGCAGACAGAACTATGAAAGAAAAGAAATGGATCAAGAAAAGTTTGAAAGGTTGGGAGCTGAAAGGCAAAACCCTTGGCACTATTGGCTTAGGCAACATAGGTGAAAAGGTGGCGAGACTCTCTAAGGCTTTCGGCATGAAAATTTTAATTACTAAACGAACCCCTCCAGCTCCCTCTTTGCTGAGAGAATTAGAAGCCGAGTTCATTCCGCTGCAAGAATTGCTAAAGAGAAGCGACATTGTCACTATTCATGTTCCTCATACTCCTCAAACACATCACATGATTAACGAAAAAGAGATGCAACTTATGAAAAGCGGCGCTTTTCTAATCAACACATCCAGGGGCGCCATAGTTAACGAAGAAGCCCTCTTAGAAGCGTTAAAATCTGGAAAACTTGGAGGCGCCGCTTTAGATGTCTATGAAGTGGAACCGCCAAACGATTGGACGTTGATGCAGTTGCCAAACGTTATCTGCACACCTCATATAGGCGCTCAAACAATAGAAGCCCAAACGGCTGCGTCAGATTTGATTGCCGAAAAAATAATCAACGTATTCAAAATGCAAGAGTGAGAAAAGTTTTGAGAAGCAAAGAGGCATTAAGTAAGATTCATCGCAATATCGACGACAATTTTGATGCTCACTTGAGGAAAATTCAAGATTACGTGCGCCAACCAAGCATTTCAGCAGACGGCACAGGCATCAAAGAAACAGCAGAGTTAACGAAAGGTTTCATTGAAGAGCTGGGCGGCAAAGCCAAGATAGTGCCTACCGATGGTTGGCCAGTTGTCTACGGAGAATTGTTTGCGGATGCCGAGAAAACACTGCTTATTTATGGTATGTATGATGTTCAGCCGGTTGAAGAAGAAGCGGGCATGTGGATTGTTCCACCCTTCGGCGGCAAGATTGTTAACATGAAGCCTTTTGGAAAATGTTTGGTCAACAGAGGCGCCATCAATACAAAAGCACCTTTGAAAGCCTTCTTCAACGCTTGT
>CAYFZT010000094.1:0-3035 GCA_964347555.1 uncultured Candidatus Bathyarchaeia archaeon | reverse complement strand
AAAACACTGCTTATTTATGGTATGTATGATGTTCAGCGCGCGCGCAAACGTTGAAGACAAGCTTCCAGTCAATCTCATCTTTGCCATCGAAGGCGAAGAAGAACTCGGCAGTGCGTACTTACCTCAATTTGTAAAAAAATATCAGGAGAAACTGGCAAAAGCGGATGCCGTCTTTTTTCCACTTCCAGCGCAAGACTTGAAAGGAAAGGTAATTATGGAACTCGGCGTGAAAGGTATAATATACATGGACTTAATTTGCAAAGGCGGAAAGTGGGGAGGCCCAACAAAGAGAGGTGTACACTCAGCCAATGCTGCTTGGGTTGACAGCCCAGTTTGGCGATTGTTTTGGGCTCTAACGTCTATGAAAACCGCAGATGGAAAGATCACTATTGAAAACTTTTATGAAAACATAAGCCCGCCAAGCCGTGAAGAAGAGGAGTTGCTCAGAAAACTGGAGAAAGCATTTGACGAGGAAACAATTCGAAAGGAAATTGATGTACTTCGCTTTTCAGAAGATCTGCACAGTGTTGAATTACTGAAGCGTTATCTATATTCGCCGACCATAAACATAGACGGGATAACTGCTGGATACACAGGCTCGGGAACTAAAACCGTTCTTCCTCACATGGCAAAGGCTAAGGTGGATATTCGACTTGTACCCCACATGAGGACGGATGAAGTCATAGGGAAATTCAAAAGTCATCTAAAGAAGCATGGTTTCACTGATATCCAAGTTGAGATACATGACTGTTACCCTTGGGCTCAAGTTTCGGTTAACGAAGAAGTCGTGCAAGCCATGATCCGAACGTATGAAAAACATGGACACAAGCCGGAAATCTGGCCGAGAATGGGCGGGTCTGCACCCTTCTATCTGTTTAATCAGCCGCCCTTGAGTCTTCCATTCGTTATCGGTGGACTTGGCCACGGCAGTGGAGCGCATTCGCCTAACGAATACTTCGTGGTTGAAGGCATCAAAGACAATGAAAAGTCGGTTGCAACATTTCTATACGAGTATGCCTACGGAAAAGAGCTCAAATAACAAAGGCTTGAATCTTTCAATAACAATTTTATATCAGCAAACTAAATCTCCTTAAGACATTTCCAGAAGGGAAACTTCGTTGCAAGAGAAAGAAAAGCTAATTGAAATGTATCGGCAGATGCTGAGAATTCGCCATTTTGAAGAGAAAGTTTACGAGCTTTACGGTCAAAACCTTGTGCCAGGTACAATTCACCTCTACTTAGGACAGGAAGCGGTTGCCGTCGGTGTTTGCACTAACCTACGTAAGGATGATTATATCACAAGCACTCATCGGGGGCATGGTCACTGCATTGCCAAAGGCGCAGACCTGCGCAAGGTTATGGCTGAAATTATGGGCAAAGAAACGGGCTACTGTAGAGGTAAAGGAGGTTCCATGCACATTGCAGACTTCAGCATAGGAATGCTCGGTGCTACTGCGGTTGTAGGTGCTGGAATTCCGATAGCTGCTGGTGCCGGATTGTCCATTAAGTTGAGAGGAACAGATCAGGTTGTTGCAGGCTTTTTTGGTGATGGTGCCTCAAATCAGGGAACCTTTCACGAGAGCATTAACATGGCCGCTATCTGGTCGCTTCCAGTGATCTTTGTTTGTGAAAACAACTTGTACGCCATGGGAACTAGGCAGTCGATGGTTATGAGGATAAAGAAGATAGCTGACAGAGCCTCATCCTACGGAATCCATGGCGTGACAGTAGATGGCAACGACGTGCTCGCTGTATGTGAAGCGGCGCATACAGCTGTGAACCGAGCGAGACATGGCGAAGGACCAACGCTTATTGAGTGCCAAACTTACAGGCACAAGGGACATTCAAGGTTTGACCCTGCCGCTTACAGGCCCAAAGAAGAAGTGGAAATGTGGATGAAAAAAGACCCGATTCCAAGGTTTAAGGCAAAACTGCAGCAAATGGGACAGCTAACAGAGCGAGAAGCCAAGAAGATGGAACAAGAAGTCGTTTCAGCTGTGGAAGAAGCTGTAAAATTCGCTACAGAAAGCCCGTTTCCAACGCCAGAGGAAGCATCGGAGAACGTATATGCCTAGGAGACTCATGGCGATGAAAAAAATAACTTACCGAGACGCCTTGCGAGAAGCTCTACGCGAGGAAATGCTTCGAGACAAAACGGTTTTCTTGTTAGGTGAAGACATTGGGCGCTACTGGGAGGGTGCCTTCAAGGTTACAAGAGGCTTGGCGGAAGAGTTCGGAGACGAACGTGTCAGAGATACACCGATTTCAGAATCAGCAATAATCGGCGTCGCCGTAGGAGCCGCAATCACGGGCATGAGGCCAGTGGCTGAAATTATGTTTGGCGACTTGTCTGCTCTTGCTATGGATCAAATTTGTAATCAAGCAGCGAAGATATGCTATATGTTCGGAGGACAGACTAAGGTGCCTCTTGTGATTCGAACTCCCTTCGGCGCAGGCGTTAACATGGCTTCTCATCATTCTCAAAGTCTTGAGGCATGGTTTATGCACACACCGGGTTTGCTTGTTGCTGTACCTTCGACTCCCTTCGATGCCAAAGGATTGTTGAAAACAGCGATAAGGGGCAACAACCCAGTGATGTTTTTTGAACATAAACTGCTTTACCCAATTGAAGGTGAGGTTGCAGAAGAAGACTACACGATTCCCTTCGGCGTGGCAGATGTGAAGCGGGAGGGTGAAGATGCCACAATATTTGCCACATTGTACATGGTTCACAAAGCCCTTGCAGCAGCTCAGGAACTACGTAAACACGGAATTAATGTGGAAGTTATCGATCCGAGAACATTGGTGCCGCTGGATAAAAAAGCAATTATAAAGTCTGTGAGGAAAACGGGAAGAATTATAATTGTAACAGAAGACTGCAGAACGGCTGGAGTAAGCGCTGAAATTGCAGCTATTGTAGCTGAAGAAGCTCTTGACTATTTGGATGCGCCAGTTAAACGAGTAGCTGAGCCAGATACGCCTATACCTTTTAGTCCACCCCTCGAACAATTCGTATTACCAAACGAAAAAACCAT
>CAYFZT010000093.1:0-6280 GCA_964347555.1 uncultured Candidatus Bathyarchaeia archaeon | reverse complement strand
TAGGCAACATACATTTCGAACATGCGCTTCTACTAGCTTTAGGAACAATCTTCGGTGCTCAACTGGGTGCCTACACTTCCAAGAGGATTTCTGGCCAAAACCTTCGCAGAATCTTTGGAGTAGTGTTAATTATTATTGGTATACGAATGATTTTGAAATACGTTTGAACAAAATAATTAGAGGAGATTTCATGACCTTTTCGATAGTGGCCCGATGCCCAGAGACGCTGGCTCTAGGAGTTTGCGTCACCACTGCAGTTCCAGCGGTTGGAAGCGCTGCTCCCCACGTAAAAGCCAAAGTTGGAGCCATCGCAACTCAAGGTCAAACCAAGATATCTTATGGCATAAATGGCTTGAAACTTTTGAAGATGGGTTTCTCTCCAGAAACAGCTCTTGAAGCAATGTTAAAAGAGGATTCGGAGCGAGAAAAGAGACAAGTAGCAATCATAGATGAGAGCGGAAGAACAGCTGCGTTTACTGGGAAAGAAACCCTCGAATGGAAAGGACATCTGGTAGGAGAAGACTACGTGGTTGCTGGCAACTCCCTTGCTGGTGCCCAAGTAATCAAAGCTATGGCTCAAACCTTCGAGAAGGCTGAAGGCTATCTTGCAGAAAAATTGTTAAAGGCTCTTGAAGCTGGACAAGATGCTGGGGGAGACAGAAGGGGCAAAGTATCTGCTGCTCTTTTTGTGGCAAACAAGAAACCTATGCCAACCCGTCCTTTCATAGACTTGAGAGTGGATCAACACTCAAACCCTGTTGCCGAGCTGAGAAGAATCTGGGATGATTTCAAAAAGTTGTTAATCGGAGGCTAAGAGTGATTGGCTAGACGATTTAGGGAACCTTGTGTACATAAAAAGCCCTGAAACAATCCACATCAACATTGACAATCCGACAAGTACCCAAGTTTTAATTAAGTAATTATAGATGAACACGTCAACCTCACTGATATTGGAGAGAATTTGAAGCAAGCCAGGTTCTCTTGGCCAAGGAAATAAAGACCCGCTAGGTCCTGTTTTCCATGCGACAGCGCTGCCACCTGAATCTTCATATATGTTTTGTGCTACAGTGTGAGCCCTCCAAGCGTACAGTGTAAGGTACACTGAAATCGCGGTTAATGCAATTGCAACTAAGACAGATCGTTTGTTATATGTCAAGTTTCCACCAAAGATACCATGAAAGCACATAGGAATTTAATTCTACAGTTTAGAACACTAACTCCTACTGTGCGGCTACAGTTGACGTAAATTCATACAATGCCTTCACGTTAACATAGAAGCTAAGAGCTAGCTTTACACACCTTTTTTTCTCGTCATAACTTATGCTAAACACGTTAGAATTAGATACCTATTATTTTAGGGCGAGTGAACTTTTTGCAAGTTTGACATCTTCTTCGGGAAATTGTTCGGTTTTGGGGGAACCCCATTGATTGCAGTTGGGTTTTGGAGAAATGCTCTTTCCAGCGATGTTTGCAGACGGTACATTCTAGGGTCACTGTTAAGTCGTTTGTTACAACAGTTACCTCTTCGATCTGTCTGGTTTTGCGGGCTAAGAGAGGAATTCCTATTATAATTAAGGCAATGCCAACGATGAAGAGGTAGATGAGTTCGAATCCTATTCCGAAGCCCAAATAAAACGGGTTTGCCCAAAGGAATCCATACAAAGCAGAAAGATCCAAGAAGGAGATCCCCGCGGTCCAAGCATTCAACAATACAATAATCAAGGGAATCAACCCTAAGAAAATGAGCACAAGACCAAAGATCTGACTGGAATTTCGTGAAACTATGATTCTCCGCATGCTCTTTGACAATTACATCTTACCTCTTCATCGCTGGACAATCAATGAATCAGATATTAAATGAATTAAATATTATGAATTCCGAATATGGTTTCATGATCTTAACAAAAAAAGTGCACCTTACGCATTTCTAACAGTGTAAAGGCACACAATTTTGACACATGACCTCAGAAAGGCTAAAAGCTTATTTGATTCACCTAGTCTCCATAGAAAGCATGGATTGTTAGAGAGGCATGAAGAATGAAGCTGTTTACTGTGGGTCCAGTTGCTTGTTATCCTGAGGTTTTAGAAAAGATGAAGCTTCAGATGTTCAGTCATCGAAGTGAGGAGTACAAAAGATTACATATGGAAACCGTGGAATTGCTACAGAAGTTCATGGAGACAAAAAATCAGGTTTTCTTGTTTTCAAGCACTGGCACGGGCTTTATGGAAGGATCAGTTAGAAACTGCGTGGACAAAAAAATGCTGTGCTGTGTCAACGGTAGCTTTGGCAAGAGATTCGTAGAAGTAGCTGTTTCAAATGGGAAAACTGTGGAAACAATTGAACCTTCCCTTGGAGAGCCTACTACACCAGATCTATTAGACGAGAAATTGTCGAAAGCTCCAGATGTTGAAGCTGTTGCAATCACTCACAATGAGACAAGCACAGGCATGATAAATCCCTTGGAAAAACTTGCTGAGATTGTAAAGAGACATGGCAAGCTTTTGTTTGTTGACTGTGTGAGTTCTATGGGAGGCACTGCGGTAAAAGTGGATAGATGGGGTATTGACGTGTGTTTCTCCAGTTCCCAGAAATGCTTTGGAGTTCCTCCAGGGCTTGGTGTGGGAAGCGTGAGCGAAAAGGCTTTGAAAAGCTCAGAGATTGCCAAAAACAAAGGTTGGTATTTTGATTTCAAGTTGTGGGAGAAATATCAGAAGGAAAGAGGAGGCACACCTGTTACTTCGGTGATACCTCAGATTGCTGGTTTAAACCGAATCTTGAAGATGATAGACGAATGGGGAGGGAAAGAAAAATACTTTGCCTTGTATGGTGAAAGAAACCAAAGAATCAAAGAAGGAATAAGGAGACATGGGTTAACCCTCTTCCCCAAAAAAGGTTACGAAAGTCCAACAGTGACTTGCATAAACGCACCGGGCAACATTAGCGGACTTGAAATCTACCAGAAAATGCGCGAGAATGGATTTGAACTGGCGAAGGGTTATGGAAGAATTAAAGACCAAACTTTTAGAATTGGAAATATGGGTTACATTGAGTTTGAAGACATAGAATTGATGTTGAAAGCACTTGATGAGACTTTAACGATTTGAAACATGCTCCATGAAAAGATAACATTGGGAAATTTCTTGTTATAGTTCATAGAGTCCATTAAATATCTTTGAATTAATCTGAATTAATGATTCAAACTCTAATGTAGGACTTTCGTTATGTCAACGCTTAGGAGATTTATTTATGCAGAACGTTTATTACTATGAGATTTTTCTAGAATATTCTTCTCTAACTGAGTGTGTATAGATGGAAGAGTCAAACAAGCGAAGGGACCGTCACGACATAATTGCTGAAATACTTAAAACAGCAAAAGAGGCTAGAATAAAGACTCACATAATGTATAAGGCTAAATTAAGCTACGCACAGGTCAATGAATATCTGCCTCTCTTAATTAAGAAAGGGTTTCTGGAACCCTTCACGGTCCAAAAAAGGAAAATTCGTAGAAAACTGTACAGAACTACAGAAAAGGGTTTGCAACTGCTGGAGAATTTTGATTTCATCGCTGATATATGGACTTAGCCTCCAGCATTTTCCCTTAGGCGTATTGAAAAGACCTATGGGAAAGTCTTTGCAAGCTTTCAGCGTCTAGTATGGTTCTAGAGCAAGCAGTAGAAGACCAATGAAGATAAGAATCCCCGCAGTCGCGGTTTTCAAAGAGATCTTTTCACTGAGGAAAAGAGCCGCCAGAACCATGACTATCAGTACACTTGCCCTGTCCACCGGAGCCACCTTTGAAGCGTCAGCCAGCTTCAGTGCGGCGAAATAGAATAGCCAAGATAAGGCTCCAGCGATGCCAGAGAGAATTATGAATCCCACGTCCTTGCTGGTGAACTGGGTTAGTTGAGGTCCTTTTCCGATGGATATGACGAATACTAGTATGAAGAGCATCATAACTATCGCTCGTACTGCTGTCGCTACAGTGGAATCAACATTCTGCAATCCAACCTTTGCAAAGATTGACACGAGAGCCGCAAAGAAGGCTGAAAGAACGGCTAGAAGAAACCATTCCATTTCTAATCACCAATGTTCATAGAAACGATTAACCCATTATGTTTTAAACTAATTGGCCACATGTCGCACACAACCGTCTTAATGCTATAAATGCATGTTGGGAAACGTTAATTAATTGGAGTTTTGTTAAGTAGTCTTTTCAAAACGTCCTCACATACTTTAATTCAAGCTTGGAGAATGTATTCAATTTGAATGTTACATTGTTGACTGGCAGAACCTTGCGTCAAGGACAAGGTAAGGAAAGGGGGAAACTTTCTAAGCTTTATCTTCAAAGCGTAGCAGTTTGTGAAATGGACCCTGAGGACATGAAACGTTTGGGAATAAGAGAAAGGGAAAATGTTAAAATTTCTACAGACAGCGGCTCAGTGGTTGTAAAAGCCGTGAAATCTCTGAGAGCGCCGCACGCAGGTACTGTTTTTGTTCCCTATGGTCCTTGGGTGAGCATGATCATGAACTCTAAAACGCAGGGAACCGGCATGCCTTCATTTAAAGGTGTCACAGCAAAAGTAGAGCCAGCGCCCACAGAGCCAATATTAAGTCTGCCAGAACTACTCAAACAGCATTTTAAGAAGGAGTGATAGATGCCCATAATTTCAAATGTAACCTGTCCAGTTTGTGGCTCTCTATGCGACGACCTTGAAGTCCTCGTAGAAAACAACAAGATAGTTAGGGTTGGAAACGCCTGTGGTCTGAGTGAATCCAAATTCCTAAATCATGAAGGGCATCGTCTCACTAAACCTCTAATTCGAAAAAACGGCGAGCTAGTGGAAACCTCAATTGATGAAGCAGTTAGAAGGAGCGCTGAGATCCTCGTTGACGCTTCATATCCTATTCTCTATGGTTGGAGCAACACAGACTGTGAAGCCATAGGTGTTGGACTAGAACTTGCCGAAGAAGTAGGCGGAGTAATCGACAACACAACAACGGTTTGTCATGGCCCCTCAGTGCTTAGCATTCAAGACGTCGGCTACTCCACAAGCACACTGGGTCAGATAAGGCACAGAGCCGACCTCGTTATCTACTGGGGAAGCAATCCTTGGAGTGCTCATCCACGACACATAGAACGCTACACTGCCTTCACTGATGGCAGATTCCAAGAGAGCACTTGGTACCGCTACTTGGCAAATCTAAGCGCCAACCGAGCTAGAAAGCGCTTCGTGAGAGCGTTAAACCTCACCTCTTTACGAGAACCTCCCCTGCCTGTTGAAGTCGAACATGGATTACCTCCAACTCTGTTTAGAAAAGAGAGAAAACTGATCGTCGTAGATGTTCGCCGCACAAGAACTGCCGACATAGCTGACTATTTCTTGCAGGTTGAGCCCAACAAAGACTACGAGGTTCTGGAAGCCCTTCGCGCCCTTATCCGAGACGAAGAGCTTGATGTGGACAAGGTTGCTGGAGTCCCTGTTGAAACGCTTGAAGAACTAGCCGATATTATGGTGGGATGCAAGTTTGGAGTCCTTTTCTTCGGCGTCGGCTTGACCATGAGCAGAGGTAAACTGCGCAATATTGACATTGCAATCTCCATGGTTAGAGATTTGAACCGCTACACCAAGTTCTTGATCATGCCCATGCGTGGACACTTCAATGTAACAGGCGCCAACGTTGTTTCCACCTGGCAGACAGGATATCCCTATGCCGTCGATTTCTCTCAAGGTTATCCCAGATATAACCCAGGCGAAACCTCCGTCGTGGACATTCTTACTCGCGGCGAATCAGACGCCAGCCTAATAATTGCTTCCGACCCCGTTGCTCACTTTCCAAAAGCAGCAGCTGAAAATCTAGTTAGAAATCCCATCATTGCAATTGACCCGCAAACAACTGCTACCTCTTTGATGGCTGACGTTGTTTTCCCAAGCGCCTTCGTAGGCATCGAAGCAGAAGGAACCGCTTACAGGATGGATCATGTTCCCTTGCCATTAAAGAAGGTTGTAGAACCGCCTAACGGCTGTCTTCCAGATACAGAAATACTGAAGCGAATTCTGGCTGAAGTGAGAAAGATCAAGAGAGAACGAACGGAGATGACATAAAATGGCGAAACTTCTCATCAAAAATGGATCGGTTTATGATCCCCTCAACAAGATTGATGGAGAAATAATGGACATCGCCGTTAAGGATGGAAAGATCGTTGAGAAGGTTGAAGGAAAAGATGTAAAGGTGAGTGATGCTGCTGGAATGATTGTGATGCCAGGCGGAGTTGACATC
>CAYFZT010000092.1:0-6317 GCA_964347555.1 uncultured Candidatus Bathyarchaeia archaeon | reverse complement strand
GCAGTAATCTGCTCATTAGCGACAGCATAGCCAACACGCCATCCAGTCATGGCGTAGGTTTTTGAAAACGAATTAACTGTTACCGTCCTTTCCTTCATGCCTGCAAGACCAGCAATACTGATGTGGTGTGCATCGTCAAAGATTATCTTCTCGTACACCTCATCGGCTAACACCAAAAGATCATGCTCCTTTGCGATGGATGCTAAAGCCTTAAGCTCTTCAGAAGTGTACACTGCGCCTGTCGGATTGTTCGGAGTGTTAATCATCACCATCTTCGTGTGTTCGTTAATCTTTTCCTTCAGCAAATCTATGTTCAAGAAGTTAGGTGGATTTGGTTGAAGAGGAACTGGTTTACCTCCAGCCAACTTCACAGATTCTTTCGAAGAAGGCCAAGCTGGCTCTGGAATAATAACTTCATCATTCGGGTTTATCACAGTTTGCAATGTTGAGAATATGGCTGCGAAACCACCCACAGTGACTGTTATCTCTGTTTCCGGATCAGCCCTTATGTTGTTCTCGTTCCTCAACTTTTCTGCAATGGCTTCTCTTAACTCAAGTAGCCCCCCCGAATGCGCATAATGAGTATAACCATCATCTAATGCCTTCTTTGCAGCCTCCTTAATGTGCGCTGGGGTGTCAAAATCTGGCTCTCCAGCATGTAACCTGACAACGTTAGGTATCTTGTCCACCATATCTATGAGCTTCCTTATAGGCGAAGTTTCAATAGAATTCGCCCGCACGGAAAGGCACTCGCCACTCAAAATCTTTTCACATCCTCCGCAATCACATAATAAACGAGATTATAAAACTAATTCCAAGATTTAAGGAGACAAATAACGTTCTTTAGAGAAAAACTTACTAGCGCAACCTATGACTAAAGATAAAATGACATCAGCCAGAGTTGTGGTGGCGTTTCATGGTTGAGATTATTTGTCGTCGTCCCAAACAGCTTATCATTTTGGAGTGTACTCGCTATCCGTCTCTAGACGACTTGGCTAAGACCTTGGCAGTACTTATCAGAACTGGAAACATGACTGTGCTCAAATGGGCTGAAGGCATAGCTTTTTCCTACACCGACATACCGCCAGCAACCGAAAGCCTAGCCGATGACTTCCTTCAAGGAAAGATGTACTGGTCCGACGTGATGTACGCGTCTATGCCCGACTACAATCCAGTGATAAGAGTGGGAACAATGGATGTCCCGGTGATCGATGTTTCTCCAAACTCGCTTTTGCGCCAGGTCGCTCGATGGATGAAAAAACACAAAAACGAAGAATAATCGCCTGAACAGCATAGTTACGGTCTATATGCTTTCTCTGGCAACCGTTAGAATCCTCACGTAGTCAGCTGTGTCATCACAGGTGTCAGCTACGTGTTCCATCTCCTCTATCAAATCTTTAAGTATAATAATCGTGGCAGCGTCCATTTTGTTTGAATGTTTGAGGAGCAGAGCCTTTGATTTCATATATTTTTCATCCACCCTGCCTTCTATTTCGTCAATTTGCTTTGCAAGTTCCATAGCCTTAGGGGGATTTGAACCCAACTTCTCGATGGCGTTGCGCAGAGTAGTTGCACAAGCAACGAGGTCTTTAGCGGTTTCGGAAAATTGCTTCCACATTTCTTTATCGACTTTTGCTTCTAACAGAAGATTGACGGCTCTTGACGCATCTTTAACATGATCCGCCATTTCATCCAGCCTTTTAACCAGATGCATGATGTCTTCTCGATCCTTTGAAGGCAAGCTTCCTCTGGTGAGCTCTTCAAAAATTGTTCTTCTAAGTTCGTCGATTTCATGTTCTATTAGAGACAGTTTTTCAAAGGATGCTTTTGCTTTGTCTTTATCGCCTTTCAAAGCTGCGTTGATCGATTTCTCAAGTTCAATTACTGTATCAATAGCTAGAGTCATTTGCCTGTCTGCAATCTCCAAGACCTTAGATTTCCTTCGTTTGGTAAACCATTCTTCCATCATTGTTCACCTTTAATCAAAAGCACATTGCATACTATAATTATAGAACATATAAAAATGTGTATTTAAGATTCTTTCCAATCTCCTCATTCGAGAGCCAACTCCGCTTTCAAACCTCTTTTCGGATACGTAAAAACGAAGCTCTTATCAGGAGGAAAGCTTACCGTAACCTTTTCTCCAAGGTTAAGCCATTCAGCCATCAAAGCTGGGCGGACAATCACCACTGTATCTTCGTTTTCAAGTCGAATTTCATATCGCACATTGGTTCCTTCAAATCGGAATCCTTCCAAAACACCGAAAATCGAATTTTTCCTTTTCTTGTCTCCTTTCTCAACTGCAAGAACTTCTGGTCTCACTGCTACAACCACCTTTTCTCCTTTCTTGCTCTTTGTGTCTAAAGATTGAACATGAATCCCCCCTCGAAGTTCAATGGTTAGTTCTTTCTTGTCCATTTTTGTCACATAACCTTCCAAAAAGTTTGATTCTCCGATGAAATTGGCTACGAACATGTGTTTTGGGGTCATATACAATTCCTTTGGAGTTCCAACCTGCAAAATCTTTCCTTTCCTCATCACCGCTATCCTGTCAGAGATAGCCATGGCTTCTGCTTGATCATGGGTCACGTGAATGGCAGTCAATTGAAGGTCTTTCACAAGTTTTCTCAGTTCATACCTTAACTCAGTTCTGATCTTCGCATCTAACGCGCCTAGAGGCTCATCTAACAGCAAAAGTTTAGCGCCAGCTGATAATGCTCTGGCCAGGGCAACTCTCTGCATCATTCCACCGCTTAGCTCTTTCGGAAAGGCGTCTGTACGTTCATAAAGCCTTACCATTTCCAGCATTTCACGCCCAATTCTTTCACTTTTCTCTTCCATCCATCCTTTCACGCGTGGCCCATAAGTTACATTGTCCCAGACATCCATGTGAGGAAACAGTGCGTATTCTTGGAAAACATATCCTATGTCTCTATCTTCTGGAGGAAGCCCTGTCACTAGACGCTCACCGATATATACTTCACCTTCATCAGGCTCAACCAAGCCTGCAACCATTCGCAAAGTTGTAGTTTTCCCACAGCCGCTGGGACCCAGCAGTGTCAGATATTCCTTGTCCTTGATCAACAAGTCTACATGGTCCACTGCGACTATTCGACCTTTTTCAAAGGTTTTCGTCACTTTCACCAACTTCACGTTAGGCATTTCATATCACCTCTGAAATAGACAATCCGTGGAGCTCACATGTTTTTGCGTCATCTCGTTGTCACCATTCTGAAAACTAGAAGGAGAACAAATGACAGCCCAATCAAATATGTAGATGCAAAAAGGGCTGCCGGAATTGCAAGGGCTTCAACCATGTTAACAACTAATGGCGGGATAGTTACATCGCTTCCCATTACAAGGAAAGTTGCACCCGTTTCTCCTAGTGATCGCGTAAAGGACAAGATGACTCCCGCCAGAATTCCTCTCTTTAACAAAGGCAAAGACACCGTCTCTGCAGTGTCATAAGGAGTGGCACCTAAAGTGCGAGCTGCACCTTCAAATAGAGGAATTTCAGAACCCTCATATGTTGCAATCATGGGCTCAACCACCACTGGGACCGAGAAGACAATGTGAGTTAGAATTATAAGCCATATTCCAGGACCTGCAAGCTTCAATCCACCTGGGCCCCAGAGAAGAAGAATGGACAGACCGAGAGCTGATGTTGGAACAATCAAAGGAATCCGAAGCATAGCTCTTATGAATCTGCCGAATCTGTAGCGTTTTATCAAGAACACGGTTGGCATAGCTATGCATGTTGCAATGTAAGTGGCAATTGACGCAGAAGCGAACGAAACCAAGGTGGCTCTTAGCAACGTGGAGAAATAGTTAGATGGTCCAAACAACTGGTAAAGCACACCGCCTTCCACCCTGCCCGTGTCAGGATCATGTTGCCAAGATAACGCCACAGAATTTAAGACAACAACTATTGGCAATATCACCACCAGAAGAATAAAGATCAAACTCGCAACATCTTTAAATCGCGACAGCTTTCGAGAAGAAAACTTTTCACTCTTTAAAATTTTCTTTTCAATACGAAGAGTAGAAAAAAGCGAAAACGTCGCAATCCCTCTTTTTTGCAGGATAAACTCTATTGGAAGAATTATTGCAGAGGCCACAATTATTAGAAGGCTACCAAGGAAAGAAGCAGCACCAAATTTGAACTGGGAAACCCAGCTAATGACTGCCACGGGCGCCGTTGTGTAGATGCTTGCAACCACCATTGTGGCGCCAGTTTCTCCTAGAGATCGTGCAAAGGCTAAAACGGCTCCTGAAAAGATTGCTGGCAATGTCAATGAGAACACGATTTTTCTAAAAGTTGTAAGTGAGGAGGCTCCCAGGGTTCTCGAAGCCTGTTCAAATATGGGCCTTAAGTCTTCAAGCTTGGCTTTTAGGGTTTTAACCACGTATGGGAAGGTTAATGCAACGTGTACAATTAGTACCAGAAATGGGACGTTGATTATGGGAATCAGGTAGGTTTGGTCTATTATTCCCCTCGCGAACAATAGGATTGTCCATGCTGTTAAGGTTGCGAAGCCGAAACCTGATGTGGGGATTACAAGTGTGAACGTGATGAGGTCTTCAAGGAATCCTTTTCCCCAAAATCTCTTTCTGGCCAACAAGTACGCTAAAGGGATGCCAAAGAGAAGGTCCAACAATACTGCAAAGAAGCCAATTCGTAGAGATAAGGCAAGATGCTTTTGTATTTCTCTCCAATTGGTGTCTCCGATAAAAGGATTTGCAAAAACCTCAGTGTAGACATCAGGCCATCTAGTAAACGTGAATGATATTAGAAAGAAGCTTGGCAATAAAACAAAGATAAAGAGGCTGGTCACGGTTGCAAACACCGCGATTTTAGCAATTAGTTTTCGTCTGTTCACACGCGGGATAATCGTGTCCATATGTCACGCCCCCGGGTTTCTCACATAAGGCCACACGGTGAAAAGAGTTTCCATGGCTTCACCAGATAACGGCTTAAAAATGGGCACGCGTATCTCGAATTCAACTCCATTTTGCTCGTTAAAAATATTCTTGTTAATCGGGACGCTTGGGTTGGCTGGTCTAAATCCGTGAAGCTGAGCTTTGTCCTGGTTCTCCTCTTGGAGCAAGTAGAATAGATACTGGGCTGCAGCGAATTTTTGCCACTTATCAACCCATGATGCGTTTAATATGACGTAGGGGTGATCCGAGAGAAGAGTGCCTTCTTGAGGGTAGACAGCGACCAACGAATCACCCCATTTATTCTTAGCCTTCAAAGAATTGTCAATAACTACACTTTCGTATACTGTGAAGCAGTCAATTGCTGAGGGTCCGTTTTCCACCGCCCATCTGCCAAAGAAACCCGTACTCTTGCCGTAAAAGACAGCTTTGGACTCGATAGTTCTAACAAAATTCAATGCAGTTTCATTCATAAAATTACTGGCATCAAATTCTTCGGGTCTCTTGCCGAAAGCATCAGCAAATTCCAGAACTGCAGCCATTACGCCGCCGTTGCTCAACAATGGATCAGGATGCCCATACTTGTAATCAACATTGTTCGTGGCTAGCTGGTAGAGGTCTCTGAAAATGCTAACGTTGTGGGCTTGAAAGAAGGAGGACCAGCCGGCTAATACTACTGGAGACAAAACTAAGGGTGTTGAGTCCACGGCTATTTCTTCACTATGCTCCACCTGCCATTTCTGGTTTAGATAGGGTATCCAAAGGCTTGATGCTGGGCTCCAAGCGGCTGGTTGCGCACTTTCCCAGAGGATGAGATTCACGCTGTCATGGCTTCCCGTGACTATGAGATCAACATTAACTGTGATATTGAATCGTTCAAAGAACCATTGTTCAAAGTTTGGTGTAACCTCTTCTATCCAGCTTTGCTTCTCACTTGTGTAGAGAAACCTGAATTCTATACTTGATGGGAACCCATCTTGTCCAGTGACTCCTGTTCCCCCTCTTGGAAAAAGAAAGGAAACAACGGAAAAAATGAGGAAGCCGATAAGTATTCCAATGAGAAGCATGATGTAACCTTGTTTAGGCAACAACTTGAAACGCTGCCTTGGCTTTCCCCGACTCAATCCCTTTCCCACCTCTCAGTAGTATTCAAACTATGGATATAAAAGGTCTTCACAATCAGGTTCTGTTGATTACAGCAAATGAAACTGTAGTTGACAGTAAAGAAAGCTGATTAATTGGCATTTCCAAAACAGCGATGCTCTTTCTCCCTTACAACCATCAAAGTATTTAAACTTAACATAAGGCTTAATGTGATAAATCGGAGGTTAGATGATGAGTATTGAACTTCCAGAAGCCAAGATTCTTGCAGAACAGAT
>CAYFZT010000091.1:6135-6418 GCA_964347555.1 uncultured Candidatus Bathyarchaeia archaeon | reverse complement strand
TTTAGAATAGTTTTTCCCTGATATTTTTATAATTGGCTAGAAGCTGTAATGCTTCTGTGGTTGTTCTAAAGTAATGTGCTCCAGAAAGGTCTACATCTTCCTTGACCAGACCCTTCATTTTAAGCCATTTTATGTTCTTTTTGACTTTTGAATAAGATAGATTTCCTGATTGCATGATTTGCATT
This sequence comes from uncultured Candidatus Bathyarchaeia archaeon, assembly GCA_964347555.1. Classification (GTDB taxonomy): domain Archaea; phylum Thermoproteota; class Bathyarchaeia; order Bathyarchaeales; family Bathyarchaeaceae. The sequence goes on along the minus strand of CAYFZT010000091.1, from coordinate 6,233 downwards.
GAAGTTTATCTATTGAATCAAACAGCTTGAACCATATCGTAGTAAAATTTTGTGCAATGTTTCTTACTAGACCGGAATCACAAATTTCTAAAAAATAT
>CAYFZT010000091.1:0-6125 GCA_964347555.1 uncultured Candidatus Bathyarchaeia archaeon | reverse complement strand
TTTAAAGGATACTAATCCTAGAATTACCATGTAAATCTCCAGTTGAGACCTCCGTTTAGAAGATACTCCAACAATCGGCTTTCGTTCTTCATAGAAACGGTTAATCTCTTCTTCCATTTTTGAAACAGGATTATCCATAAGCTCGACAATCAGTCTTGTCCGTTCATAGAACTCCTTTTGTGTTTCTGGATTCAGAAATTCGAGAGTTTTTGCAACAACATCTTTAGGATCGGTTACGTGGGGAATATACTTGTGTAGTTCAACTACTGGTTTAGATTCTTGCCAATATACGGTGCTAATGGCTGGTTTACCGAGAACAAAGGCTTCCATAAGCATAGTTTCGGCGGCGCCTATCGTGACATCTGCGAAAGCCACTGGGTTTTCGAGGAAGACATCATCTATTACTGCCACAGGATATTTCGAATAACATGAGGCTTGATTCTTAGTTCTTGGTAGGACTACGACGTTAAAATCATTCTTATACCCATGATTGTCTGTAAGAAAGAGAACAGAGCGTTCCAAAATATCCTGTTTCTGGCCGAAGAAACTTGCAAAGTCAGGTTCCGGTCTAACTAGCACAATAGGTGGCTTAAATCCGAGTTCCTTAAACGGATTTTTCTGGTGATTCACATGGCCCTTAAGATAGCCAGTGTGAAAACCTCTAAACCAGACAATCTTTTCTAAATCAATGCCACTTTCTCGCATTTCAGCAGGCGTATAAAAACTAGGGGCAAAAACTTTGGAGGACAATGGAAAAACCATGCGGTTTACATGTTGCTCCCGTTCATCATAATAGATGGTCCAGGCTGGAATATCGAAACCAAAAGCCACTCGAACTGCTTCTGGCCATCTTTCAGTCAGAAGAAGATCTGGTTTCTCTTCCTTGATAATGGGGGAAAGTTGTTGCACGTTTTGTCCATAAGCCATGAGCTTACCTTCAAGCTCTGCTCCGCCATGCTTTCCTATTGGTATATAATCTAAATCTTGTGCGTCAAGAATTGAGAATATGCGGTCGTGATTACGTGCCGTGATTAAGAAATCAAACCTTTTTCTCAGTCTCTCAATAAGAGGATAAAAGAAGTTTGCCTGAAAAGGGGTACTAATGGCAATCCATATCTTCTTCTTGAACGTGGACGCTGTTCTCTTTCCTTGCAATTGCAGATAACCTCTGAAATCCTTTCTCTACGATTGTTTAATAGGTTGCTTAGAACCTTAATAAACTCCTATGAAAAATAAGTCTGGAAACATCTACTAGAAAAGTCTTCTGTTTTCTTATTTGAAGAATAAGACCATAAAGACTGCCAAAAAAGAATACAAAGCCTGCATAAGCAACAATGCAAAGACCAAATCTTTCTCTTTAATCCGTGTAACGTTCATGAAAGCATGAGCAAGCGCAGCATATCCAGGAGAAACCAAGGTTCCATCTTCAGCAATCATAGTGTCACCCAACCGCTTTCTACCGGAAAAAGGATTCCTAGCGAGCATCTTTAGAGTAAAGTCTATCGCCGAAGGAATCATCATCACTATTCCTGCAACCTCAACGCCGCCAGAGATGGATATGGCAGCGACAGCGGCTCCTGAAACTAATGTTCCAGTGTCGCCTGGAAATATCTTTGCAGGATACCAGTTGTAAAACAGGAAAGCCAAAAAGGCGGCGGACAATGAAAAAGCTAGCGCTGCAGAATCCCATCTTTCCAAGACTGCAAGTAGAAATCCTAGTGAAAAACAAGATATAGATCCTACACCAGCCTCTAAGCCGTTAAAGCCTGCAAACATGTTAGTTAAGTTAGAAGCCGTGGCTACTGCCAATGGAATGAGGACTAAGTAAAGGCTTCCAAAGTGAACCCAACCGAACGAAGGAAACCATAATCCGATACGATCAGCATTGGCTACTATAAGAGGCGTACTCATTAAAGCCACCAAGAAAGGTTTGTATCTCTGCCTTAAGTTGACCAAATCGTCTAGGACTCCGATGAAACCTGCAAGAATAATTGTCAGAAAAACTGGAAGAATCCTGTAACTGACTTCAACTGATATCAGAGAAGCAAACAAGAAGGCCCCTGCAAATCCTATGAGAACCGCAAGACCTCCCATCTCGGCACGAAGGGGTTTCCCAGATTTGTGAACATCTGCTCCTACGATTCCACGTTCCCTAAGTTTTCTGATCAAGATAGGCGTAACCAAGTAGGTGATGAGAAAGGCAACTGCAGCTTCTGCTAGGATTTTCATGGTTTTGAAAACCTTCTCCGATCAGAGAATTTAGCTGAGAGACGCCAAAAGATAATAGAGCCAAGCGTGAAACCGATTGCGCCTCCAAGAATCAATGCTATCCCTCTTAATATTTCAGTTGTGGAGATTGTTAATCGCCATGTGATATTCATAAATAAAACGGCTAGAACATTGATTTCTAAGCTAAACACAATCAGAAAAGCGATTTTGATCCATTGTTTATAGTTTGGCAATCTTTTTCCTCTTGATCCATGCTTCTTTTCTAGAGTGGTTCTTATTAACATGTTTACGGGTCTGGCATCTTAACATTTCGCAAAGCGAATATTTTTCTAGAAGTTTTTTCTGAAATCTTTCCTCAGAAACCATTTATTCTGTTAGGGCAGTATTACTCTTCTGTTAAGAGGTATCGCTTTTGCGCGAGGTAAATGTGATCTTCGATTTGCTGGGGGATAGCAAATGGCACAGTCTGACTGAAATCGCAGAAAGAACTGGCTTGCATGAATTCAAGCTTGAAATAATCACAAGTTTCCTTGTTGAATACGATTTTGTCGAGTTAGATAAGACTAAGCATCAGGTAAGGCTTGCTGCGTCTGTTGTTGATTTTCTGAAGAAGATTAGACGCATAGAAAGAGATGAAGGATAAACTGCTCAGGTTGCAAGAAGTGCTTTGATACTTTTGTAAGCTTGAAGAAAAGTCCTTCCTTTAGATGTGGTTTGGTAGAGTTCCTGGCGCTTGCTTTCATCTGTCTCAATTTTTCTTAAGAGCTTTCTGTCGACAAGTAGATCTAGATAAGCGTGAAGCTGCCTGAAACTTAAGTTGCACTTGTACATTATGTGAGTTTTCTTTGCGCTCTCTTCGGATACATGTAACATGTTTGCGATTATGTCCATTCTACTGCGATGAAGTAAACTTAGTTTTTTACTTACCTGAACCAAAGGAAACACCTTTCAGAAGGTTTACCCTTAAAGTTGTATTTGCTATAGATATACGAGCATATTTAAGACTTTACGACAACCTTGCGATAATAAACTTCAATTCAATTACTACTTTTTACTATATGAATGAAATAGTTTCTAGAGCATTTTTCTAGAATTTTGCTCATTTGCACGAAAAATGAGTTCTTGAAAGTTAAGATTCAGTAATAGGCATTTTCCAGCTGCATTCTGCTAAAATAACTTAAAAACAAAGAAATAAGGCTTATTATGAGCTTTCTTTTTAAGCAGTTGTCTTCATTTTTTCATGCATTTTTTCTAATGTCCATTTGATAGTGGACTTTAATTCTCTGGAGCGGTCAGGTTGAATGTTTCGAATTGTGATTTCCTTGAGTGCGTCTCCTTCACGCACAATGTTGTAGGAAAGAATCTTATCTGGCGAAATCTCCCCTTCGCCTGCGGCTTCCTTGTCTTTTTCCTGCATTTGCCCTAGCACTCTTTCCAGTAAGAATGCTCTGAAAGGAGGAGTGTTTATGTCAAATTGCTTATCCTCCGCCAGAACAACATGCATGGAATCCTCGCTAACATATAGATTAGCGAGCAGATCTCCAGTTACGGTCTTTAGAGGAATTGCTTGCTCATACTCCAAAACAGGTGGTTCGGCAGATGGAACCTCAGGTGGAGCAGCTTCTCCAGGCGGGGAGGCTTCTGGAGGAGCTGTAGGTTTCACAATTTCTGCCTTTTTGAAACCTTCTTTTAACAAAGTATTGTTAACAAAGTCTAGAAGTGCTCTCCACTTTTCTAGTTCTTGCTCCATTTTGGTAACACGTTCTTCCATGAGTGTTCTGAGCTCAACAATCTTCTTCATCTTCTTGTCCTTAACCTCTTCAGTTGTCAAGCCTGTTTTCTCTCCTATTTTAGTTACACAGAATACACTTATCTTTTCTCTGGTTAAAAAGAATAAGCTCTTAAGTAGTTTTCGGCAAGTTAACTTATACTATTGATGGCATCCTTTTAGAATGAAGAACCAAAGAAGGAAAGAAAGGAGAGATGCATGTATGATTTTAACCTTCTAGTTTCTTGTTTATGGAGTGCACACCGAAAAGCTTGGAGAGAAATTCTGCAGGTCTTTAAAACTGCTAGGTGATGAGCAACCTGTTGTAAGCCTACAACCAAGTTGGTTTTCGCTGAAGAAGGTTAAGTATGCGTTACTTTTATATAGTCAGTTAGTTGTATAAGGGTGTAGAGGTAACGTAAATATGAAGTTTGATGTGGTTCAGGCTTGGCTTGACAACGTGGCTTATTCGCATAGTAAAAGTGATCAAACAGCCTTCAATTATCGTTACATGTTTGAAAGGTTCTGTCAGTATTTAGGTTGCACGCCGCAGCAGATACTAGACGATTATGAAGGTATGAATGATAGAGAGTTTAAGCGGAAGTATGCGCGGCTGCTTAGAGCTTACATAGCGCACATTATGAAGGAAGATTATGCGGTTGGGTCTGTTACAACTATGATAACGCCGATTAAGAGTTTCTTCAAGTATAATGATTTGCCGTTAGGGTTTATTCCAGCAGGAAGCACACGAGTAACCTATCACAACCGCGACATAACTGGGGAAGAAATCGCTGAAATAATGAAAATTTCTAATCCGCGTGAAAGAGCCTTCTTTTGTGTTATGGCGCAGTCTGGTCTTAGACCTGACACGCTGTGTAGTTTGAAGCTGAAACATGTAGAACCTCTCGACACTATTCCAGAAGATAAGGCATGTAAGATAACGGTTCCTGAAAATATTGCGAAGGGTAAATATGGAGCCTACTTCACGTTTATTGGGCCTGAAGCTGTTAGACATCTAAGAACTTACTTGTTGAAACGACCTAACATAAAACCTGACGATTATCTGTTCACTTCTCGCGCCTCAGATAAACGGTTGAACCCTAAAAGCGTGAGCGGCCTATTCACTAGAGCTATCGAGAAGTTGAAGGATTCAGACGTTATGGATTTTGAACAGAAAAATCCAGGTAAACCGCGTAATGTTCGACTCTACAATCTTCGTAAATGGTTCCGTAAGCAAGCTGGACACGCAGGTCCCGACTTTGTAAATTTTTGGATGGGTCACACGTTAGGTGTAGACGCGCACTATTTCAGCAGAGACCCTGAACACCACCGCAAACGATACGAAGAACAAGCTATGGTTTATCTGCGAATAGAAGCGGAAACACCAGATGCGTTGCAGAGAAGAATAAACGAGCAAGACAAAAAGATTGAGAGTTTAAACAAACAGTTAGAAATGATAATGGGTATGCTTTCACTGGCTGCTCAGGGAAAAGCTACTTTTGGAATAGCCAATGTTGGAAATCAACAGATTCCAGTATTCAAACTAAAGGATAAAGACGCTATAGAAGTGTTAGACATCAGCGCGGAAACTCTAGCTAAAGCGAAAGAGAAGTTACGAGAGATAGCTAAGAAGCGTCAAAACCAGAGTGAACGGTAGCATTTAGGACAGTAGTATCGTCTCGCGGTCATGCGGTTGCCAGTTGACCAGGCTTTAGAATGTTTTTCTAGTTCTTTATGGCAACGGTGACATTCTATGTGGTGGTCGTTTCTGCCGTGCACGCGCGCGCGTTTACCTCTTGGCTTTTGTTTTCACTTCTTTCATCGGAACTTCACAGCATATCAACTCACATGCAGCACATCCACAGGGTTCGTCAACTAACACAACAAGTCCACATTCTCCACACTCATATTTCGCACCCTTATTCTTCGCCATCTCTTCACCTCCAACCATTTTCTGACAGAAAGAACTCCTCTGCTGCTGAAATATAAGACTATTCGCCGCGCAAACTTCAGACTATTATAAACCTACTAATCTAGAATAGCTTTTTAGCAAGCGCCATTAATCTTCTATTGAAGAGATGAAGCAAGTCAAACTGAAGATCCTAGATTCCTCGCTAAGAGAAGTACT
>CAYFZT010000090.1:829-6488 GCA_964347555.1 uncultured Candidatus Bathyarchaeia archaeon | reverse complement strand
TAGCAAGATAGGTGCAAAAGCTTGTCTTCCCAGAATCCACTTCGCCCATAACCACAACAATAACTGGTTTTTCTTCGAAAGCCAAAGTTGCATTACAAGCTTTTTCCCATGAAGCAGGAATCGTGCTTCCTTCAAACTCTTCGAAAGAAGCGTTGTCGCTTAACACTAGATCAAAATCAGCATTCTTTTTAGCCTCAAAGGCAACACGCTTCCCATCTCTTATCACAGTCTTAACACCGACTTCCAATGGAGCACCAAAGACTTCAACTTCGCCAGCAAGTAGCTTTACGCAAGCCCATCCGTCCACCAGTAAAGTGTGCCCCATCTTTACCGATATCTTCATCTTCGTTTTCCCTTTCTTCTTCGAAAAGATCGTCCTCTTCGTTCAGCAATTTTTATAGCTGACATGGCATCTCTTAAACCGCGTCTGTGAATTTCTTCTTTCGTGAAATGACTTGTTCCAGCTTCACTCACAATTTCTATTCCGACATTTTTGGGCAACATTTCATCTAATTGCGACAAGAGTGCTCGAGTATATTGGGGGGCGCCATTGCCTACTCTAATAAGGTATTCAGTTGCTGGGTTTTTGATTAAGACATCTAAAACTGCGTTCACAGTTTGCTCTACGCTTGAACGAGTCATCGCCTCTAAAACGTTTCCATTGCTTAGCACCGCCATCCCAAAAGTTTTGCCTGGATCAATCCCAACTGTAATTGTATCATGATTTTTTCTGCCTTCAACGTTTCTAATAGCTTCATTTACAATTGTAGCTGGGTCCGTTGCTTCTTCGTAAACCAAAACGTTTGGGTGATTAATTAAGCGCAGTTCATTCTGTGTTGTTATTACAACTCTGATACCCGCTGGGATAACATCATAAGGCGTTAAACTCAAGAAAGGCAAACCTCTAGCTTTAAGTTCATTCACCAGCTGGTAGTAGGCTTTTCCTGACACTGTGACAACAGCTACCCTTACTTTCATAATGTTATCCTTAACGCCTATTACAAGACAAAATTATTAACTTTCACCTCAGTATCGCTTAACTGTGGACATCTTGCAACGTAGGATTCCAACGAGTTGTGATGCTTTAGATAAAATGCTGGAAGGAGGCTTAACTCATGGAAATATCACACTCGTTTACGGAGAGGCTGAAACTGGAAAAACATCTTTAGCGATTCAATGCGCAGTCAATGCCGCTAGAATGGATTACAAAGTCATTTTTGTTGATTCAGACGACACATTTTCTCCTGTGCGGTTGTCCCAGATAGCGGAGAAGGATGTAGACGACGTTGCTCCTTCGATAGCCTTGGTGAAACCAGCCACTTTTCAGGAGCAGGCTTCAGCTATAGACCGCTTAGACGAGTACTTGACAAAAAATGTGGGACTTGTGATTGTTGACACCGTTACTTCACTGTACCGCATGGAGCTGGGAGAGCCAAAGAAAACGTTTACACTTAACAGAGAACTTGGAAGGCAAATGGCTTGTTTGGCTCAAATTGCAAAAACCCGTAAGATAGTAGTTCTGGTTAACAGTCAAGTTCGAAGCGTGTTTCTTGAAGGAGTAGTTATGGTGGAACCTGTCGCCACTCGTGTTTTGAAGTTCTGGGCGGACATTGTGCTCAATTTAAAGCATACTGGTCAGTCACGTACCATGAAGGCTGTTCTCGAGAAACATCCAGATCGAAAGCGAACAGCTAGTTGTTATTTCAAAATAGGCAAAACGGGAATTCTAGACTACAGACGTTAGCTTTATCTTCTTTTGCCTTAATATTAGGCGAGAATCATGGAGACCATTTTAAACGACGTTATTTACGCTTTCTACTACATTTTGCCAGCATATGTTGCCAACGCTGCGCCAGTCATATTTGGAGGCGGCTATCCAGTAGATGCTGGTAGATCTTTTTGGGATGGAAAGCCACTCTTTGGCTCAAACAAGACTTTACGTGGGTTATTTGCTGGCTTGCTGGTTGGAACTTTTGCGGGTTTCGTTCTCAGCCTTCTATATCAGCTTGAGGGGTTCCCTCGCAATTTCCTGTTTCAATACGATATCTTGCGCGGCTTCTTACTTTCGCTAGGAGCTTTAACAGGCGACCTGCTTCATTCTTTCATTAAAAGACGGCTAGACATTTCTCCGGGTTCACCCCTTCCAATTGCGGACCAGCTTGACTTTGTTTTGGGAGCTCTCCTTTTTTCAGCATTGATCTATTCTCCTCCGTTGCTCATTGCCATTATTATTTTAATTGTAACACCGCCTATCCATCTTTTAACCAACTTCATTGCTTATCTTATTGGTGCCAAAAAGACACCTTGGTAGCGTCGGATTTTTGCCAGATAAAACTCTTTTAAGAAACTTAACGCAAGGTAAGTTCTAACCACAAGAGGTTTTCAAGATATATGTATGAAATTAGAAGAAGCACTATGCCCGTGAGCAGGAGAATGTAGGCTTGTCTGGGTTTGTAAGTGTATTTTGTGCTTTGGTAAATGGAGAAGACTCCTGCTATACCCAGACCATAGGAAAGCATCACCACCAGGCTTTCATGAATTACTTGTTCATGTATAGAAGGATAGAAAAAGAGGACCCCTGTACCATAGGGGACTACTGGAGGAGGCTTTGTCAAGATATTGTAGATTCCTCCACCGAGAAGAAAGATGGTCAAAGCAACTATGGTTATGGCTATAATTGCCAACGAAGGTTTAGCAGTGGTTATTTTTCTCAATGCCCTTTGTAGCCTGAAACCGAGTGATGAAAGCCTCGTTTTGGTTCGACTAACCAAGTTCCCTTTTCACTCCTTTTCTTTCAACAGGTTTTCAGCAACTTCTTTTGCCCACACGCCTGTAAGTGAATTTTCCTTAAGCTCATTTAAATATTGTTCCCAAGATATCCCTGCCGCATTCTTCCAAATCTCAAATTTCTGCATAATGTTAGCGTAAGCTTTTTCATGGAATTCGCAAAACTTATTTTTGCTTTCTCTGTTGCAAAGCTTGCATTTCAAGACGTTTCCTCCTTTCTTCTTTTCTTGGGCAGTTCTCGTTGAAGCATAGAGTCCATGGTCTGCGTCCTTTGATCTTTACAAGTAATGTGGGCCAGCCGCAGCTCTTACACGCTTTGTGTAAGGGTTTAACTGTTCCTCTTTGGGGAAGCGGAAATGATGTTTGGCAGGCGTTTTTGAAGTAGTTTGTGCAGCCGATGAATCGCTTTCTCGTTTTTCTCGAGTACAATATCATTAATTTGCCTGTGTGGCAAGTGGGGCATTCGCCTACTATTCGCTCCTGTATTCGCGACCGTTTAATTGCCTGGCTTAAGGCTTCTCCTATGGCGGCTTCTCTCTGCTTCAGTTCTTCCAACATGGGTTTAAGGTTCTCAATCACTTCAAAAAGGATGTTTTCCCTCTTCTCATCATTTGTTTGTATGCGCTCCATCTTTTCCTCAAGTTCATGAGTAAGCTTAACGGAGATCACCCCAGGACAGTGTTTAAAAAGGACATCGATTATGTCAAAGCCGAGGTCTGTGACAACTATTCTTTCTTCGACGATGTATTTTCTACTGTATAAAGTTTCAATTATGTCAGCTCTTGTAGCCTTTGTTCCTATTCCAACTTCTTCCATCTTCTTCAGCAGACTGCTGGGGTTGTATCGCGGGGGCGGCTTTGTATATTTGTCTTCACGCAGTATCTCCTTCAATAGCACAGTTTCGCCTTCTTTCAGAGACGGCAGCATCACTTCTTCCGTTCTTATGTATGGTTTGTAGAATTTCATCCAGCCTTCCTTCAAAATACGTCTTCCTCGCAAGTAAAAATGGTGACCCTCAACATCGATCGCGACCCTCATGCTTTCTTTGACGGCGGGTTCCCCGAAAACTGCCATAAAACGCCTAACAACAAGATCCCAAATTCTCCTTTCAGACTCGTCGAGGGCTCTTTCCGGAAGGTTGCCAGTTGGATACACCGCTGGATGCGCTGGATCTTCTTTTTTTCCTTCTTTTGGTTTCAATTCCTCTTTCTGCAGAAGTTCAGAAGCAAGGCGCTTGTAGGTGCGCTCTCTGCTTAGTCCCTTTAAGATTGTTTGGTAGCCTATCACAGAGGGCAGTTTTTGGCTGCTTGTTCGGGGATAAGAAATTAAGGCTTCAAGATACAAACGCTCAGCGATGCTTGAGGTTCTTCTCGGCGTGTAGCCAAACAAGCCATAGGCTTCCGTTTGTAAAGCGCCCAAGTCGAAAGGAATTGGAGGCTTCTGCTGAGTGCTTCTCTTTTCAATCTTCTTGATTTTGCCAGATTTTCCTCTACAAGCTTTCACAACTGCATCTGCGTCCACCTTCTTCTCGAAGGTCTTCTTTTCATAATCCACTTCGTAAGCAGCACCCTCTATGTCAAATGTAGCCCTTATGCTCCAGTAAGGAGCGGGAACAAAGCTATGGATACTTTTCTCTCTAGCAACCAAGAACCTTAGGGTGGGTCCTTGAACCCTTCCTGTGCTGAGAGTAGCGTATTTTCCGCTCCAACGTTTAGCGGCGAGGGTTAGAGCTCTAGAGATATTTACGCCGTAAAGCCAATCAACTTCATGCCGCGTTCTTCCAGCTTCAATTAAGGCGAAATCCAGCTTTGGTAAAGGTTCACTGTAGGCTTTTTCCAACTCCTTCTTAGTGAGAGTGGAAAACTTCATTCTTTTAGCTACGTTTTCCTTGTCTTCACAAGCGTACTTCAGGAGGCAGTAGCCGATGAGACTTCCTTCAATGTCATAGTCACAAGCAGAGACAAACTCTTCAGCATCTTTTGCCAGTTTAGAGACTACATCGATCCATGCAATAATGTGTTTGACACCTTTCTCAGCCAGATGACGTGGCGCCCATTTAAAATTGAAAACGGGATAGTAGTTTCTTCCTTTTCCAATGTGCATAACTGTGTAGAGATGCCCAAGAGCTGGAACCACTACTAGCTGCTTGTCTCGTTGAGCTAGGTAGAAAGGCACATTTTTCTCTTCCATCTTTTTGGGTTTACCTTTCTGGTCGAGGGCTTGTGCTATCCGCTGGGCAGCGTCTGGTTTTTCCGTAATGATGAGAGTGTACTTCTCCATGTACTACGCCCTTTTCTCCTTTCAGAAATGCATAGAAATTATAAATAGTTTGTGTGCTTTTATTTCAGGTACTACGGAAGTGATGAGTTGCCTCAACGTATTCTTTGTGAAAAATGTGGTGCAGTCCTCTATGAAGGCATGGATTTAACGCCGCCAGATGAAATTGTTCAACGTTTCGATGGAAAATGCCCTAAATGCGGTAGAAAACTGTCCTTCAATCCTATAAATGTTAAAATTGAAAAGGTAAAATAATCTGTGATTCATTGTTCTGCCACAGCAAGGAGAATAAGGGAGGCATAATTTGACAGAACGCACACGCAGAACGCATCTCTTCGAGTTTCACAAGCAAACCGGCAAAATTATTCTTTTCGCCGGATTCGAAACGCCCATCTGGTATAAAGGAATAGTCCCTGAGCACATGGCGGTACGCAATAAAGTTGGAGTATTTGACATCAGCCATATGGGAAGAGCATTAATCAATGGTTCAGACAGTGAAGCTTTTCTAAACTACGTAACAACCAACGATGTTGCCCGCTTGACTCCCTTTAGTGCTCACTACTCTACAATGTGCAACGAAAAAGGAGGAATCAAA
>CAYFZT010000090.1:0-819 GCA_964347555.1 uncultured Candidatus Bathyarchaeia archaeon | reverse complement strand
GGCTTGAACCTGAAAAATTCCTCATGGTCTACAACGCAGCCAACAGAAAAAAGGACTACGAGTGGCTAGTTCAACACTCCAAATCCTTCAACACTGAGGTTACAGATGTTTCAGACAACGTAGCCATGTTCGCCTTGCAGGGACCAAAAGCCCAAGAAACCCTACAGAAGATAGCTGACTCCGACCTAAGCGGAATTGAACGGTTCAAATGCGGTTGGACCAAACTAGACGGAGACAATGTGTTCCTTTCAAGAACCGGATACACAGGCGAGGACGGATTTGAAATCTTTGTCTGGGACACTCCAGTATCAGAACCGACTAAAGCAGAAAAAGTTTGGAATGCTATCTTGAAATCCGGCAAAGGCTTCAGCATTGAACCGTGCGGTCTAGGTGCAAGAGACACCTTGAGACTAGAAGCGGGCATGTGCCTCTATGGAAATGACATTGACGAAAGCACAACGCCACTGGAAGCTGGACTGGGTTTTGTTGTGAAATTTGAAAAGGATAACTTCATCGGCAAAGAGGCGCTTCTTAAGCAGAAAACGGAAGGCGTCAAAAGAAAACGTGTAGGCTTGAAGATTCGGGAGAAAGGCATCCCCCGTCCAGATTACGAAGTTTGGAAGAACGGTCAGATAATAGGACATGTAACAAGCGGCACTTTCTCACCTGTTCTCAGGTGTGGAATAGCCATAGCATATGTGCCCCCCGAGCATGCAGTTGAGAACTCAACCGTCATGATTAAGATAAGAGATAAACTTGTTAAGGCAGAAGTAGTTAAGTTTCCGTTTTACGACCCAACAAAATATGGCTATAGGAGGC
>CAYFZT010000089.1:0-6529 GCA_964347555.1 uncultured Candidatus Bathyarchaeia archaeon | reverse complement strand
ATTCCATAGCCTCTAGGTATTCTTCGATTCGGGTCTTCTTCTCTACCGCATTTAAACCGTAAATGTCAGCCACAAAGTCCAAGTATTCTAATCCCGTTAGAAACTCGTACAGGCGCGGAGACTCTGGAACATAGCCCACTTGCCTTTTCACTGCAGTAGGATCATCTTCTGCATTTATACCCAAAACGTTCACTGATCCCGAGTCTGGCTTGACCAGTCCAAGAATAATCTTCAAGGCTGTGGATTTGCCTGAGCCGTTGGGACCTAAAAGACCGAAGATTTCACCAGATTTTACGTCTAAGTCAACGTTGTCTACGGCTATGATGTCAGCATAGCGCTTTGCCACTACGCTTAACCTTACAGCCTCACCGGTTAAAACCATGAAAAACGACCACATTCAAAACTTGGAAGCGGTGAGTATAATTAATCTTTCGTATTTAGCATGTACTACATGGTTTTTGAGAGAACCTTGAGCAAGTCGGACCGCGCTATTATGCCGACTATGTTTCCTCTGTGTGTAACAAGCACAGCTGGATGATCTTCCAGTAAAGGGCGTATCATATTTATACTTGTGTCTTCTGGCACTATTGGCAAGGGTGGCTGCATTATAGTTTCCACTTTTTCGTCGGCTAGGTCTGAGCTCAAGTTTCGGACGATATCTTCCTCAGTGATTGTCCCAACAACTTTTCCACGTTCTATTACGGGTAGCTGCGATATTGCATGCTCTATCATGAGTTCGCCTATTTTCTGAATCTTTTGATTGGGTTTGGCAAAGATAGTATTTCTCGTCATGACTTCTCTGCATCTTTTTCCATGTCCTTCAGTTAAGACTTGAAGAATCTTGTTAGTCGTTGAAAGCCTGGGGTCCACCTTTCCCTTTTCGATTTTAGCAATGTGTGCCTGTGAGATACCGACCAGCTCTGCGAGTTGTCTCTGAGTTAGTCCGGCTTCAACACGGAGTCTTTTAATCGCGGAACCTGTGACGATCATCCCTTATAACCACTGGTTATTTTCTATGCATTCAAAGATATCGTAAGATATATAACTGTTGGCTTTTATTACTCTTCGCCAAGGTGAACTTTCATGGCGAGGAACATACTGGTTGACAGTTTGAAGCAGACCCCCCTCGAACAGCAGAAACTTGAAATTGTAGAAAGAAAAGGGCTTGGTCATCCCGACTACATCTGTGACGCAATTATGGACAAAATTTCTGTTAAGCTCAGCCAAAAGTATCTAAGAAAAGTTGGAACCATAATGCACCATAACATTGATAAATCTCTATTAGCCGCAGGAGAAGCCGAAACCAGATTTGGTGGTGGCACAATTAAAGAACCTATGCTTCTCGTGATTGGAGACAGAGCCACCTTCGAAGTTAATGACATCAAAATTCCAGTGAAAGAAATAGCCATTCAAACAGCCAAAGAATGGTTCAGAGAAAACCTCAGAGTAGACCCTGAAAAACATGTTAAGTATCAAGTGGAGTTGAAGCCAGGACATCCAGAACTTATGGACATCTTTGCACGAAAAAAAGGACGGCTACTTGGAGCCAATGACACATCTGCAGCAGTAGGCTATGCTCCCATGACCAGAACAGAGAAAACTGTTTTCAAAACTGAACAATACGTGAATTCTCCGGAATTCAAGAAGAGATTTCCAGAGTCAGGCGAAGATGTAAAAGTAATGGGACTCCGCAAAAACAATGACTTACGTTTGACTATTTCGATGGCTTTTGTCGACAAGTACGTGAAAGATGAAGAGGATTACTTCAGAAAGAAAGCAGGGATTTTTGAAGCTGTCAGCGATTTTGTAAAAGAACAAGCTGACTTTGACAGCGTCTCGGTGCATTTGAACACACTTGATGAGAAGGGAAGAGGAATAAATGGTGTCTACCTAACAGTGCTGGGTACAAGCGCGGAAAGCGGAGACTCTGGTCAAGTTGGAAGAGGCAACCGAGTTAACGGAATCATATCGTTAAACAGACCCTTATGCTCAGAAGCTGCAGCTGGAAAGAATCCTGTGAGCCATGTTGGCAAGATCTATAATAGCCTAACTCATCACATAGCAGACCGCGTGCACAAGCAAGTTTCTGAAATCGAAGAAGTCTACATCTGGTTACTGAGCCAAATAGGCAAGTCCATAGACCAGCCTGCAATAGCCGCAGCACAAGTTGTGATGAAGGCAAACAACTCCTTTAACAGCGTCAAAAGAGATATTACAGAAGTAGTAAACTCAGAACTGGAAAACATCGACAAGTTCTGCAACGACTTAGCACAAGGAAAAATTTCAATCTGTTAATTGGGGCGCGTCCAAAAGATTTAATTCTGTTCTCAGGTCTATTGCCAAGTTTGAGGGTGCATTTATCATGAGAACGTATTTGACGATTTGGTTCAACAGTGAGGGGGCAGGTCCCATAGAAATTGTTGAGAGGCTTCGTTCCATGGGCTTCAAGCCTATGAAGGGTTATCACGACCACGTTTATGATTGGGACAAAAAAGTCGAACTTGAAGACATACTTCAGATTGCAAATGCCGTTCATGAAACATTGAAGGGTCTAAAAGTTTTATACAAACTAGAGACAGAGTAAGCTAACCCTTTTCTGCGGCATCATAATTCTTAAGTGCACACGCTGCGAATTCTGCAATTACAAATGTTGTAAGTGAAGACTATTATGTTGAATCCTGAAATAAAGAAGTTAATCAAAAACGAATTGTCTGGCGAAAATGCCAAGGTCTATGTTCAACAAATTACTCAATTTCATCGAATTCAAGCCTCAACCATGTTCCACGAAGCCGCTGAACACATAAGAGACACACTGGTCAAAATTGGAATTAAAGACGCGAGAATAGAGCAGTTTCCAGCAGACGGTGAAACAAAATACTGGACCTACACAGCACCGATAGGCTGGGAAGTAGAAAGCGCTGAACTCTGGCTGGTTAAACCAGAACAAAGTCTTCTTGCGAGATATCAAGACACTCCCATATCTTTGCACGCACACAGCAACGCTACACCTTCAGAGGGCATAACAGCCCAACTTATAGATGTCGGCACAGGAACCAAACTCTCTGACTACAAAGGCAAAGAAGTAAAAGGCAAGCTTGTCTTGGCAACAGGAAGAGCCAAGCTCGTCCATGAAGAAGCTGTCTACAAAAGAGGAGCAGCAGGAGTAATCACAGACACGCTTACTTATGAAATAAAGAATTTGAGAGAGAGCATAGACTTACCAGACGCCCATGCTTATCAGGCAATATGGCCAACTAAGAAAGAACTCGGCAAAGTAACCTTCGGATTCTCAATTACAAAACGCCAAGGCAACTATCTTCGCAGTTTATTAAGACAGAAGAAAGAAGTAGTGTTGAAGGCTATCGTGAACGCTAGACTTTTTCCAGGCAAACTTGACATTGTTACAGCCACAATCAAAGGCAAAACAAAACCGAATCAAGAAATCTTCTTAATAGCGCATCTTTGCCATCCTAAACCAAGCGCAAACGACAACGCCTCAGGAAGCGGACTCCTCCTTGAAATCGCAAGAACCATACAAGAGCTAATTCGGAAAGGCAAGATTCCACAACCAAAAAGAACGATACGCTTCTTCTGGGTGCCCGAAACTTTTGGAACAATCGCTTACTTGCACAAACATGAAAACCTTGTAAAACACCTGATTGCAGGAATCAACCTAGACATGGTAGGCCAAGACCAAGAATTATGCAAGTCAACGCTAACTCTTGACCTAATTCCTGACTCTTTACCGTCATATCTAAACGACTTTGTCATCAGTCTCGTAGAGGAAACCATAGAGCAATTCGACACTGAAACGAGCTTCGGATTAGCATCAACCTTCAGATACCGCGTGAACGCACACACTGGGGGAAGCGACCATCATCAATTCGTAGATTCAACGATAGGAGTCCCATGTGTCATGTTGCTTCAATGGCCTGACTTGTACTATCACACGAGTCAGGATACGCTCGACAAAGTCAGCGCCCAAACACTGAAACGAATAGGCTGGGTGGCAACTGTTGCAACCATCGCACTGGCGAACGCAGGCACAGAAGAAGCTTACGCAATGGCAATGCAAACATATACCGGAGGTATCGCTAGGCTACAGAAAGCCCTAAAGGAAGCAACTCAGACTCTCTTCGAAACCAAAAACAACCCAGAACATAAAACAAAACCGAGAAAGCTGGCGCAGACCCTAGCTAGAAGTGCCCAACAATACAGGAGCAAGATAAAACATGTTGCATGGCGCGAAACTCAAGCAGTTGAATCAACAAAAAAACTTGCACACAGTCCAGAGCTAAAAAGTCTCATCCGAAAGCTTACGAAACACATAGCCGACCAAGAAAAATACGCTTTAGCTCAGATCGAACAAACTTTAGCCCTAATCCAAAAAACTATGGGCATCAAGATTCCTCTAAAAGCTAGCTTAACCACAGCCGAAAGGAAAGCAAGCAAAATCATTTTGAAGCGTCTCTTCAAAAGCACTTTAAGCGGTGAATTCTTAAGCACAAAAGCGTTGCCACCTAAAGACTACGAATGGTACATGAAGACTGCTCGAAAAGATAAACGGTTCAGTCAGAAGCTAGCAGAGGTTCTGAACCTAGCAGACAGAAAACAGAACTTGCACGAGATAATTAACGCGGTCTCGGCAGAATACACTCAGACAAACACGGAGCACATGCTAAGAGTTCTTGAGCATCTTAGAAAGCACAACTTAGTCGCCTTGAAAACAAGCTAAGTGATTCAGCAGCAAACTGTACGTGTGAACAACGTTTATACGAAAAAGTTTATTAAATATTGATATTTACTATACATATTGGTAGCAGGTGCAATTGCATGAGCAAACCCGTTCTTTCACCAGTGATTAAAGGAAGAGAAAACAGACGATGGGATTTAACTTCGAATCCTCTCATGCAGCAGGAACAAGCAATAGTTTGCCCTTACGCAAAATGCGGCAAAATCTTCAGCGAACCCATCGCGTTAACGGTTCTGGCAAGCGGGTCACATGAAACCTATCATGCTTGTCCATACTGTTTTTCCAGATTGAGCGTTTCAGAAAACTTGGAGAAAGGTTTGAGTGAGGCATCAAAGGAAACTTCACAAGACACTCCAAAAGGCACTAAAAACGATGATGATGCTGGAAACTGTGCACATTACGTTGGATACTTAAAAACCCGTCCAAAGGACGCTCCAATTCCAGATGAATGTTTGACATGTAACCGCATCTTGAAGTGTATGTAATTGATCGATGAAAAGTGGAGGTGGAAAAAGTGAGAAATGGAGCAATCTTTTCTGTGTTTTTCATCCTTTTTACCTTGGCTACACTGGCAGTCCCTATACCGTTGTTTCCTGGGAACATGGTGCAGACAGTAGCTAACTCGATAGGTCTTCCAGTTCTCTTTACCCAGGTGTTAAATGCTATGGCAAATGGCATACTCTACGGTTTTCTCATCTGGGCTGTGTATTTTCTGATTAGCAGGAAGCTAGAAGAACCTGAGGTGGAAGTCACTTCAAGAAAAAAAGGGGCACACAAGAAGAAGAGTCAAGTCGCAAATCCGGTTGACAGATTTTCTAGAAACAAGAAGTCGTAGGCGACCTTATTAAGTTATTTTGTAAACTGTGTCGCTTTCTCTAACGCGGTCGCTTACTTTCAACCCTATACTTTGTCCTGCTTCAGCGCGTTTCACGTTTTCATGTTCAATCTGCATAGATTCTACAGCTTGCTCTAGGTCTGTTGTTGAACCTTTAATTACAATTCTGTCGCCAACGCTCAGAGGAGCCTTCAGCTCTATCACAGCAACACTAATCTTAGAGAAAAAGTGTGTCACCTTGCCAATCTCGACAAGCTCTCTTTCTTCCCCATTCAAGACTGGTCATCACTCCTTACAAGCCTACAAAGTAATACTATCGTCCGCTACCCATAAATATAACTTGTCGAAACACCGAGAAATCGTAGTGGTTTCATGACCAAAATCAAAGAGGTCACGATGAAACCTGTTGGCTATGTAAAAAGAAAAACCAAGAACGAAAATGTTAGAGATAAAAGTCTCACCGTGCAGGTAGTTGTTGAGCCAGAATATGTAGAAGCTCTAAAGGGCATCGAGGATTACTCTCACTTGTTCATCGTTTTTTACATGCATAAAATCTCCAAAAAACGTAAGCCTGTTTTAGAGGTTCATCCAAGGGGAAGGGCTGACATACCGTTGCAAGGCATATTTGCAACGCGGACTCCTCAACGTCCTAATCCCATAGGACTAACGCTTGTTCGACTAGTGGAACGAAAACGAAACATACTCGTGGTTGAAGGATTAGATGCTTACGACAGAACACCAGTTTTAGACATTAAGCCTTACGACCATTGGAACAGCGCAGCAGACATTAGAGTTCCAGAATGGCGAAGAAACCTTTGAGAAGGCTAGCAACCACTTAGTCTACAGTCTTTTTCTCAACAATATAGTTTTATATACTGGCTTAGGTAGCATATACGAAGGCGAAAAACCGATGGGCAAACGAATCCGTGTACAAAGACGTG
>CAYFZT010000088.1:0-6744 GCA_964347555.1 uncultured Candidatus Bathyarchaeia archaeon | reverse complement strand
TCGGCTGGACAATGGCAACAACCCCGCCTCCGAAACCAATAGAGGAAATTGAAGCTGAAGAGATGAAAGAAGAGGAAGAAGAAAAAAAGAAATAGTGGAAGAGAACCCAGTTTCCAGCCTATTTCCACTCTTCTACATTTTCTTAAACTGGGCGCTCCTTGATGAAAAAGGTTAAATGTTTAATTGTTTGCGGAGGCCCTGGTAAGAGGCTTCGTCCAATAACATATTATTTTCAAAAAGCCATGATTCCTATAGGGTTGCAGCAAAAACCAATGCTGGAATATGTGGTTCGACTGCTTAAATTTCATGGAATTGTTGATCTGTACTTCCTTGTTGATTACAAGGCTGAACAAGTCATGAACTATTTCGATGAGGGGGCAAGATTTGGTGTAAACATTTCTTATCTCCATGACGATCCCAAGTTCAAAGGAACAGCAGGTTCTGTGCTTCATGCGTACAACAAAGGACTTCTTGAAACTAAAGATCGATTTATCGCATATTATGGAGACATTTTAACCACAATGAACTTGAGGGATCTGTTAGACTATCACAAGAGAAAGAAAACAGCGGCAACAGTGGCTTTAGCCTCTGGCTTCACGGTTAGAGTCGGACTAGCCGACATGGATGAAAACGGCAAGATTAAGGGATTTGTTGAAAAGCCAACGTTGGAAAAGCCCGTGAGCATAGGAATAATGGTTTTTGAAGGAGAAACCTTAGAGGATATGAAAGAACTAAAAGGAACAAAACAAAGTTTGGATTTAATGAAAGATGTGATTCCTCACCTTGTGAAAATCGGCAAACCTGTTTACGGTTATCTGTCTGATGCGTTTTGGTACGATGTCGGTAGCATTGAGGCATATGAAAAATTGGATCATAAACAAGTTGAAAGCCTGATGTCTCCTCTCTTTAAATGAATTTCTGTCTTGTTGAGTGGCAAAGAGATTATAAATCTAGAAAACTTACTGCATCATGGCTCAAAACATGTAATGAGCAGTTCGTGGAAGGGTAACAATGCCTAATCCAACAGTGATTCTCCCCTACGTTGTTGAAGATACGGCTAGGAAGAAACCGTTCACTTTTGATATGGAGATTTCTGCCATTCTCTGCCTTGCTGAAGCTCAAAGAAAGAAGCCTGGCATATTAGACGCATCTTCAGAAAAGATATCTTTCATTTCGAAACTTCATTACCCGACATGGGCTGTTCCCTGGAAGAATTCATGCTTGCTCGTAGATGGGTTAGATATCTTCTCTTATTCTTTTCCTTATGCAAAACTTCCAGATGTGGGATTTTTCACCGAGGAAATAAAACGAAGCGTGGTTCACAAGGAGCAGTTTCGCGATGCTTTGAAAAATCATGTTCTAACATTTGAGAAGCCCGAGTTAACTTCGATTTCTTTGGAAGCAATCTTCGCTGAAGAAAAGTTGTTGTCTATTTTAAGTGAGGATTTGGAGCAAGTTTCCGCTCGGAAAGAAGAGCAAAGGGACCATGTGGCTTTATTGCCTCCAAAGTTAAGTGAAAAAGTAGCCTTGGAAAAAGCGAGGAATGCACTGAATTTATGGAAACAGATTCAATCTGACATCAAAGGTTTGCAATATGCCGTCAATGTAATAAATGAAGAAACAAGTTTCGAAGAGGACATGATTCTTCGGGAAATAGAGAATGTTCGGGAGCTTTACGAAACCAAGATTGCGCCTTTAAGACCTGTCGTAGAGAAAAAGGTAGAAAAATTAGCTTTGATAAGAGACACCAAAATTGCAAAGTTGAACAAGTCAATTGACCGAAAGTTGGCAGCTAAGCTTAAAGAGAGAAGAAGACATGAGCGCGAGCTGGAAAGACTGGAACGAAATTTGATCGAGTACAAAACAAGACAGAAAAAGAGCAAGCGCAAAGGCAACGAAGTCAGCGCGTCCAAATGGGAGCACAGAATACGAGTCATTCAGAACAAGCTTTCAGAAACCCGGAAAAGACTAGAATCTGTGTTGGAGTTGATTGAAGACATCCGAAGACAAGGTGAACGCGAGCTTCGAGAAGTAGAAGCCTCCTATCAAGCTTTGATTGACAACGAAGAAAGAAAGATATTGGAGATGGAAGCTTCGCGAGATCAAGAAATCGAATCAAGGAAAAACCAAATCGAAGAAATAAAATCAGGCGCGTCAGCCATAGTTGACCAGATTTGGCGACTTATCGAACTGAAGAAGTCTGAAGCATCAAAAATTGAAAAAGCAAAGATTTCGCAACGAATTGAAGAAATTGCACTTATATGTTTGCCCTTCTATTTGGTTCGATACGAAGCTGGAGAAAAAGCAAGATATGCTGTTTTTTCGCCCGCAGTAGCTATGGATTTCAAAGGAATCTTGAGGAAACTCCAGAAAGCCATTCACAGATTCAGCTTACAATCTCGTATTAAGCTGCTTTTACGTTCTAAGTCAACGAGTCACGATGAAATGCTGCGAATCGTATTGCTTGACAAGATTCGTAAGGACAATGCCCTTGAAGAGGTTGTCTGCGAACTTGGAGTTTCAAACAATATTCTTCACAATTCGGATCTCAAGGAAAACTTAACGAAAGGAATTGAAGAGTTAAAAAGAGAAGGCTGGATAAATCGCGAAGAAAAAGAAGCACTTTTAAAACTCTATCTCTAGTGTCGGTCTTTCTCGAATCTTTCTACAACTCAAAGAGAAGTTTCTTCGCTGTCTATTTCATAACAATAACCTTAACATGTCTATTTCAACTCAAATTAAAACTTACGGTTTTGTGATAGTAGTTGTCAGGAGAAGAACCCATGATGAGGAGTGACCAGATCAGAGGAGAAGAAAGCTTGTGGGAAAGTATAGATTCATCGCGCGCGCTCTGTCAGCAGCCTCCCTAAGAATCTGCATTTCCTCATTTCTGTTGATAAGCTGAATCTCTCTCACAGCAACAGTACGTGGACTTGGAACAACTCTCGGCTCATCTGAAGACAAAAGAACTTCTCCATACTAACCTATAGTTACATTGCCTATTTCTTGTCAAATCTTAAAAGAGTTTCTCAGTTAAGAACCCTACTCGTTTTGTCTCAATACTGCGACATTAGACAAGGTTTTGTGTGTGTGGGGTTTAAATTATTAATGCAGGGCGCGCAACTGAAAGGATGAAGCAGTTAAAAATATAGGATTTCTCCCTAGATTAAGTTATAAATGGGCTAAGCTAATTCACATTGGAAGGGATTTACATGTCAACAGAAGATGAAATTGTTGAACGGAAACTTCTTTTGAAGCGCGTCTATCCAATAAGTACGTTATTTGAAATCGGCAAAAAGCTAAGTCTTGACTATTTTGATCGCTTTTCTAGCAGATGGGATATTAACGAGGATGAGGCTGCTTTAGAGATAGCCTCCAACATCAGTGATGCAAAGCTTAAGGAGCTTTTTAACGAGTTTAAGCCTCGAGAATGGGCTGTTTTTAGAGGCAAGAATTACACGTTTGAGGATGGAACTTTTCTTTTAGAGGGTTCTTGGAAAAATCTTCAAGCAAATATTCGTCAGGCAAATAAGAAGTTTGGGAGAAACGCTGTTTCTGTTTTGAAGGCTCTAGCTGAAGCTGGAAAGAGCTGCAGCTTAAAAGATGTTAGTCGCAATCAAAAGCAAGACATTGACCCCTATCCTATCTTAACCGAACTTGAGGAATTGAAAATAATTACAACAGCCTACAAGGGTGACCAATACCAAGAATGGCAAACTCTGGAAGAAACTGCTCCCTTAATATGGCAAGAGCTGAAAACTCCGCACAAAGCAGCTCCTTCTGCAGCTGTTTCGGTTAAATCAACTCTTCAAAAGGAAGAAGTCGACTACGTGGATTTGGAACGTCAGCAGATTAGCCAAATGGACAGAGAATTTGACGCGTACCTGAGCGATTTGTTAAAGCACAGACTGGAAGCCACTGTCAAGTTTGGAAAAACCTTCGCAGTAAGCCTTTTGGCAACCTATCTCAAAGACCTTTTTGGACAAATCCTGTATTTCGACAGCTTACTCAGCATAACGCAGCAGTATGGACTGGCAGATGTGGAAATAGTTTATCAGCAAGGAAAAACAGGCATGCGAACAGGCTGGAATCTCTCCCTGTTCGGTGAGCCAGGCACTGGAAAAAGCTTTTCAACTCGAGACATGATTCTCGGGAAACCTGACGCCAAAATTTATGCTCATGGAATTCCCGGGCGTAACCGTTACGCTGGCGGTATAACACCTGCCCGTTTTATAAGAATTGGTCAAGCCTATCTTGGTAGAACATTCAATTTTATTGTTCCCGAATTTAACGATTGGTTCAGATATAAGGGCATGGTAGAGCCATTAAAACTGGCGATGGAGAGGAGCATAATCAGATACGAACTGCATCGAGAAGTTATTGGTCCGTACACGTTTAATTCTTTCTTTAGTGTAAATTACAACGTGACAACTTTAGGTAGAGGATACGAAGTCACAGTTCAAGACCCAAACTTCAACGCCATCGAAGATCGCATGTTTTGCCGATTGCACCGACTGACAAAAGAGAGATTCGTGGAAATAGCAAAGAGCCAGACGAGACTTGCCTTAGGCGAGATTGATACTGAAAAAGGAGCTCGAAAGGTTAGAGACCATCTCACCCTCGTTTACGCTATTGAAACAGGTCATCCGCTAGTAAAGAAACGTTTTCCTCAAAAGCCGGTGATGATCACGCCCCAAGCTTATGACATGATTAAGAAAGCCCGAGAATTAATTTTGGAACGGATTCCACGGGAAGTAGTAACTTTCTCTGCGCGGCTTGAAAAAAGAGCCATACGATTTGCCTGCGCAGCTTCGCTTCTCAACTATTTCCATGCAAACCTTGACTATGTGCCAGTGAGCGAAGACGCGTTAAAATATGCGACGCAGTTGTATGTGGAAGAGGCTTCGGTGAGGTCGAGGGAAGAATTCAAACCTGAAGAAGTCTTAGAAAAAATGTTTTAGAGTCTTCGCTTTCTCAGTTTATGTCTGCGTTTGAGCCCTGCTTCAACATGGATAAAGTTAAAGTCCAAACCGCATATGGGGCATCTCCAAACATGCCCTGTGTCTATCTTCTTGACCACCTTTTTCTTTAGCATTTTCAACTGCTTCTGTTCCTCGTATCTTTTCAGTCCTTCTTCAGGTGTAATTGGCGATAATGTCCATGCTCGTTCGATTAAGAAGAGGGTTATCATGGCTTTCTCGTCGTCAGCCTTTGTTAACGTTACAATATTTTTTCCTGGTGCTGTCTTACCTGTTGCTTCTTCGTAGGTTTGGATCTGAAAGTTCTCTTGAACAACAGCTGGAACGTCTTCAATCTGATTCACAACTTTTCGGCGAATTCTGTTGTCTTCGTCGGCGTGAGTGAGAGATATGACATCGTAATATAGGCTTTCATCTTGGCTCTTTTGAAAGACCATAGTGGCTCCTTCAAGCTGAGCGAAGAGCATGCCCGGGGGACACTTGATTGCCTTAATTATAACCTTGCCAAGCTCTCTATCAACGCAGACTTTGAAGAGCCATTGTCCAGTGAGGAAATCTTTAACGCGGTGAAAATGCACCTCTCCCCTTCGTAATTGTCGTAAGCTGAAGTCAAACCAGACGTCTTCATGCCTCTCCTCAATCTTCACGATTTTAATCTCTTTAAGGAACTGCAAAACTGTGCCAACCTTACCGTTAATGTTTAGAATTTAACGCGTGGGTTTCTTAAAGTTAATGGACTTCTCTCTTCTTTTTTCTTTGTTTGTAAAGCATGAATGTGTGTCCTCGAACTTCGATGAGAGTTGAATGTGTCTGCGTGGCAACCTTTGCAGCTATCTCTTTGGCTTTTTCTCCTTTGAAAGCCGTTTTCAAAATTTTGACCTTTATCATTTCACGTTTTTTCAACTGGTTGCTGATTTCTTTTGTTATCTGAGCTGTGGCTCCTTCTTTCCCAATCCAGACCGTGGGCTTTTCTATACTGAGCTCTTGCTGTATTCGGCGCTTCATCCCTTTTGTTAGCGTTTTCTTTCCTCCTTCTTCCTTAACGATATGCGCATGTGTTTGCCGCAGTTGAGGCATGTTATGACCATGTGGGGTTCTCTTCTCTGTTTGATGCGGACACGACAGTTTACGCCTGGGTAAATAAAGCTTTTACAATGCCTGCAGATTCTTCGGCGGTACTCAACTGGTAAACGCAATCTAGTGCGCATGGCTATTTTTCTAGCAATTTCAACGTAACGCTGTGCCAACTCTGGCTCTTCTTGTATTGCTTCTATAGCTAAGCGGAAGAGAATGTGGACTCGTTCCATGGCTATGCGCTTGGTCTTGTTCATTCTTTGTAGAGCGCTCCAACCTATGTGGGCTGAACTTGAACATATAAACATTGTAATGCTTGCCATGCCCGAAGAATCTTTGTTATTTGTTTCTGTATTCTTCGCGTGGTGGAGAGAACACATCAACTACAAAAGACTTTTCTAAAGCTTCAAGCGAATGAAGCATGTTCCCTCTTACTAAGTAAGAGTCTCCAGCTTGGACTAAACCTAAATCCTCATTCTCAATCTTCAGCTTCAATTTTCCTTGAGCAACATATCCAACCTGCTCGCTGGAGTGCTTGTGAAATGGAACAACATTGCCCTTCTCGTAGTACATGATCGTACACATAATATTTGTTCCTGTCGCAAGAGTTTTAAACGTCACACCAAACGCTTTTCTTAAGGGAACATCAGTTGGCTTAACAATCATTGAATTAACCTCTAGACGTTTTTCG
>CAYFZT010000087.1:1842-6752 GCA_964347555.1 uncultured Candidatus Bathyarchaeia archaeon | reverse complement strand
CTAAGATGGTGGGTGTTGACATATCGAAAAGATTCATTGAAATTGCTAGGCAGAAGGAGAAGGAAGCACCTCTTGGAATCCTAT
This sequence comes from uncultured Candidatus Bathyarchaeia archaeon, assembly GCA_964347555.1. Taxonomy (GTDB): domain Archaea; phylum Thermoproteota; class Bathyarchaeia; order Bathyarchaeales; family Bathyarchaeaceae. The sequence continues at coordinate 6,668 of CAYFZT010000087.1, read as the reverse complement.
ATTACCAAGGGACATTATCCAATCTGGAAATGCTAGGCAACAAAAGCTTTGATGTGGTCATTTCCAACTTAGTACTAATGGATGTACTTGATCTAGAAAAAGCCATGATGGAGATCAATCGTGTTCTTAAGAAGAGCGGGAGGCTCATCTTCTCCATTTTGCATCCATGCTTTTCGACCTCACCCATTCACGGATGGGTAAGAGTGCCTGCGGACAGTCAAAGAAAGGAAGGTTGGGTATATTGGAAGGTGGACAGATACTTTGATAGAAGCGTATTTGTTTGGCAATACCTAGATTGGCCAGTAATCTATAGTTTTCACCGTCCGCTCTCAGATTACATCAAAATGCTAGTCAAGAACGACTTCATTATCACAAACTTTGAAGAACCTGTACCCTCTAAGCAAGCTATGAGGGAGCACTATAGGGAATTCGGAAACGAATGTGACCGCATACCTTGGTTCCTAGTTCTTGGATGCACGAAGCAGGGCTCCCACTTGTAATTCATGCTGAGGTCATTCATAGCAAAAAAGAAAAAGGGGAATTGCGGGAGATGTCTCCATTTGAGACGGTTCTAACCGGACTATACTACCGGAGCATCAGCAACTGTTTTTAGTTAGATTTTGGAATTTAAGGGTTGTTGGAGAGTTTTTTCTGCAGTATTCTCTCATTCCTAAAAATATGTCTGTGTTCGACTCAGGTCTAGGAAGAAAAAGGAGAAAGGAAAAGTGTTTTCACAGTTTCCTATTTCTTTTCCCAAGGTCATGTAGAATTCGAACGCAAGTTTCAAGAACCTTATTTCAAATTCCGTGCTATCACAATGCGTTCGGCTTGTCTAGTTTAACCGAAAAAAGAAGGGAGAAAAAGACTAGTATTCTTCTTCTCCGCCGTATTCAGGAGGGCCTCCAGCTTTCTCTTCTTTTGGCTTTGTGGAAGCAATCACGTCGTCGATTCTTAGTATCATGGAAGCGGCTTCTGCAGCTGACTTTATAGCTTGTTCTTTGACGCTCAATGGTTCAATGACGCCGTTTTCATACATGTCCGTTATTTTGCCTGTGAACACGTTTACTCCCATCAGATTTCCATTTCTCTTTTCATGCGCTGCACGTAGTCCTACGAGGATGTCTATGGATTCAAGTCCCGCATTTTCTGCTAAGGTTTTGGGTACAATCTCTGTTGCTTCAGCGAAGGCTTCTACGGCGAGTTGCTCTCTTCCTCCAACTTTTGGCGCATAGTCGCGGAGATGTTTGGCTATTTCAGATTCGATGGCGCCTCCGCCAGCTACAATCTTATTGTGTTCTATAACATCTGAGATCACTGACAAAGCATCAGTCATGGCTCTTTCAGCTTCGTCCACCATTCTTTCGAGGCCTGCGCGAATTAGAATTGCAACTGACATCGGGTTTTTACAGTCTTCAACGAAGATCATCTTGTCTTCGCTGACTTTGCGTTCTTCAACAAGTCCAGCTTTGCCAAGGTCTTTCGGCTTCAGATCGTCGATGTGGGTTACAACGTTTCCACCAGTTGCCCTTGCCAGCTTTTCCATGTCAGACTGTTTAACTCTTCTAGCGGCGAGAATTCCTTCTTTTGCTAGGAAGTGTTGAGCCATGTCGTCGATGCCTTTCTGGCATAAGACGATGTTGGCTCCTGAAGCCTTTATCTTGCTTATCATTTCTTGAATCATGCGGTTTTCTTGGTCTAAGAAGGCTTTCATCTGTGTTGGGTCTCGAATTCTAATTTCAGCGTTGAACTCTGTTTTTTCAATCTCTAATGGGCAGTCAAGGAGGGCGATTTTTCCATTTTTGATTCTTTTAGGCATGCCTGTGTGAACAACTTCTTTGTCGATGATCATGCCTTTGACAAGTTGGGTGTCGAAGAGGCTTTTTCCTTCTTTCTTTATGACCTGCACTTGATCAATGTCTGCAACGTTTTTGGTTCCCCTGCGTTCAGTTATCTGCATTACTGCGTCGATGGCTATTTCTGCCAAATGCTCTTTTGCAGCGCCAACTGCCTTGCTCGCCATGGCTGTTGTAGCTACTTTCTTTAGGGTTTCGCGGTCTTTGATGTCAACTGTTGTTCCAAGTTTGTTTAATGCTTCGATTGCCATGTTTGCGGCTTTGCGGTAGCCGCTGACGATTACCGTTGGATGTATGTTTTGGTTCAAGAGGTCTTCGGCTCTGCGTAGTAGCTCGCCGGTTAGGACGACTGCGGTTGTAGTGCCGTCGCCCACCATGTCGTCTTGGGTTTTAGCTACTTCGACGATCATCTTTGCAGCTGGGTGTTCTACTTCTACTTCGTCTAGGATGGCTGCGCCGTCGTTGGTGATTGTGATGTCTCCGAGGCTGTCTATGAGCATTTTGTCCATGCCTCTGGGACCAAGGGTTGATCTCAAAACTTCTGCGATGATGCGTGCTGCCATAATGTTGTTTCTCTGGGCGTCTCTTCCACGTCTACGGGCTGTGCCTTCTTTCAGTATCAAAACGGGCTGTCCCGCTTGTGTGGTTAAATAAGCCATATCAAACCTCCAAACTTCTTCTAATTCTAACTATGCAATTTTTCCCCAAAATATAAACATTTCGAGGTATTTGGCAGAATAATTTCAGCTTTTAATGGACCCCAAAAAAAGGAGAATAACATATGGAGAAATATTTGTTGTTCTTTCTACGATCTTTGTAGCTTTTTTCTTTCTTTTTTAGCTGTGCACATCACTTATCCAGTAGTTGACAGTTTGGGCAAATGAAGCTACTGGTAGATCCAGTCTTGATTTTCTCTATAGTTGTTTTACATCTTGGACAAGGCTTACCTGGTTTGTAGGCGATCTTGAACTGGTCCGCACCATATCTGCCCTTGTTGCCGTAGAAATCTTTCTCGTAGGCTAATCCGCCCAGTTCAATGCTTTTGTTTAGAACCGATTTTATAGACTTGTAAAGTGCATCGACTTCCATGTTAGTGAGCGAAGGTATCTTCCTTTTCGGATGTAATCCTGCGTTGAAAAGTATGTCCTGTATGTACACGTTGCCGATGCCTGCGATATTCTTCTGGTCAAGCAGAAAACTCTTGATGTTACCCCTTTTCTCGCTAAGTAACTGTTTAAAATAATTCAACGTAAACTCCTTGTCAAGTGGGTTTATACCAAGTTTTCCAGTTAGCTTATGTTCGCCAAGCCTCATTTCTGACATGAGATGTAGATAGCAGAACCACCAAACGCGGATAGTGAAACCTGTTCCATCATCTAAAGTGAATTTTATCTGATATTTCTCAGGCAGTTTGTCACTGGGTTTGAAATGTATAATGTTAACACCCATGCCTGGATTAAATAAAAGAACGTCATCAGAATTAAGCTGGATAAAAAGCCATTTACCTTTGCTCTCAACCGACTTGACGGTTTTTCCAACAACGGCTTTCTGAAACTGCTCAAAGGACATGTTCAAACATTTAGGGTTAGCCACTTGAATATGAGCAATCTTTCTTCCTGCGATCTCCATATCCATCTGACGGCGAAGAACAGTTAACTCAGGAAGTTCCATTTAGACACCTCATTCCTTTCTTTTCTCAGAGTGGAAGGGAATATGAACACAAAGAATTAATAAGTAAGAGGTCGATGTCTCATAGGAGGCTTCAAAATGCAAGATGAGTTCGATATCAGGTATGAACCATTCAAAGAAATTGTCGTCATGGAATACACAAAGTTTCAAACCCCAGATCACCTCGCACGGTTCCTAAACGTGGCTGCAGGAGGCAAACCAACAGGCGTCTACTGGGCTAATGGCGTAGCCTTCTTTTACTATCCATTATCTGCAACAACAGAGGCAGCCACAAAGGCACTGATTGAAGCGAAAAAGGTGTACTGGGCGTTCGTAAGCTTCGCGATAATGCCTGATTATCGCCCAATAATTGAAACCAAAGAAAAGATAATGGTTCCAGTCATCGACATGAGCCAAAGCTCACTGTTTAAGAAAGTTGCTCAATGGTTAAAAGGGCGTCCATAAAAACCGAATGCGCCAGTTAAGTGCTGTTAGCCTTCATTTTCTCAAGATACCGCTCGTAACTACCTGTCTTTTTAAGAAATTGTCCATAATTGACGAGGGCAACCACTGCTCTTGCAGCGTCTTCAGGCGAGAAATAAGAAGGAATCCCCTGTTTGTCAAATCTGAAGCGAATGTAGAGAGCCATCTCGGTTTCACCTATATCACAAGCGACAATGGGCTTTGTATATCTCTTCGCTAGATCGGCTATGCGGTCTACAAAGTCCTCCTGTAAAGCTGGAGCGTGATGCAAGCCGAAAACGATTATGCTTTGAACCTCTGGATCTTCAAGAAGAATCTTAGTTCCTTCAACAAACATCTCAGAAGTCGCAGATCCCGTGAGGTCAAGGGGATTAAGATTTGTTGCAAAAGAAGGAATCTTACCAGCCTTTTTCAAAGCTTCGAACTTCTCAATAGTTTCATCAGAAAATCTTTTCACATGGAGCCCTCTGGATTCGCACTCGTCTGCAGCCATAATAGCTGGACCCCCAGCACTTGTAATAATAGCAACATTTTTGCCTGCAGCTGGAGGTTGAAACGCTAAGGCTTTGCCTGCATCGAAGAATTCCTCCATGTCCTTTGCTCTTAGAATGCCGACTTGCATGAAGACGCTGTCATAGATTCTGTCAGAACCTGCAATGGCTCCAGTGTGCGACAGAGCCGCTCGGATTCCAGCTTCGGTTCTACCAGCTTTCAATGCAACAATCGGTTTTTCTCTTGTCACTTTCTTGGCAACGTCTATGAAGTCTCTTCCGGCTTCAATGCTTTCTGCGTAGAAGAGAATGACACGTGTCTGCTCGTCGT
>CAYFZT010000087.1:0-1789 GCA_964347555.1 uncultured Candidatus Bathyarchaeia archaeon | reverse complement strand
ACTTACAAACTTGCTTAAGCCTAGTTGGCGACCTGCAAGGTAATCGAGGGCTGCAACGCCGAAGGCTCCGCTTTGTGTAACAATAGCTATGGGTCCAGGCATGGGGCGAGGAGTGGCAACCACCATGTCTCCAGTTGTCAGAACTTTTGTTTCGGGAAGAAAGAGCATGTCAACACCAGTGCTCGAATCGTAAACTCCTAGGCAGTTGGGTCCTAAGACTCTGATTTCAGCCTTTTGGGCTGTCGTTTTAACCTGCATTGCAAGTTCGTGGTTTCCGATTTCACCGAATCCTCCGCTGATGATTACAGCTGCCCTGGCTTTTTTCTTAGCTGCGTCTTCCATGACTTTGGGAACAAACTTTGCGGGAATTACTATAACAACGAGTTCAACTTCACCTATGATCTGGGTTAGCGATGGATAGCATTTATACCCTAATATCTGGTTCTCATTGGGGTTGACGGGGTACAGTTCTCCTTTGAAAACTCCTCTTCGCTTGTTGTCTACGAAATTTTTGAAGATGACATGTCCCGCCTTAGTGATCTTTCGTGAGGCGCCAACAACTGCCACTGAGTTGGGATTAAAGAACTTGTGCATCTGCTCAATAACAGAACCCATAAAGTTTCCCCTTTCAAAGGTTAGATTAACGTGTCTTATCGCTTATTAATTGTTTAGGTAGCTTTCTACGTCAGGCGTAACCTTCCCTCTGTTCCACATAAATCGACATCCTGTTTCATAAAACTCCGCCAACTAGGCGAATCAAACCGCAGATTGCAGAAGAAACTTTGGGATTTCAGCTTTCAATGTCAGTAAACGTTAACAGGTTAACATTTAACGGTTGTTTGACCGAATTAGACACACGAGCAGCTACTAGATGTTTAATCTTCTTCTCATCTGCAATGTCCACGAGTCTCTTAGTTATTACGCCGTCGAAAACCACAGTGTCCACACCGTCAATCTGCTGAAGCTTCTCAGCAAGTTCGCTAACTGGAAGTCTTTTAATCTGCTTCAGCTTTCCATCGAAAAGCACGGCTTCCAATGTTCCTTTCAGCTCCTTTGCGGTTTCGACAATCTGCTTCGAAACTATTATCTTTCGTCGCTCTCTGGCTTTTTGTGGTCTAATCTTTTCAATAGGTACTCTTTGTTGAAGTAGAGTCAACACGTCTTTCGAAGTCAATTCTTCAACTTCTTTGCCCGAAGGGGCTCTAGCGACATACTTGAGCCTAGCAACTTGCAAAAGTTCTTTCAGTATGAGGTCTCCTCCTCGATCTCCATCCAAAAAGGCTGTTGCTTCCTTTTCTTTACTCAGTTTGATGATGGTTTCAGGGATTTTGGCACCTTCCAAGGCGATGACGTTTCCGATTCCGCATTTCAGCAGGTTCATTACGTCGGCTCTACCTTCAACTATTATAATCTCTTTCGCGTCATCAATTCGAGGACCTGCAGACAGCTTTTCTGGTCCGTAGTTTTCCACCTTTGGCGCTTTGAGAGTTTCAGCCACCTCTCTGAAGATTTCTTCTGTGCTGGGAAGGCTGCGTATAGTCCATTCCTGAAGGACTTCTTTGGCTCTGTCGATTATGGCTCTTCGTCTAGCGTCTCGAATATCTTCCACTTTTTCTAAAACAACCTTTGAGTCGCACGGTCCCACTCTGTTTATACTTTCTAAACTGGCAGCGATGATGGCTGTTGAAACGCGGTCTAGACTCGTTGGAATCAGAATGGAGCCTGTGGTTTTATCCTGCTTCGACTGAAGCTCTATCTCTATTCTACCAATGCGCCCAGATTTCTGAAG
>CAYFZT010000086.1:0-6776 GCA_964347555.1 uncultured Candidatus Bathyarchaeia archaeon | reverse complement strand
CACTACCCAAGCCGATCTTACCTCCAGCTATTCCAATAGAAATCAGGAAATTCCTAGCTGGCTCTAGCAGTAACTTCCAAAGAAAGCTAATGTTGATGATCTGCAAAATGATTCCTAGAACTAAAGCCAACCATATTCCTTTGATGTCCAAGTACTCTATTTTGAAGAAACTTCTGAAGTCCTTGCCGTCTTCTTTTTTGAATAGAACATATACAAAGGCAGTCATGAAAACTCCTAAAGAAACAAATGAGATTACAATACCAAAAATGAAAGCCCCAGATGCGGAGAATCGACTACCCAGAGATGGCTGATATACTTCACCATGTAAAAAGAACCCCACAATTGCCCAGAGAATAACCATTGCAGCCAATTTCACAAATAGTCTTGGTTTATCCATCATTACCGTCCACTTTGTTTAGTGCCTCGGTTTTTATGGATTGTGGAAGAAACTTAGACTAGTTCTAAATGATCAGCAGTCCCTACGATTCACCATCAGACTAACGTTTCATTACTTGGTCTCGTCCTCTTCATCCGATGTCGCATCGTACACTTCTTCGTAGCGGTAGGCTCCACAATCTATTCATACGTCTGTATCCACATTCTGAGTGCCACGATCCCGCACGTCCACTTGTCCACAGATGCTACCTCTAACGTGAGCGCGCGCCTTCTTCAGCTACTGGAAGTGTCAGACGTCCGACAAGTTTAGAAGCAGTTGGAGAAGTCATCAAGATCACTTTCTCTTTCTGAATAGACAGTGGATTTTCGTAACAGTCGCATAGATCATCTGATTAGCTTTAAATAAACGACTCTTTGATTATGCATCTGGCATACAATGTTAAAACAAGTGGAGTTTCTACTTCAAGGATCCTTGTTGCCGCTGACAATGGGTAGACTCCATGTCTCTCCAAGTTTCATAATAGAAGAGGCAACCAGCAAGAAGGATTATGGAGGACCCTTTGCGTTGGCTTTTGTTGGAGTCAGAGATGAACCTGAGTTTTTCAGAAAGGCGAGTTCAAAGGTTGAATTCTTCGTCTTGTTGTATGCCTTGATAACTGGTAAGGCAGTAACCTTGACTACTGGAGGTTCAACACCGTTGTCCACCTTGGACAATCTTGGGAAAAACAGGATTTCTTTTTCAAGTTATAGGAAGGTTGTCCATTACGGTGAAGATTTCCAATCGATGTTTAGCAGACCTGTCCTGTTAACAAAAGAAAGGTTCCTTCAACTGGAAGAAGATAAGAATATAATATTGGATCAATACGTTGGTCTAGCTCTCCTCTACTATTATTATGCTACACGGGCAAGTAGAGAAAGGAGAGTCGCAGAGGTAGTTATTGATTTAGCAATTGCTGCTGAAGCACTTTTTTCAAGAGAACAACCATATACAGCGCATCTCAAACGTAGGCTCTCCAGTTTCATCGCAAGAGACAAATTTGAAAGAAAGGAAATCGAAAAGAAAATGGGCCAGTTCTATCGTCTAAGAGGAACCATCGTTCATGGTGAGAGGAAAGGAATTCCGCCAGCTGACGTAAGAAGAGTAAGTGATTATATCAGGAGGGCAATCGACAAAGCATTGTCCTCTAAGCTTTACACAAAGGCTCAATTGATCCAAGAAGTAGATAGAATTTAGTCAACTTCATCTTCTCGAGACCTATGCATACTACATAGGCAAAGAAGAGGAGGGTGAAGTAGTCAATAAAGCGGCTGATTATTTCAGTTTCTTCTTGGCTTTTTTTGCAGCTTTCTTGGTTTTCCTGACTCCTTTCTTTCCCAGTTTTACGCCTTCCTTCCCTGTTTTCTTTCCCAGTTCGACACCTTTCTTTGCGCGCGCGCGGAACACTTCGCTGTATACTCACCGTTTTTTGGAATTTCTGAATCGGATACCATGACTGTAGACGAAATGTTCAATGTTGGTGTTGTCGACACTGCCACATTGAGTTACTTCAACGACTTCTCAATTGACCGACAGGTCATTCCGCCGCCAGGTGCCAATGATAGATACTTCCATATTGCATACACCTTAACCGCGCTGAAAGACCTCCCTGATGTGCGTTTCTTTGAAGTAATCGACTACGACGTCCCAAACACGGTGTTTCCAGAATACGAGGATGACGACGGATGGTATGCTCCCGCCACTGATTATGTGTGGACCAAAGACGACGATTACTTCCAAAACGGTTTCACGGGAAACGTCCCTTCCGATAACCATGGCGTAGGAGTATATTCTTTTGATCTCGACGACGACTGGGATGATGGAGACCTGAATGGAAACAACGCCTACTCCAACGTTGACTCTGTAGTTGGTTTGCAGTGGAACATAGGCGATATGAACCAAGGAGAAACGTGGCAATTGACGATTACCTTCTGGTTTGGAGTGCCCGCTGGAGAGCCAGAACCACCACCACCAATAAGTGCGCCAGAGTTCGTCTTCAGCACGCCTATAATGACCTCTGTCGTTGCAGCAGTCTACCTGTTCCTGAGAAAACGATTAAGCAAGAGAAAGGAGTAAACAAACTCTCCTTTTTTTTCTTCTGCTAAAAAGTTAGCGGACGCTTGCTACCTCATGAAATTTAGGCGACGTTCATACTCTTCCTGTCAAAGTCTCCAGAAACGGTGTTGTCTGCTATTCGCTCTGAAACTGTTGCTGACCCGCGACGCTTCTCTATGACCTCTTTCGTATGCTCCAGTGACACATAGAAGTAATGGCTAAAGATGTCGCCCTGCATATCGTCTAAGTAAATCTCTAGAGCCTTACCACTCTTAGATAGCCGCAGTATCCCACTCTTTCTCAACATGATATGGCACTCCTAATGATGCCAAGAAGAACCCAATCAGCGTCTCAATAAGCAACATGAAGAACCATGTTAAAGCCTCGAGTAAAATGTTGCCTAATAGATTTACCTCACTGGCTTAATAATTCATGTATGCTTGCACAAACCTATGCATGCTGGAGAGTCAGTGTGGGTGTTATCTTTCTAGTCTCTCAGGACGTTCAGGCATAGGCCGTTTTGGACATAGGGGACATGCTTTCTCAAGAATGTAACGTTTAGTTAATATACTTATGCGCGCGCCCACACGTGCCTAAGGGCATCTTTCCGAGTGAAACAACTCGCGCGCGCGCATGCCCTGAACTTAAAAGAATGAATGAAATATACAAGAATGCACACACTCTGAAACCACATTTCTCGTCCGCAATGCTTTATTCTTCTGAAAGTAATTCAAATGTGGAACGAGGAGCAAAAAGTGGGTATTCCAAACTACCAGCCATTCATTTTTCTTAGATGTAGAGAATGCAGTGGAAGAACGGGACATGTCTTAATTAAGACTGCTTTTATCCCTGTCAATAATGTGGCAGAGGAGATCTATGAATGCCAAGAGTGTGGAGAAATCAAGAAAATCTATGAATTTGCTTTTCTGCTGAGCTTTCCGAGCTTCGGTAGGCTGACTAATCCAGCCGGTCACTTCTCCAAATAGAGACATGCGCGCGCAGAAAGGCAAAAATACACCAAGAATAGCTTTGTAGTAAAGGTGAGTCCTTATGGTTAACTGGAATCTAATAGGAAAATGTGGTCTTTATTGCGGAGCTTGTGGAATCTACAGAGCGTATAAAGATGGAGGGGAGTACCGCCAAAGATTAGCAGATTTCTTCAAGTGCCTTCCAGAGAAAGTGCGTTGTGAAGGTTGTCAGGCATTAACCAGTAAATGTTGGGGAAACGATTGCGAAATGGTCAAGTGCCTGAATGCAAAAGGGTTACAATTCTGCTACGAATGTTCAGACTTTGAAAGCCACAAATGCGAAAAATTCGAAAAGCTCTCCAAGGATTACTTGAAAGATGACGGTGTAGACCTAAGAGCTAACTTAGCGAGAATCGAAGCTGGTGACGTTGATGAATGGCTGAGAGAATCCGAAGAAAAATTCCGTTGCTCCTATTGTGGAAAGCCGCTGCCTACTGAGTCGTTCAGGAAGAAATGCTATCATTGCGGCAAAGACTTGTCTTCTTGAATCACGGTAATAACGCGGCAAGAGTTCTTTCTTAACCGCCAAAAAGGCGGTGCACAGTCGGTGATTGAACGTTTTTGTTAAATAGTTGGATTTATCAAACTCTCAGGTTGGAGAAAACAGCGTCGCACGCGCAAAAAATTAGGGTTGGCGACGTACACACGCACACCGCCATTCACAAGCCAAGCAGATAGCCGCGCGCAAATGTACGTTCGAAGTTAAAACTACTACCATGACCGCTTTTTGACATAGCTAAGTTGCGTGGTTCCTATGTGGTGCTTCCGTCCTTCCTTTATGCAAACAAATCTCAGGTATATGGGTAAGGTTATGTTGCTCGGACACAAGAAGCTTGAAAACACCGAGATATACACACATCTGATTAACTTTGAAAGCGATGAGTGGCATGTTGCTTGTGCCAAAAACCTTGAAGAAGAGACTAAGCTCATAGAAGCTGGATTTGAATACATTCGCTACAGCGAGAGAGACGATGTGGCTATATATCGGAAACGCAAATGAGAAAAGTAGTATTATTTGGGCTCCGGTAGTATAGTCCGGTTAAGTATGGCGGCCTCTCGACGCCTACAGCGAGGGACAGCCGCCGACCCGGGTTCAAATCCCGGCCGGAGCACCAGATATCTAAAAACTACTGTTTTAATTTCGTGTTTATGGCGCATAATTATTGAATCTCAATGGGTAAGCTTCTTAAAAAGTTTGATTGCGTAGGTGATTATTTTCTTTGCTTCTTTAGCATCTTGCCATTCTTTAAATCTAACATGCGCGCACGGACGAGTGCAGCACCCTGCCAAGCCCAACACCACATTTGAGACTATTACGGATAACTTAACTTTGCGTTAAGTTAAAGAAACTTATAGAACTATCTTTCTGAAACGTTAAATATGATTCAAAACAAAAAATATCTAAAAGGACTGGAATTTTGAGGAAAAAAACAACGTTCTTTCTAATCCCTTTCACAATCTTAATACTCTCAACTCTATTTCAAACTCCGTTGATACCAATAGTGCGATCAAGCCCGAAAACGTGGACTGTGGACGATGACGGCCCCGCAGACTTTTCAAAGATACAAGACGCTATAGACGCTGCAAACTCGAACGATACAATCCTTGTGGCCCCTGGAATCTATTACGAGCATCTTTTCAGGTTCAAAAGCAACCTAACTCTCATTGGAGAAAATCCACTAACCACCATAATTGACGGGAACCAATCATCCAGTGTCATTTTTCTGGGGGCAAGAAGCATAACAATAACAGGTTTTCAGATACAAAACGCGATTTTCGGGATCAACATGAACCAAGCCAACAATTGCACAATAACCAATAACATAGTAGCGAACACCACCAAGGAAGGAATGTGGGAAGGTGGTGGGATATATATACGAGAAAGCAGTAACAACACAATAGCAAACAATACAGTGACGAACAACGGCTATGGTATAAGAAACTGGTTTAGCTCAAATGAAAATACCATTGCAAACAACACTGTATCTAACAACAAATATGGAATAATTATTGAAGGCAGCATGTACGCAACCCTTACAGACAACAACTTGACAAGCAACACTTACAACTTTGGAGTAGGAGGCGGCTTTCTACAAGATTTCACTCACACTATAGATGTGTCAAACACCGCAAATGGAAAGCCAATAATTTACCTAACAAACCAGACAGATTTGACAATCAACTCCACAACATTTCCTACCATAGGGTACATCGCGGTTGTGAACTCGAGCAGGATTACTATAGAAAACTTAAACATGTCAAATAACTTACAGGGCATCCTACTTGCAGATACCACAAACTCGTCCATAAGAAATTTGAGCTTGTTGAACAATCTCTATGGTATCGAACTCGTATACTCAGATTTCAACAACATTGAAAACAACGAAATAGAATCAAACCAGAATGAACAAACAGCCATATACTTACTGAGAGCAAAATTTAACACAGTAGCCAAGAACAAGATCACGTTTAATTACAACGGCATCCACCTTGTCGACTACTCCACCAACAACACAATAGTTGAAAACAACATAAGTAACAATTGGTACGGAATGCATGTGGAAGTATTTTCAAGCGGTAATGTCATTTACCGCAACAACTTCCTCAACAACACGGAACAGATAAGCATCTCTTGGTCAAACAACACATGGGACAACGGCTATCCTTCAGGTGGAAACTACTGGAGCGACTATACAGGTGAAGATTTGGACGGCGATGGTATCGGTGACACTTCATATATTGTCGACATATACAACCAAGACAATTATCCTCTTATGAGGCCTACAAGTCCCATTGTGGGCGATGTGAATGCAGACGGAAGCGTTGACATATTTGATATAGGCTACATCAGCGCCCATTGGTATCCTGGACCGCCATTTGGACCTCTGGGCTACGATGTATATGCAGACATCAACGATGATGGAGCAGTTGACATAATCGACGTTGGCATAGCCAGCGCCAACTGGGGACAATCTTGGTAATACAATGCAATTTTCCAAAGAATGGAAAAGCGCGCGCGCGGTACTTGCAGAGTAACATGCTGTTACTGGCTATTTCAGGTTTCTAAAGAAAAAAGGGGAGATTGAAGGTTTTCTTGAGGATTTGCTAAGCCGCTGCAACTGCCTCGTCTGCGTCTAGGAAGCCTTCTCCAACCGCGTCGTTATCCCAGCTAGCGTAGTACCAGCCTGGGGGATATCCCCAGTGTAGCGCGTAGATCGCCATGTAGGGGTTGGGGTCAAGCCAGCCTCCATTTGGATACG
>CAYFZT010000085.1:0-6790 GCA_964347555.1 uncultured Candidatus Bathyarchaeia archaeon | reverse complement strand
GCTTGCTGACCGATTGTTCCGTCTACTACGAGGACTACTTCGTTTGGTTTGATTGCTTTTTCTAGGGTTTTCATTTCTTGAATCAGGCTTTTCTCTTCTTTGTGGCGTCCTGCGGTGTCGATTATAACAACTTCTTTGTCTGCGAACTGTTCTAACCCGCTTAAGGCAATTTTAGTTGGGTTCTTGTTTTGAGGGTCTCCATATAATGGGACATTTATTCGCTGAGCTAGCTGCTGCAGCTGAGCATAGGCGCCGGGTCGATAAGTGTCGGTGCAGACAATTGCTGTTCTCAGCCCTCTCTTTTGGAAATACCGCGCGAGTTTAGCGGAGGCTGTGGTTTTCCCTGATCCTTGGATTCCAACAAGCATGAACACGTTTCTTTTGCCAGGTTCAATTTTCAATGGTACTGGCTTCTCGCCTAAGAAGCGAGTTAACTCTTCGTAAACCACTTTGATTACGTGTTCACGCCTGGAAATGCCAGGTGGAACCTTCGCCTTGAGAGATCTTTCCTCAATCTGCTTTGACATTTCGAGAACGAGTTGAACGTTCACGTCTGCTTGAAGCAGAGCGCGCTGTAAGTCTCGAACTAGCTCTTTTACAACTGCCTCGTCAACTACTGGAGCTCGGAAAACCTTTAGTAGAGCATCGTAAAGTGAGGAGCCTAAACGTTCGAGAGCCATGGTTTTCTCGCAAACCATAGATTTGTTGCGCACTTAAATAGGTATGCTTTGTGGCGCTGGTTTCACCACAACTTTTTTCTTTAAGGCTATGAAGACTTCTAACACCAGAAGGGACATGTTTTGAAGGAAAGCGTTGATATTGTGGAAAGGAAGGCGATCCCTACCAACGCTATCATGCTCAACGGGTTGCCAGATGTTGGTCTCGTCGGTTTAATAGCTACATCACATATAGTATCCGAGCTTAAACTAGGCGAAATAGCTTACGTGGATTCAGATCTCCTACCACCTGTAGTTGTGTTACACGAAGGCTTACCTCATGTGCCAATCAGAATCTTTGGAAATTCCAATATAGTTGCCACGCTTTCAGAGACAGCTATACCTGCAGATGCAGTGCAACCTTTCACGCGCAAACTTGTGAATTGGGCGCGATCCAAGAAAGTTAAGCTCATGGTTGCTATGGGCGGCGTACCTGTTCAAAACCGTCAAGACTTGAGGGAGCCAAAAGTTTTCGGCGCAGCATCCAATAAATCGCTTCTCAAACAGCTAAGCGAGAAAGATGTAGAGATACTTAGAGGAGGCTACATGGTTGGACCTTACGCGCTCATAATGCGCTATTGTGCCGAAAGGAATATTCCCGCAATCGCCCTGTTAGCACAGTCTTTCTATAATTATCCAGATCCTGAAGCTGCAGCTGCCACCATTAGAGAGTTCAGCAAAATCAGTGGTTTGAAAGTTGATCTGTCTCCGCTTATTGAGAAGGGTGAAGAGATACGGCTGAGAGCAAGGGATATCATGAAACGCACAGAACATGAGTTAGGTCGAATGAAAAAGACGCAGGAATACGACCTTCCCCTGTATGTTTAGGGAGGAAAATAACGGTGTCAGAGAGAAGAAAAAAACTTTCAATCTTTGATCTAGTGAGAGAATACCTAGATGACATGGAAGCCTTAGCGGAAGAACTGAAGGAACGCTCCTTCATGGAACGCCCAAGCTGGGATACAAGATCGTGCTGCCTTGAACCCCTTTGCAGAGTCTTCGTAACACCAGACGAAGTGATAGTAACGGCAGACTTGCCTAACGTTAAACCAGGAACCATAAAAGTGAAGCCAATAAGCGCAGAAACTTTAGAGATAAGTGCGGAGATGAGGCGCAAAATCCGCTTCAATGAGTTGGGCATATCTCACAGAGAAGGCGAGTTTCGCTTTTTCCGTTGCCAAACAAGCATTCCTGTTCCCACCAACATGAATCGGGTGACAAAAGAGTTCAAGCGAGGGATATTAGAGGTTCGTTTACCCAGAAAGAAAGGTTATAGGATAAAGGTTGAATAGCCTATCTTGTTTTTAACCTACTGAGACCAGCGGCGATAATGACTGGAAACGCTATTGTGGCATCGCAGACGACTGTCGTAGCTTTGCCCTCTGGTTTAACTTTGCCCCAGCTTACAGCCTCCTCAAGAGAAGCGCCGCTTAACCCGCCTGGTTCAGGTCGATCCATAGTGATCTGCACTGCCAGATCTACGCCTTCCCGAAAAGTGTTGGCAAACAGGGCGAAGTGCTTCGGACAGCCCCCGCCAAGTATTATTATGCCTGCCTTTTTTGCTTCGTAAACCTTGTCCATGAGCGCGTTTACATCGAGAAGAGAATCTATGTGAATTGTTTTCTCTTGTCCATAGACCCAGAGTTGAAAGCCAGCGATTGAATCTACAAGAGCAGGACAGATAACTGGCACTTTTTTCTTTGCTGCAGCTGCAAGTATAGAGTTGGAATCGTCAATTCTTTTGCCTATCTCATAGAGCAGTTCCGCCCCTGAGATACGCTGCCTTTTCTCCTCCGGTATAGTTTCAATTGTTTTGAAGAGCCACTTTTCTAAAGCTTCGAAGGCTTCTTGCTGAATGTAGATGTCTCCTATTCTACCGATATTTTGAGCCTTCAATCTTTTATCTTCAGCAGCAAAGGTGCCGACTCCATGGCGATAGCCCAGCGCCTCAACCATGTCATGAACCATGTTAGCGCCTGTTGTAACCAAAACATTCACATGTTCCTGCTTAACCAGGTCGCAAATCACTTTCCGAAGGCCAGCTGGAATAAGGGCACCTGCCAGAGTTAGAAACACAGTGTAATCTGGGTTGCTAAACATTTCTGTCACAATCTCTGTTGCTTTGCCTATTCTACCAGCACCGAGGACTCCGGTTGCGCCCATTTCATTAACAAGCTTGTCTACTGTCATATTTTCCCGCAGTTCCATGTGTTTAACGTATTTCATTCTTTCACTCTCTGCTTGGCGGTTCACAATTTATCACTCCTACCTCACTTAAATGGTTTCAAGCACGGTAGGTTAAAATATGGGCTTCAAAATGTTATTTAATCCCCAAAAACGGAACGAGAGTGCAAGTTTTGGGAAAACCCGTTAAGATTACAGATACAACCTTTCGGGATGCTCACCAGTCTCTAATGGCAACTCGGATGCGGACAGAATCCATGCTTCCTATAGCAGAGAAAATTGATAAAGTTGGCTTTTTCTCACTTGAAGTTTGGGGAGGCGCAACCTTCGACGTTTCCATACGATATTTGAGAGAAGACCCTTGGGAAAGAATGCGTCTTCTAAAGAAGCATGTGCGAAAAACGCCTCTACAGATGCTGCTCAGAGGACAGAACATTGTGGGTTACAAGAACTATCCAGACGACGTTGTTGAGAAGTTTGTTGAAAAAGCAGCACAGAACGGCGTTGACATATTTCGCATCTTCGACGCGTTAAACGACACAAGGAACCTTGAGACAGCTATCAAAACAGCACGCAAAGTTGGCGCTCACGTCCAAGGCACAATCTGTTACACCATAAGTCCAGTTCACACCATCCAGCATTACGTAGAAGTCGCCCAACGTCTTGCAGAGCTGGAATGCGACTCAATCTGCATCAAGGACATGGCTGGAATGTTGGCGCCTAGCCCCGCTTATGATCTCATCTTAGCCTTAAAAAAAGAAATAGGCTTGCCCGTCCACCTGCATTGCCACAGCACAAGCGGTATGGCTTTGATGACCTATCTCCGCGCATGTGATGCGGGAGTTGACATAATCGACACTGCTTTTTCTTCTCTTGCAGGGGGAACCTCTCAGCCTCCTGTGGAGACAGTTGTAGCCGCTTTGAAAGATACGCCTTTTGACCCTGGTTTTAACATGCAACTCCTTGTGGAGATAGCGGAATATTTCAAAGAGTTACGGGAGAAATATTATGACCCTCTGAGGCTTATTGACCCCATCTCCGAGCGAGTTGACACATCCATACTTATTCATCAAATTCCAGGAGGCATGTTTTCCAATCTCATATCGCAACTGAAGGAGCAAAACGCCCTCAACAGGCTTAAAGAAGTACTAGAAGAGGTGCCTAAAGTTCGAAAAGAGCTTGGGTACCCGCCTTTGGTAACTCCAACAAGCCAGCTGGTTGGAACCCAGGCAGTCTTCAACGTGCTCTCAGGCAAAAGATACAACATTGTGCCAAACGAAGTTAAAGACTACGTCAGAGGGCTATACGGTAAACCACCAGCCAAAATAGATGAAAAAATTAAGAGGAAAATAGTTGGAGAAGAAGAACCCATAATGTGTCGTCCGGCTGACCTACTTGAGCCAGAACTCGAAGCAATTCCAGAAGAAGCAAGTAAGCTCATTAAAAGCGAAGAAGACGCTTTAACTTACGCTCTCTTCCCAAAAGCAGCGTTAGAATTTTTCCAAAAAAGAAAGCTTAAACGAGAAGAAGAGAAGAGTCGAATACTGTCTGATTTGGAGAGACAAGAGTTAACCGAGGCTGCAGTGGTTTCAGTGGCAGTTGCTTCCTACCTAGCCAACAAACGTGTGGTGTCAGCGGTGATTCCAGCCAGAAGAGCGGCAGCGATTTCAGCGTGGAGTCTTGCTGGAAGGAGGAAACTAACAGAGTCTCCATGGGGTACGTACTTTGAGGGAGCATGAACTCTTCATCGATGGCAAACCGTACAAGGTAAAGTTGGACAAATGCACCGTCGGAGTGCCATTTCAAGTCAATGTTAACGAGAAAAACGTTGAAGTAAAAATCGATGGTGAACCCAACTATAAAACTCCCTTTGCAGTCACAATCCAAGGTAAATCGTATAAGGTGGAATTAAGCAAAATTGACAGAAGATTGCCGTTTCCAGTAAAGGTGAACGAAGTACCTTTCAATGTTCAATTTAAAACAATAGAAAGAAAGGTTACTCAAATTCTTACACCTTCTGTCACAACGCTTGTTGCCAAACCTTCAAAAAGAATTGCAGAAGAAGGACAAATCTTAGCGCCCATGGCGGGCAAAATTGTTTCAGTCAAAGTTAAAAATGGAGACAAGGTGAAGCTCGGCGATGTTCTCTGCACTTTGGAAGCCATGAAGATGGAAAACGAAATCACAGCCACAAAGTCTGGATTAATCGAGGAGGTTAGCATCTCAGAAGGTATAGCTGTGAACGAAGGAGACATATTAGTGAGAATAAAATAGTAAAAACAACAAGTTATGTCAATATTTTACACAATTAAGAAATATGCAGAATTTTTAGTCAACGAGGGCGAGCTTTATGCAAGTTAAGATAAGGCGATATAAAGATTGCGACTTCAATGACTATGTATCCATCCTTGAGAAGACATGGCCTCAATCACACGAAGATGCGAAAGAGACAATTGAAAATCGGCTTAAAACCTTAGAAGACAAAGGTGAACAAATTTGGATAGCAGAAATTGATGGCAAGGCAGTAGGGTTCATACTGATTTATTTTGAAAATCCGCCTTCTCCTCCAGAGCTTGGACTAGAAGGTGAATGGTTAGTGGTAGACTGGTTTGATGTTCACCCAGATTTCCAACGCAAAGGTTTAGGTACGCTGCTTTTGAAGAAGGCAGAGCAAATTGCAAAAAGGAGAAATGTTTCCGCAATCTACGCAGTTACAGCTGTTGACAACGAGAAAATGCTTAATTTCTCACGGAAGAACAGATTGAAGATAATCAAACGCATGAAGGATTTCTGGGGTAAAGGAACAGGAGATGCTTTTCTTTTGACCAAAAGTGTGGAAACTTAATCTTTCTTAATTACTAATGACGAATTAGTAATAATATTCAGTGTTTTCAACTAGAATATGATTGGTGCCTTATATTCTCCGTAGACAGCTTTTAGTACGTCGCAGATCTCTCCAAGAGTAGCTTGCTTATTCACAGCAGCAATAATGGCAGGCAACAAGTTTTCACCGTGTTCAGCAGCGTGATGCAACCGATTTAAGGCGTTCTTCACTTCTTGATTGTTTCTTTTTTTTCTAATCCTGTTTAGTTTCTCAATCTGGCGTTTCTCGATGGATAGGTCAACCCGCAGAATTTTGATAGGCGCCTCTTCCCTTGTGGTGAACTCGTTAACTCCAACAATTATCCTATCTTTGTTCTCTACCTCTTTCTGGTATCGATAAGCACTTTCAACGATTTCCCTCTGCATGTAGCCCTTTTCGATGGCTACGGTTGCGCCTCCAAGACTATCAATCTTCTCAATATAGCGAGTTGCCTCTTCTTCAATCTGGTTAGTCAAATATTCGATGTAATAAGAACCTGCGAGAGGGTCAACCGTGTCAGCTACGCCACTTTCATAAGCGATAACCTGCTGAGTTCGCAAAGCTATTCTCACCGCTTCTTTACTGGGCAAAGCATAAGCTTCATCAAAAGAATTTGTATGCAACGATTGGGTGCCACCTAAAGCTCCAGCCAAGGCTTGAAGAGTAACCCGTACAATGTTGTTACGAGGTTGCTGCGCAGTTAAAGTGTAACCAGAAGTCTGAGTGTGAAATCTAAGTCGCCAAGCATCTGAATTTTTGGCTCCAAACCGTTCACGCATGATTCTCGCCCAGAGTCTACGGGCAGCGCGGAACTTGGCAATTTCCTCAAAAAAGTTGTTGTGCGAAGCAAGGAAGAAGGAGAGTCGTCTTGCGAATTCATCGAGGTTGAGCCCTCTTTCTATGGCTGCTTGAACATAGGCTACGCCGTTGGCTAGGGTAAACGCTACTTCTTGTGCAGCTGTTGCTCCTGCTTCCCGTATGTGGTAGCCGCTTATGCTTATGGTGTTCCATCTAGGCATGTTTTTGG
>CAYFZT010000084.1:0-6959 GCA_964347555.1 uncultured Candidatus Bathyarchaeia archaeon | reverse complement strand
TAAAAAGCTTGCAGGTGAAATCGTCACAAGTTTCGAGCGAGACATGAACAATGACTTGAACGTAAAGGCTGCCTTTGATGGTCTCTTCAAAATCGTCTCTCGACTCTATACTTTGGTGAACCAAGGCAAATTGAACTTAGAAGACGCGAACAATGCCATAGCGAATTTGCAGAGAATTGACCGAGTTCTGCAAGTAATCTTTGACTGAGCATCAGTTTTTCAGATAGCCAACTTTTCTGCGAGTTTAAGCAACTCTAAATCTAAGGTTTTCTCGGTTCTGCAAGAGTCTTCAAGGTTAATGGATGTCACTGTGCCTTTTTGTAATCCTACAACTTGGTTTCCATGTCCTTCTGCTAGGAGTTCAACCGCTTTCCATGCGAATAGATTGGCTAAAAAGCGGCTTCTTGCTGTCGGATTGCCTCCTCTTTGGGCGTAGCCTAAGACACTGATTCTTACTTCTGTTTCAGTATTTCTTTCGATTTCTTTTGCAAGTTCCCGTGTGTCCCCTATTCCTTCGGCTGCAATTATTATGCTTGACTTCTTTCCTTTGGCAGCGCTTTCTTTTAGTGTGTTGAAAATTTTCTGCTTCTCGTATTTGACTTCTGGAACTAGTATTATCTCGGCTCCTACAGTTAATCCGACTGTTAGGGCTAAGAAGCCCCTCGTGCGTCCCATGACTTCGATTATAAACGTTCTTTCATGTGAGATGGCTGTGTCGCGTATCTTGTCTGTCTCGGTGACTGCCGTGTTTACGGCTGTGTCAAAACCTATTGTTTCATCGGTTCCAAAGACATCGTTGTCAATTGTAGCTGGAATTCCCACGATCATTGTGTCAGTTTCGGCGCTCAGAGCTAGAGCACCTTTCAAAGAGCCGTTGCCACCAATTACAATGAGACCCTCCACGCTGTTTTGAGCTAAAGTTACAGCGGCTTTCCTTACGCCCTCTTTTCTCTCAAACTCGCGACACCTTGACGTGTAAAGAATTGTGCCACCCATGTGTATTATTCCGCCAACAGAGCGAGGAGTCAGCTTTCTGCAAGTGTTTGTTATGAGGCCTTCCCACCCTTTCTCAAAGCCTAAAACTTGAAACCCCTTCAAAGAAGATAGCCGGACAATGGCCCTGATTGTGGCGTTCATGCCTGGCGCGTCTCCACCGCTTGTAACCACACCGATTCTTTTCAACTTGAGCAACTCTTCAAAGCAAAGGACTAAACAGAGAGTGTAATTGGAAAGATATGTAATTAACTGTGCCCCAGACATGTTTCGATGTTTGGTGCGGGCTGATAAAGATATTTGAGGAAGAGCTCTTATTATTGAGATTGGGATCCAAGAATGGTTAACTCTCAGATAGAACTTGCGGCAAGAAAATGTAAACCCTGCGAAGGAGGAACGCCTCCCATGACTGAAAAGGAAGCTAAGGCAATGTTAAAGAAGGTTGAAGGATGGGAATTGAAAGAAAATAAGATTCGAAAGACTTTCAGATTCAAAGATTTCAAAGAATCCATGAAATTCGTTAACAGAGTAGCGGATATTGCTGAAGAAGAAGGTCATCATCCAAACATATTCATCTCTTGGAACAAAGTGACGCTGACTTTGACAACCCATGCCATAGGAGGTCTCTCTGAAAACGACTTCATTTTGGCAGCAAAAATAGATAGAATTTGACGACTCAAAACCGTTCTTCGGAACTCTAAACGTTTCTAATAGTACCCTAACAGCACAAGCCACAAGTTTAAATATAATCCCGCTCCGATTGAGGAAATTAAAATCAGAGAAGCAATTGTTTCCTTGTAAAAGTTATAACGTTCGCTAAGAACTATCATGGAAATTGCAACAGGCATACCATGCATAAGTATCAATATTGATCTTTCCACACTGGGCAGACTGAATAGCATTGTGGTCACAAAAGCTATGACTGGCAGGAAAATTATCCTAAGCAGGCTTAACTTGAATGCAGCTGCAATGTTGGTATATTTCCTTCCATACAGAAAGACTCCAAGCATGAAAATGGCTACCGCAGAAGTCGTGCTTCCAAGCATATGCAAAGTATCTGACACAAGAGAGGGAAACTCTACTCTAAGAAGAGATAGCAAAATACCGGAAAAAATAGATATAATCAACGGGTTTTTTGAAAACCTTCTTACAACACTTTTGAACCCTTCCAGAATCGTAGAGGTTTCAAGTCTGTACAATTCCAGAACTGTAATAGAAATTGTGACGCTTACGATAGCAATAGAAGCTGCTGACAAGGTTGCCAATTCTTCTCCTTGTCTTGTGGGAAAGGCAAACGTTATGAAAGGTATACCAAAGAAGGCTAGGCTGCCAAAAACTGTGCTTAGAACTAGCAGGTAGAAGGTGTTCTTCGGTAATCTAAAAATAGAGTAGACAACGATGTGAATTGCTAATGCCACAAGGACAGGTGTTATTCCTGCAAGGATGAATCTTAAAGTTTCCTCTGTGAAGTTTACCTCGCTCATGTTGACGAAAAAGAGGGCTGGTAGCGCGAAATAGTATACGTAAGCGCTGAAGACGCGTTCATCCCCTGATCTTAAAATTCCTATTTTCCTTGAGAGTAAACCGATTCCAATAAGAAGAAACATTGGGATTGTTGTTCGTAAAATGATGTCGTTCATCTATTCTCGTCTAGGTGTATGTATTTGTTTACTTCTTAAATCCTTCTTATTTGTTTTAAACGGTCTTTTTTTTCAAGTGTTTTTTTGGAAAGAAATATATGTAAGACACACGTCATAAATGCTTCCAGAGGTGAACAGCATGGAAGAAACCGTTGGAAACCGTGTGAAAAAAGCTATTGAAGAGCTGCGACCCCGTTTACAGGCTGATGGAGGAGACATAGAGCTCTTGGGAGTAGAAAATGGTGTTGTCAAGGTAAAGTTGAAGGGAGCCTGCGCTGGATGTCCAATGTCAACTATGACCATCAAAATGGGAGTAGAAAGGTATCTCAAGAATAAGATGCCTGAAATTGTTAGGGTTGAAGCTTTTTACTAACTAACTATTCAGAAGAACTTTCGACCTACTTGTTTAAGTGAAAGTGAAGGATAATTCCAATAAGAAAAAAGGAGGATGAAATAATGGTGAAAATTGGAGAAGAGATTCCAGATTTTGAACTTGAAGCATTCCACAACAACGGCATAGAGAAAGTGAGATTGTCTAATTACAGAGGAAAATGGCTGGTACTGATATTCTATCCCGCAGATTTTACCTTTATCTGTCCCACCGAATTGGAGGAAATAGCTGACAACTATGAACAATTCAAAGGTTCAAATGCAGAAGTATTAAGTCTAAGCACTGACACGGCTTATGTCCACAAAGCTTGGCACGACATCTCCCCAGCCATTAAAAAGGTCATGTATCCTATGCTTGCAGATCCTTCAGGTATAGTCTCCAGAGCCTTTGGCACGTACATCGAAGATGAAGGACTTTCCCTACGTGCAACTTTTATCATTGATCCCGATGGAATCTTGAAAGCAATAGAGATGCATGATAACAGCATAGGGAGAAACTACAAAGAGATTCTGAGGAAACTTCAAGCTGCCAAGTTTGTTAGAGAAAATTCAGGGCAAGTATGTCCAGCAAGCTGGGAACCTGGAAAGGAAACCCTCAAGCCCAGCGTTGAACTTGTTGGCAAAATATAAGAAATAGAGCGCAGCAAGAAGCTGAAAACTTATAGCCTTGAGCTAGGAGTATCACTATACTCCAAAGGACAGGTAGATGCTGTCCTACAGGAAGATGGTAAGCCTTGACTGAAAACCTAGCTCAATACTTGGTCAAAACTGGAAAGGAACCTCCCTTATACACTCTGGATTTCGGATCACATTCCGTACAGATTCAGAACACTTTCGCCGAAATGTTCTTGAAGTGGAGATGTCACCCGAAAAAGTTCCTGCACTCTCTTTTTTTTGATATGCAAGAACTTTTCGAAGAGATGGAAGAGAAGACTGAAAGATCTCTATGATGAACATCCACCTTCACTTGCTATGCCCATATGTTTATATCTTTAGTTTCTATTTAACAAGAAGCAGATTATCCGCACCGAAAAGGTGAATAGTCGCCTCACATGGGAAGGAAGATGGCTGTCTAACGGATTGGTGTTTTGAGTAGCCTTCGTTTGTAGATGGCTATGGAAACTGTAAGTACGATGAATACGAGTAGTATTGACGCCCATGTGGGGAATTCAGGAATTACCCAAACATTTGACTCGGTAATTCTTGCGGCCATTGACCAGGTTGATAGGTACTGTCCTGTTTGGTTAATAACCTCCACGTTGAGTTCAACTTGGATTCCAGTCGGTTTGTCCCAGTAGTGATTCACAGAGTAATAGTAATAGTAGTCAATTTGATTCCACGTCCCTGATAGTTCCCCTGTCTGGTTTAGGTGATTTGTGTTCCTTACACCCTCTTGATATGTTCGCACTACCGTCTCGTTAATCTGCAAGTTGGAATTAATACCAGAGGCATATATTGTGTCATTTGCCTCAAGATTAGCTGAAATAGCAAACATAACCATGTTGCCATCTCCAGTATCTATATCTATATAACCACCCTCTTTCTCAGTTCCATTTTTGAAACGCTGTACAGTTTGAAAGGTGATGTTTGTGCCAGAAACGTCTTCAACAAATGCATAGTACCACTCCATCTCATTATACTCTTCCCACGCAGGAGGGATTGTCGAATTTGGGTCGTTGGAGCTCCAGTTGGAAGTGATGTCAGCATATCTAAAAAAGTTTCCAATGTTGACGCCCACAGTTCTTTCTTGAGCTAAGACTGAAGCACTAAATATTATTCCTGAAAGAGCCAGCACAAATGCAACTTGAAGAATTCTCCTTAGTTTCATATTGACTCACTTTTCAATATCAGAGCATGTTGTATTTCTGACTTGTGGAAAAATGTTCTATGCGCGCGCAATCAATGCTCTTCTGCAGAGCCAAGAACCTTGAGCTTCTCTTCCGAAACGGAGCAGAGCTAACCAACCCAGACAGCATTCTGACAGTTCTGGCTTCACATGAGAAGTGGGGCAGTGGCTACAAAAAGAACCTTCTCCAAGCTTACAAAGCCTATGCCAAGTGGAAGAAGATCAGCCTTCAAGACATAGAGCTGCCCAAGTTTAGAACCAGACACAACGCACCTTTTGTTCCCAAAGAAAGTCAGCTTGATCAGTTGATAGCTGGATCTGGCTGGAAGACTGGAGCTTTCTTACAACTGCTCAAAGAAACTGGAGCAAGAACCAAAGAGGCAGCCAGTCTACAATGGAGCGACATAGACACAACAAACCACAAAGTCACAGCTAGAAACCCAGCCAAGAATGGCTTGCCAAGACAGATTCATGTTTCAGAGAAGTGCATTGAAATGATCAAAAGACAGCCTCACAATGGAGATTACGTTTTTGGCAAAGATCCAGAGAACATAAGGAAGAGGATGAGGAAGAAAAATAAAAAAACAGGCAGTTCACCTACCCAAAACCATTGCAAGAGTGGTAGTAATACAAAATCCATTCTCATTCAGTTCCGAGTGACACCTCAACAATGGAAGAAACTTTTGCAGAAGGCAGGTGGCAAGGGAAAGGTTTCGAACTATATCAGACGGAAACTCGGTTTTAAGGACTGAGAGGGAAGATGTCTGCCTTCCACAAGAAACCTCAATGTCCTCAGTGTGGAAGTCTCAGAATCTGGAAAGATGGACTCCGATATCTGCAAGATCGAACAATTCAAAGATACTTATGCAGAAACTGTGCTTACCGATTCTCTGAACCTCAAGTAGAGTTCAACATCTCTACTCAAATCTTCAAAGGACTTAACCCTGAACCTGATCTTTTTGATGCTAATGTCCCTGAGGGAAATTTCTCCATCGAGAAAGGATTTGATCCTCTTCCGTTCAAGAGGAGTGAAAATGTAACTTCTCATATTTCATCAAGAGGGACTATTACAGAGAAACAGTTAAATGCCTTTGGGGACTACAATAGAGAACACCGAGTGTGCGACTCGGAAAGAGAGTCGAAAAACTTGGTCCGAAAGGAAGTTCTGCAACAAGAGAAAGGGCAATTGCAGGATGCCCAACTTGACATAAGAGGTGCATTAGTCGAATATGAAGCAAAACAAATATTGGCAGGGTTAAAGGCAAAAACCATACAGGGAAGACTTAGTGTCCTACATCTGCTCACTAAAAGAGGTGCAGATCTACGAGATCCAGAGTCGGTATTCAAGACAATAGACCATGTTAAGAAGTGGGATTGGAAAACTCGACAACTAACAGACAGAGAATGGAGTGAAGGATCAAAAAACAATGCTTGTCAATCATACAAAAGTTTCTGTGACTCCATAGGCATCAAGATTCCCAAATACATAAACTTTGACAAGTACTCTTCAAGGTCACAGAAGATTCCTTGGATCCCTCTGGAACAAGAGATAGACAGTCTGATCGCAGGGTGCAGTCGAAAAGTTGCCACATTCCTTCAACTTTTAAAAGAAACATGGTGTAGATCAGGAGAAGCATGGAACCTTGAATGGACAGACATTGACATGGACCACAACATAATAACTCTCAACTCCACCGAGAAGAAAGGAACACCCAGACAGTTCAAAGTAAGTTCAAAACTCGTTGCCATGCTCAACCAACTTCCAAAGACAAGTCAAAAAGTGTTCGGAGAAGCACAACTCCATCAGTTCCGAAAGAACTTCATATTCCAAAGGAGAAGAATTGCACATAAACTTCAGAATCCAAGGATCAACAGCATAACATTCCATACATTAAGACATTGGGGTGCAACAATGGAATACCACAGAACAAAAGACCTTCTCCATGTGAAAGAAAGACTTGGACACAGAAGCATAACTTCAACAATTATCTATACACACATGGTGAAGTTTGAATCAGATGAATTCTACACCAAAACCTCTAAAAGTTTAAAAGAAGATGAAGAACTTCTCAAAGCAGGGTTCGAGTATG
>CAYFZT010000083.1:0-7096 GCA_964347555.1 uncultured Candidatus Bathyarchaeia archaeon | reverse complement strand
CCTGCGGAGCCGGAGATCCTGGGTTCAACTCCCAGCGGGCCCGCCATGGTGAAGCAACAATATGGTTTCAACCAATCCCTTTGCAGAGTTTCGTGTCTCGTGTGAAAAGGCTTTGAAAGCCATTCTAACTAGTCTGTTCCCTAAACTTTCTGTTTCAGTTAGGCTGGATTTGCCTCCAAGTCCTGAATTTGGCGAGTTGGCATCTTCAATTTGTTTTGAAATCGCAAAGCAAACAGGGAAAAAACCGTTAGATGTAACCCGTAAGGTTGTTGAAGCCATAGACGTATCAAAGCTGCCACTTATTCAAGAAGTCAAGGCTGCTGGAGAAGGATACATAAACTTCTATGCGAATTTCGACGAGTTTTCTCGCTTAACCATAGAGTCTGCTCGAACTTTGGGCAGAAAATATGGTTTTTTGAAAGTTGATAGCCCAGCGAAAATTATTGTGGAGCATACAAGTGCTAATCCGATTCATCCCCTCCACATTGGAGCAGCAAGGAATCCCATATTAGGTGATGCTTTAGCTAGGGTTTTAAAGGCGAGAGGACACACGGTTTTTCGCCATTGCTACGTTGACGATGTTGGACGCCAAAGTGCTATTTTGGCTTATGGATACGAGAAACTGGGCAAACCTAAACCAGAGGGCAAACCCGACCATTTCATTGGCTTCATTTACACTATGACAAGTTGCCTCACTGAGATTCATAGATTAAAAAAAGAGATTGAAAAAGCCCGAGAACATTCCACCACCGAAGAAATTTCCAAACTGCAGCAGGAACTCGATGATTGGATGTCGGTGGCAATAGACCTCGAAGCAAAACACCAACAACTTTTCAACAAACTTGCCGAGGAAATCAGAGAAGATGAGGATTCCGAATCAAAAGTTACCCGTTTAATCCGTCGATACGAGTCTGGCGAAGAGCATGCTAAATTGTTCATTCGAGAGACAAGCCAACTTTGCCTAGCCGGCATAAAAGAAACTCTTGAGAGAGCCGGAATAATCTTTGATTCTTGGGATTGGGAAAGCAACTTCGTGTGGAACAGCGACGTTAAAAAAATGCTTTCCAAGTTAGAAGCAACTCCTTATGTTTTTCGTGTTGGACAAGTTTTAGAGTTTGACGCTGACAAGGTAGCGCAAAATTTAAGCCTAAAAAAGGAAATTGGCATTCGCGAAGACTACGAAATTCCTTCTCTTACCTTAGTAAGAGCAGACGGCACAACATTGTATACAACGCGGGATGTTTCCTACACTCTCTGGAAGTTTCAGAAAGCCGAAAGAGTTATCAACGTCATTGGGATGGAGCAGTCTCTGTCTCAGCTTCAGCTAAAACTTGCTCTTTGCGCGTTAGGTCATATTGACTATGCAAAAAGACTAAAACATTTTGCCTACAACCTTGTAAGGCTTCCAGGCTTCCGCATAGAGAGCCGCACAGGTCGCTACATAACCCTAGATGAAGTGATGGACGAAGCTATTAAGAGAGCCTATGAAGAAGTTTCGAAACGTTCTCCGCATCTGCCAGAGGAAGAGAAGAGGAAGATTTCAAATTTCGTTGGCATCGGCGCTCTGAAATACGCCCTTGTGGAAGTGGACCCAAGCAAACCAGTTGTTTTCACCTGGGACCGAGTCTTAGATTTCGAGAAGAACAGTGCGCCTTACATCCAGTATTCTCATGCAAGAGCAAGCAGTATCATGCGAAGGGCACAGAGACCGCCTAAAGATGCCGACTATGCTTTGCTTAAAGAGCGTCTAGAACATGATATAACTCTGATGCTGGCACGTTTTCCCGAAGTCTTCATAGAAGCAGCAGACAATCTCAAACCCAACCTCATCGCTGACTTCGCAAACGCTATAGCTGATAAATTCAACACATTCTATAATGCATTACCTGTCTTGAAGGCAAAGCCGCATGAACTCAGCGATGCAAGACTGGCTTTGGTTGAAGCCACAAAAACAGTGTTGAGCAACGCCTTGAATCTGCTTGGAATAGAAGCCCCAGAAAGAATGTAAATTTGCTAAATCAACAGTTTGCCTTTCTTCATCAATGCTTTTCCGTCAACAGTCACTGTAGGATTCGTAACTATGCCGTCTGAGTGAATGAGTGCCAAGGCGTCTTGGTCGTAATTGCTTCCAACGGCGAAATGTACAGTGCCTAAAACTTTTTCGTCTTCCAAGACTTTTCCTACGATCTTGGCTTTTGGGTTAACTCCTATGCCAAACTCTCCAATGTTCCTAGCGTTCTTCGCGTAATCTTCAGCTTTCTCCTTTGCTAACTCGCCTTTCTTTACCATATTAAAGGGTTCTTTCTCTGCCTTTTCAATGTGAACTTCAAGTTTCTTAGCCTCGTTTCCCCCAACGATTTCTGTCACGAAACCTTCTTTTACATCAACCTTGAAGGGTTCTTTTATTATAAGCGTCTTCTCCAAAGTTATACTTCCATCGAAAACTATTGTGCCCTTTGCGGTTCCAAGCGCAGGTGAAATATATATTTCGCCGCAAGGGAGGTTTCCGCCTTTTCCAGGAGTCTTGAAGTTGCCATCGTCAATTAGTGGTTTACGTCCTTTTATTCCGAAGGTGAAGTCTGTTCCTAGGCTCGTTTTCACATTAATCTCCGAAGCACCTCTGATTTCTCCTGCAATCTTCGCTGCTGTCTTCTGGAGAATCGAATAATCTATTGGAACTGTCCGCGTAAACATTTCAGTTGTCACTGTTGGAGACCAGAAAGCTCGTATTCTTTTAACTCCTTCAAGCAGATGGCTAAAAATGTGGGTGTAGACCTTTCCATCTAATCCCTTGTAAGGATTTGCCAATCCTTCTTTGTCTTTTCCTAATCTTTCGGCACTCATGGAAATGATGACTTCGGGTTCAGATTTGATTGCTTCAATGACTGCTGGCTCGGCGAAGTCGAACGTTAATTTCTTTGACTGAACCATAAGCGTAAATGAGGCACCAACATTGTAAGATGCCAGACAAAGAGCTTGAGATATGCGGTATACGTCTCTAACAGGGTTAGTGATGATTAATATGTGCTCGCGTTTTTTGACAGCTAACACTTCATTGACAGCAACCTCAGCAGCTTTCAAGAGTTCTCTGTTAATGCGAAAATATGGTTGGGACATACCTGTTCCTCCATGACTACTGAGGAATCTCCTCTATAATTGCCACTGCAGTACTTGTCCCTATGCGGTTTGCTCCAGCTTCAATCATAGCTAACGCCTCCTTCAAAGTTCGAATTCCAGCTGCAGCCTTAACGCCAATGTCTTTGCCAACCGTTTTCCGCATCAACCTCACATCTTCAACTGTTGCTTTTCCACCAAAAAATCCAGTTGAAGTTTTTACAAAGTCAGCTCCAGCCTCCTTGATGAGTTTACATGCTGACACTTTTTCTTCGTTGGTTAGCCATCCAGTTTCAATGATCACTTTGACGATTAAATCCTCATCAGAGCGTTTCACATTGACTACTGCTTCGATATCCCTTTTCACAGTGTCATAGTTTTTAGACTTTAAGGCACTCACGTTCATGACCATGTCAATCTCTTCGGCTCCTTGTTCCACAACCTTCCTAGCTTCAAAAGCCTTGACTTCAGGCAAAGTAACCCCGAATGGAAACCCAACAGTGGAGCAAACCTTAACATCAGCTTTTCTGAGCATCTGCCTAGCCAAAGACACAAAAGTTGGATTAACAACTGCACAGCAGAAGCCGTATTTCTCAGCTTCCCAGCAGAGTTTGATGACGTCATCCTTAGTGACGGCTGGCTTCACCAGAGTGTGGTCAATCATTTTCGCCATTTGTCTACGAGAAAACTGCATCCCATTCCCCTCTTAAGAAACCTAACTATACGCGAAGAACATCTAAATACTTTATCTCTTCATGTAAAAGACAGCGTCAGTGGAGACAGCGATGAAGACAGAAACGCGATACGACTTGGGAAAACTCGTTACCTTCCAACCTAACAGAAGGCTACCCATCTATAACTGGTTTCACTTTAAGGAAGCCTTCTCCCGCGACTTTGTGATGCTAATGTTAAATCAGTTTGACATCCATGAAGGCAATAAGATTCTCGATCCTTTCTGCGGCGTAGGGACAACTCTTTTAGCGACTAAGGAAAGAGGAGTCGACGCAGTTGGCATTGATGCTCATCCAGTCCTAGCCTTTGTCTCCAAAATGAAAACACGCAATTACAATTTGGAATCACTTAAAGAATCGGCGAGAATCTTTTTCTCTAAAAAGTTTGAAAAGCCCGATTTAAAAGAGGTTGATCCACTTCTTAAGAAAGCGTTTTCAAAGTATGCCCTTGAAGACGTCGTGTTTTTCAAGTTCGAGATCAGAGAGGTGAAAAACAGAACTATACGAGATTTCCTTGCGTTGGCTTTTGTTGTTTCAGCGATGCAAGTTTCCTATGCGGTTAAGGATGGTGCAGTTATACGTTTCTTTAAGAAAAAGCATCCTCCTCTTAAGAAGGTGTTTAAGGCTACTGCAAAGAGATTTGTTAGACATCTGAGAAAGGCAGAGTTTAAGCCATGCAAGATTGTTGTGAAAAAAGCTGATACTAGGAAATTAAACTTTCTAGAGACTGGGAGTTTTGACGCATTCATAACGTCACCTCCTTACGTCAATAAATTGGAATACACGAGGGCTTTCGATGTTGAAGCGGCATTGTTAAAGGATCTAATAGACATGAACTTGAAGAAGACATACTTAGGAGCGAACTCTAAAATAGGCGAAGATGTGTTTCCCGACTTAGGACTGCCTCATGTTGCAAAGGCTTACTTTTCAGACATGAAACTATGCCTAAAAGAGATGTACCGAGTTCTTCGAGAGGATGGAAAGGCAGCGTTGGTTGTGGGTCAAGGCGTTTTTCCCGATCGAATCGTAGAATCTGACGTGTTGATAGCCAAGCTAGCTGAAGACGTAGGCTTTAATGTCGAGAAAAGGTTAATTGTAGACAGAAGAGTCGCCACGAGAAAAAGAACCATAAAAATCGGTGTTGCTCTAGAAAGTATCTTACTATTGGCTAAGTGAAGATGTCAGCATTGGTTAAAACCTCTGTTTCCAAAGCCCTTGTCAAAATCGACGATTCTACACCGTTAGTTGGCTGCATAGCTTTTGGGCTCATAGACCGCGGCACAAACTTGATTCAAGTACGACCAATATCGACATGTCCACTGTCATGCATATTCTGCTCCACGAATGCTGGACCGAAATCGCGTATCAGACAGACAGAATATGTAGTTGCCTTAGACCACTTGGTTGAAGAGTTCAGAAATCTTGTCAAATTCAAGGGAGAACACGCAATAGAGGCTCATATAGACACGGTTGGCGACCCGTTAACCTATCCACAAATCATCGAGTTAGTGCATGGGCTAAACCAGACAATAGGGGTAGAAACAGTCTCTCTGCAAACCCATGGCGGCTTGCTAAACGAAGAATTATTAGACAATCTTTCTTCTGCTGGGCTTACTAGAATCAATCTTTCTATAGATGCCTTGAATCCTAAACTCGCAAAAGAACTTGCAGATACAGAATGGCACAATGTAGACCGCATAATTGACCTAGCAAGATACATTGTTGAGAACACATCTATCGCCTTGCTTCTCTCTCCTGTCTGGGTGCCAAGCATAAACCACCAAGAAATCCCAAAAATTATCGAATTAGCGCTCAAAATTAAAGGGGCAAAAGTATACCCTCCCCTTGGAATACAAAAATATCAGGTGCACAAACACGGACGAAAAGTAAAGAGCATCAAGGCAATGAGGTGGAAACAATTTTACGCTCAGCTTAGAGCATGGGAGAAACTCTACAAAATCAAGTTAGCTCTGCGTCCAGACGACTTCGGAATACACAGGCGCATAATGCTTCCCATTCTTTACAGGAGAAATGAAAAGGTAAAACTGCGCGTAACAGCGCCTGGATGGCTAAGACGAGAAAAACTGGCAGTTACGATTCCAGGTGACAGAACAATGACGCTGATCAACGCTGAAAACGTTTCATTAGGCGCTAAAGTCAAAGCCCGCATAATCGCCAACAAACACAACATCTACTTGGCAGAAATAACTTAGCTTTGTGGCGGGCCCGCTGGGATTTGAACCCAGGATCTCCGGCTTTCCCTCGAAAGGACGCCCGGAGGCTTTCGCATTGCTTTCCTGTGGCAATTCGGCGCCTTAATCCTGACTGGGCAACGGGCCCTCTTTTCGTCATTCAAAAGTCAATGTTGACGTGTGTTATAAAGCTTGTAGGAATGTAAAGAAACTTGTTTTGATTTAGTTACTGGTATTGGTGGAGCTTAACATCGGAAAGTTAATGACTCTCGGCGCTCATTATAATTTTTTGTCTCTTTGGAAGCGTGGAATGATTTGTTTCTGTGGTTATAAATGTCTGGAAAAATTGTAGAAGAAAAGATAAAAATAATAAATATTAGGCGAGTCGTACATTTATTTCATTGGAGAGAAATGAAATGACCGAAGTAGAAGCCTACCGTGCACTTTCAAGCAAGTTGAGACTTCAAATAATGAAACTACTCTATAAGAAGCCCCTTAGCGTTCACGAAATTGCTGAAGAGTTGAATTTCCAACCTATCACTGTGAGGCATCATCTTCGATTTTTACAAGAAGCTGGCTTTATAGAATCCTACGAGGAGCGAAGTGACTCGGTTGGAAGACCAAGAATATATTATAGGGTTGTTAAAGAGCCTCCGGTAATTAGTTTTCCGAAGCGTCGTTACCTTAGGCTTTCCATTTTTCTAATAAGCACCTTACAGTTTATGTTTGGTGCAGAACGGTCCAAAAAAGTCTTGGAAAAATCTGGATTGGAAATGGGAGAGAACACCATCAAGATGATTGAGTCCAAGAATAACATAAGAAAGTGGTCGTTGCCTTTGTTTGAGCGTTTTTTTGTTAGAGAATATCTAGAAGAATCTGGCACTGAACCTGAAATTATAGAGGCCAGCGATAAGAAGATTGTTTACCGTCTGCACAATTGTCTCTTCTTTGAACTAGCTACACGCATGCCAGAAGTAATGTGTGATGTTCTCCATGAGAATTTTCATGAAGGAGTTTCTGAAGCACTTGGTAAAAGAGTAAAGATATCTCGGTTGACTT
>CAYFZT010000082.1:6586-7179 GCA_964347555.1 uncultured Candidatus Bathyarchaeia archaeon | reverse complement strand
CCGCATTTCAAAGAGATTCGCGCGCCTTTTGTTCCTTCAATTTTGTGATTCGTCTTTTAACGCGCGCGCTAACTATATAAGGTCATGACCTTGGTTATTCCAACAGGTGTTAGATGAAATTTCTGAACTCCGCCAGCTTCAACCGATTCGACGTAGCCTAGTTCTTGCAGCTTCTGAAGGAGATGTCTAAGCACTTCAGCGTCGTGTTCAGTCCATATGATGATCTCTTCTATAGACATAGACTTTTCTATTCTTGTAGCCCCGATGTTTTGTAACATGCAGAGAAGCCGAAACTCTTCAGGCAACACAGGACGACCTGAAAAACCGCCAGAGGAAGAGTTCATTCACCTTTCACCTTGACACTTCTTCATAAACCTTAACAGTTTTCTTAGCTATTACTTTCCAACTATAAGCTTTTGGGACAAACTCTTTAGCGTTTTGGGCAACCCACCGCGCATGATCTGGATTAGACAGAACATGGTTAATGCCCCAAGCGACCGAGTCTGGATTTCTGGGATAGACCAAAATCCCTGTTTTGTCATGCTCTATAATCTCGGCTAAGCCGCCAACTTGACTTGCCACAACTGGGACAC
>CAYFZT010000082.1:0-6506 GCA_964347555.1 uncultured Candidatus Bathyarchaeia archaeon | reverse complement strand
TACTGTAGATGATCTCGATACCATCCTTCTCAAACGATAACAAACATTGCCTCCGGATGACGCCAAGCAACGTTTGGAACAGCTTGTATAAGGTATTCTATTCCCTTTTGGGGAACAAGGCGTCCTACCGAGAGAACAAGTTTCTCATGTTGCTGAACTCCATAACGAGCTCTCACAGCGTCACGGTCAATAGAAATATTATACTTGTCTGAGTCAATTGCGTTCGGAATGATCTCCACTTTTTCCCACGGAAGCCGAAAGTGTCCGCAGACTTCACTTTTCATCGAACCGCTCGTTGTTACAACCTTGCCTGCTTCATAGGTTGCCCACCACTCTACTCCGTCGATTGTAGAGGAATCTGGATTATGAATGCCCGATCTGCCATGCTCGGTACTGTGGACTGTTAGCACCATTGGTTCTCCAGTTGAATATTTGAGGGCAATGCAAGCAGGTGCTGTCAGCCAGTCGTGAACATGAAGAACATCAAACTTCATTTGTCGGCTTACATCTGCTACTCGCTTCTCTATAAAGTGGTTAAACAGAAGAACCCATGTGAGAAAATGTGGGTGCCCCAGTTCGCTGGCTACACGATGAATCTTAACTCCTTCTGGAGTTTCCTCATCGGCTGGGGCTCCTGGAAAATCTAGGGTAAAAATATGTACTTCGTTTTGTAGGGCAGCTAGAGCTTCGGCTAGACCATGACAATGACGTGCTATTCCCCCGACTATTCTCGGCGGGTACTCCCACGTTAACATGGCGATCTTCATGGAGGCACCAATTGTATTCTTATGCGTCAAGTTTTTGTCTGTGGGGTTAAAGCTTTGCTCACATTCTTAGATGCTTCAGCTGCTTTTTCAAGTTCTTCAACTCTTTGCTCAACCAAGTTAAGGGTTCTTTCGCGAATGTTTTGACTGGTCACTTTGCTTCTAGATACGTCTGCTAATTTGTCAGCCAGCTTGTCGTCTCCAATCGTCCAACGTACCCACTTCTCGAAGTCTCCCCTTTCCACATGGAATTGAATAGACTTGAGGCTAACTATTTTGAGAGCTGAATTGAACTCTTTTAAGCTGTAAACTGTACATTCTGTTGGTTTTGCGAACTCGTAAGAGAAGGTGAAGCCTCTGTCCCCTGGTAGCTTTCTCAAAATTCTTTTTGCTATGTGCTGGGGTTTCTCTAGCTCTCTTAGAACAGTTGCTTCAAAATTCGAGAGTATGCTAGAATATGTGGCGAAGGCTTCAATTGGGTTGCCGTGGGGGTTAAAGTAGTTGTGGACGTCTCCAGGTCCTCCGCCTTTTGTGCTCATGTAGTAAAGGTGGTCGCTAATCTGCAGATAACGCCAGAGCTGCATTAATTTAGCGTCGCCAGACTGTTTAACAAGAGGCTCCAACTCTTTCAAAAGGTTGTAGCAAGTCATCTGCATAGAATTGTATATCCACGCGGTTGTGTCCCGCTCCAAATCAGCCCAAGAGATAGTAGAAAACTCGGGAACATCGATTTCTCCAACAGGATTATGACGACGCACAACTTCAGATGGAGTACAAAACTGGAGATGCTTCCATTTAAGGATCTCACCGGGCAGCCATCTTAAAAATTCGTGGATACCACTTTCTGGCCAATGATGTTCGCCAAAGGTTTCGTAGTCAAGAAAGATATTGACGACTTGTCCTTGTGCAGCCGCCAGCCAACTTGCATATTTTTCAGCATTTAAGGGCCATTCTTCCCACCAATGTGAAGAAAATCGAAAGCCTATGTCATCTGAGAGTCGATAATTGCGAAGTAAAACTCTGAGATTACAGTTTTTGACTTTATACACGTAATTGGCGCTTCTCCAGTCGAGAATTCTCTCCACGCCTTCAGTTATCATAGCTTCGTAGCCTAGTGTTTCAACGGTTTTTGCAATTGCATTGTTGTATATGCATTCGGTGTTTGCCACAACCTTGGGTTCATAATTAAGGAGGTCCTTCATGAGTTGGCGGTGCATCTTGAGCTGTTCAACGAATTCTGAGCGTTCTGCGTCATACAAGCTTGCGAGAGAATGATAATAGGTTTCGTCTAGAAACTCTACACAACCTGTGTCTGCAAGTTGCTTAAAAGAATCAAGAAGGCTTGGGTTCCAACGTTCGCATTGTTCAATGAAGACTCCTGAAAGTCCATAGGCAACTTTAAATCTCCTTTGACCATGCTTGAACCTGTCGATCTGCTCAAGTATGATGTTGTTGGCTGGAAAGTAACACTTTCGGGCTGCTCTTTCGAAAACATGCCTGTTTGTGTCATAGTCAAAATACAAACTGAAAAGGTCGCTCTTCTTAACAAGTGTTCTAGCAAGTATGTCAGAATGAAAATTTCTATTTAACCGCATTGGTTGATGAACCTCAAATATGAGGCAGATATCTGTCATGTTTCACTACCTTTGCTCATAGTTCTGAGTGTGGAGCAACTATTATGTAAGTTTATTTATCTGCAAAATCTAGGAAAATTCCTTTATTAACGGTTATGAAACAGGAATCAGCGAAATCCCGTCTGCTCAGACATGCTCTTTAATGTTTGCTCCTTGCGCGAGCACACCAACTAAAAACTATACACAGTTTTTCTGTTTAAGAGGCTAAATTGCACAAGTTGACTTGTGTGACCCAACAGTTTCGAATCCATTTTCCGCTATTTTCTTTCAGTTATCGACATATTATGGCGCTGGAACGAAGATATATCCCTCATCCAAACGTCAATCTTCTTGGAGAAGACAACTAATGAAGGTTAAAGCAAACAAAAGTAATGGTTCTTTAGAAAAACGCGTTGAAAAACTTGGAAATCTAGCGGCTGAGATAGTGAATACCTTGGCTACGAGAAAAGTTGACGGAGAAACAATCAATGTAGCAGATATATACTTTGTTTTAAGTAGAGTTCTACAGCATGTTTCGCTTCTAAACCTTGTAGAGATTGAAAAACATAAACAACCAGCTTCCGCTAAAAAAATGGTAGTTTAAAACGTCATCAATTTTTCATGTTTCGCTCGTCTGTAACGTTAAGTTGCGGCTTGACTTAGCATTCTTTGTCTTCTGCTGAGGACGACGAATAACACAGTCACTATTGCAAAGACTACGGTCGTCATCGTAAACAGATACATCAGACTTGTCGTGGTACCGTTTATCGCTTGTAGCTCTCGAATGTCATTCTGCAAGTTTGTGTTGGTAACCTGTTGGTCCTCATATTGCTGTTTGTAAGGTGATTCTATGTACATTGTAGGTTGGTATGTTGGATGGTCTGATCCTTGCCATCTTTGAGCTCCTTCGCTCCATATCTCGGTTTTAGCTTTCACAAGAAGAGTTGTATATCCTGGGGCAATGTTGGTTGGCAGACTAAACTGGATTTGAAAGGTGTCAGATTGTCCCTGTTGAATTTCTGTGGGAGGATCCGGATTAGTGAAGAATGTTTGCAGGTAGACGTTGTCGTCGTTATAGTAATAGTCTATGGTTGCTGTTAGTTCAAAGACTCTGATCTTACTCTCTTCATCATTGTATACGGTGACCGTTACGTACCCTGTTTGACCTGGATTGTACGACTCCTTGTCAAAGGTGCATGTAGTAATTGTTGCAGCCTGCGTAAATGGCGAAAGCATCATCAGAAAGAAGACTGACATCATTACGATTAAGATTCGATTTTTTCTCATTTTTTTCCTTCCTACGGCTTCTAAACTTTTAAATCATGTAAGTAAGTTTTATGAAGCAACAATTCAGACTGACAATCTCTAGAAGCAAAGGTTAGCCCTGAAAAAGGTTGCTTGATACGTGAAAATTGATGCCTCTGCTCTGAACAGTTTAGAAAAGCTTACGTTTCTTCTTTTTAATTTTGATCGTGTGTGGCTGTTTAGTGTCAAGGGGAGTCGTGTCTATTTCAACTTCTAAAGGCTCCTTCCCTTGTAGTTCTCTTAGCTTAGTTTCAATTGAATACATTGGACCGTGAACATGAGACTCAGCGAACTCGTAGATTGTTTTCGTTTTTCCACATGCTTGGCATTCGTAGGTTTCCTTGATCTCTCCCTTCTCAGAAATATTAATGATTTCGATTAAGACGTGATCTGTTTTTCTGCCGCAACTCTTGCATCTAAGGAAGACATAGGGTCTATAGATAGGAATAGTGGTCATTTCCTCTTCCCTTTTTTCAAATTAATTAGAACCTGAAACCGATTAAAACGTTATGAACTTAGAGTATGGATGTCTAAACTGTTTCTACACAAATTCGGTTAAGCCAAAAGAAAAGCACAAGTGCCATTCTGTTGATGTTCCTGTATTACAACTAAGGATTTCGTCTTCATAACTTAATTATTCCCTTGGTGTGTACAGAAGAGACTTGGTAGAAACAAGATGAGTATGGCAGAGCTCGAGCAATTTCAAAGGAAAAAGGCAGAACTGAGAAATGAGTTGCTTTCCTTTGAGAGGAAAGAGAAAGCTCTTGAGGAAAGCATAAAGATCCTCGAAGAAAAATTGGCGATTCAAAAATTAGAAGAGACGATAAAGAACCAACGCGAAGCTTTGGACCAGCTGGAATCCAAGAAGAAAAGCTTGGAAGAACAATTGAAGAGCTCCTAATGTGAGCATATGAATTAGCATCTGCTAATATCTCGAAGGTGGGATTTATCCTGACAGACAAGGCAAAAGCGAAAATGGAGCGTCAAAGCCTTACTTGTTCAAATCCGAGATGTAAAAAGGATTTTACGAATCCAATAGTCGTTCAAGTTGTAGGTTCTAAAAATAAGGCTCCATATCCTGCATGTCCCTTCTGCTTAACAGAAATAGCTAAGGAGGAGGCCTTGGAGGTTGAAGAGGAAAGTTCTGCTCAAGAGACGAAACGTGCTCTGCTTAAAGAAGCGATAACAAAGATGAAGGAAGTTGAGTCAACTCAGCCACCTTCTGAAACACGAAAGTGTCCGCACCATTTAGGATATTTGAAGAAGCGTCCAAAGGGTGAAGGTATACCTGAAGAGTGCATGACCTGTGAAAAGTTGTTAGAGTGTATGTAATCTAATGCATCTTTCAGTTTTGCTTTGACCTTGTGTTTACGTCTGAAAAAGCGAATGAGGTTTTTTATATCGCGTTTCAATAGTTGTTCGGCGTTAGGGTGTTCTTTTGTGACGTATTGTGGCCAGTCTATGATTAGGATGTGCCAGTCGGGCTTTATTATGATGTTGTATTCGCTTAGGTCTGCGTGAATTACGCCTACGTCAAGGTATGCTTTGCGTATGTTTGACAGAATTTCCTGTAATGTTTTCTGCGGGTTTGGGAGTTCTTTGTATTCTGCTAGTTCGGCGCCTTCGATCATGCTCATTGAAACTGTGTGGCGGTTTTGATAGATGGGCTTGGGTACGGTTATACGGTGTGGATGTAAAAGTTTTAGTGCTTTATACTCTTTTTCTGCTGCGAGTCTAGATTGGTAGAGCCAGCTGATGTGGCGGCGTTTTGCTACGTAGCCTCGGACTCTTCGGGTTTGGCGAAAGCTTGTTCTGCCGAGACGGTGAAACTTGACTGCTATTCGTTTTTTGTCTGGTGTGAGGGCGTCGTAGACGTCGGCTTCTTTGCCCACGCCTAATGGTTTGCCGAAGGCTTCGAGGATTTCTGCTTTTACTAGTGCGTTTATGGCTAGGCTGTCGTAGCCTGCGGTGTTGAGGGTGTAGCCTGTGTAGGGTCCTCCTGTCCAGCGGTAGATTAATTTGAATTGGTCCAGCCTTGAGAGACGGTATTGTGTTTCTTGCTCAGTTAGATTGGCAAGTTTTGGTATGCTCTTCTCTGGGATGTAACGGAAACGGCTCATGTTGGCTTCGATGACGTGGAGTATTCTGAGGTCTTCAAGTTCTAGTCTACGGAAGGCTTTGACTGCGATGTCAGCGGCTGACAATACACGAGACTCCTTCTAATACAGCTACATTTTCCCCCAAAGATACAATAATTCGCCGCTATTTTAGGCTTAAGACAGCACAGTCTTTATCCAACAAAACAAAATTAGAGCGAACCCCTCATTCTTCAAACCCTGCAAAATATCTTAGGGAGAAAACCCTATGATGCCCTTAATTATAGATTAAGGCGAGAGGAAGGAGCGAAGCTCCGAAGGCATTCAAAGGGTTTTCTGATTGTATCGTTATGTGCATTCTGATTTAAGATTTGTGCAATTTTATTCTGGAATATAGTTCTAAGGTATTGTTTTTTCAGTTCGTGGTGGGTCTGTGATTGAGAGGAGTGTGATTTTTTGTAGGGTTGTGTTTATTATTTTTTGCATGTTTAGTTTGTTTTCGGCTGTTTCTATTTCTTTTAGTGTTGGTAGAATATCTTTTGAGGGTTTGGTGGCTTTGCTTTTTTGTGGTATTTTGGTTTTGGCGAGGACTTTGAGGTTTCCTATTTTTTGGGCAAGTTTTTTTGTTTCCGAGGGGGTTAAGCCTGTTAGGGGGCGGTGGATTGGGTAGTTTTGTGTGGCTTGGTCTTGTAGTTTGAAGTTGCGTAGTGTTTGGTGTGGTTTTTTGT
>CAYFZT010000081.1:3041-7289 GCA_964347555.1 uncultured Candidatus Bathyarchaeia archaeon | reverse complement strand
CGTGATATCTATTGCAGTTTTGCAGGAGCACCAACGTAAGGGTATTGGACAAGCTCTTATGAATAAAGCCATGCAGGGTATGCAGAGTTATAAGGCGAAAGAATGCTACTTGGAAGTTAGAGTTACCAACACTCAAGCTGTAAATCTCTACAAAAAGCTTGGATTCGAGATTGCACGGACTCTACGTGGCTATTATGTAGATGGTGAAGACGCCCTTCTGATGAACAAAAAATTATCTACCTTGAAAGACCTGTGTCATTCCAAAGAAGCCCATATTAAAGAGCATGAAGAGAATATAGAATAGTTCTGCAGATAATGACCAGATGTTGCCATGGAGGAACATTTATGCCTTTAACACCCTTTCATCTGTTTCCTGCAGGAACAGTTTATTTTTTGTTTTATCGTCGTCTCCACGGTCTTGCCTTCTTTATGGCTACTGTTCTCATCGATGTAGAACCTATGCTCTATTTAGTGTTCGGTCTTCCCAGCAGCAGTTTTTCTCTTCTATTTGGTGGTTCTTTGTCTTTGAGTTATCACTCAGTTACTCACAATCCTTTTGGCATTTTCTTTGTAGTTGCTCCTCTTGTGGCGATTCTTGCAAGATTTCTCGAATTTGGCAAACCTTTGTGGTTGCAGATTCTTCCAGGAGCTGAATGGGTTAATTATTCATGGAAACTAACTTATTTGTCAGCTGTTTTTGGATGTTTTCTTCATCTTGCTTGGGATGCGACTATGCATGGAGACATCAATTTTGGTTTTCCCTTCATGCAGATCGCAAACCCTTTCATAAACGGTGGTGCTGCGAGCTGGATTGGCATCTTTAGCCTTGTTTTTATTTTGCCTGCCTACCTTGTTGGAACCCTAGTCAATGAGGGTAATCCTTTTCGGAAATTGCCGTGAATGGCAACAACTAAAAATGGCATCTGCGTCTAAGTTTCTTGGTGCGCGTTCTTTGGGGCAATGCGGGCTTTGCGGTGAGAGTTCGCCATTAATTTCAAGCAAACTTGGAGTTTGTTTAAGATGTATTCGTGAGCGGCCAGATGAGGCTCTGAGGGTTACGGACAGTGTGCATGCAAGAAGTCGTGAAGTGTTTGGTTTGCCTCCGAAGCCTCCTAAAGACCCCAAAGGTGTTTCCTGCGGAGTGTGTGCCAACGATTGCAAGATTGGTGTTAGCGAAAAAGGCTTCTGCGGAATGGTTTTCAACATTGACGGTCGACTTGTAAGGATGGGTGGAACCCCTGCGAAGGGAGTACTTCAATGGTACTATGATCAATTGCCCACCAACTGTGTTTCATGGTGGTTTTGTCCTGGCTGCACAGGCGCGGGTTATCCAGGATATGCCTATAAGCCCACGGCGGAAAGAGATCACTCAAATCTGGCAGTTTTCTATGGAGCTTGCAGCTATGACTGCCTTTACTGCCAAAACTGGCACTATCGTAACCTAGCAGCGGAGCACAAGTCAATCATGAGCGCTGAAAACTTAGCGTCAAAGGCAGACAGTCACGTTTCATGCATCTGTTATTTTGGGGGAGACCCATCGGTGCAGATGCCTCATGCCATTAAAACTAGTCAAATCGCTATGCGAAGAGCTGAAGCAGAGAAGAGAATCCTCAGAATCTGCTGGGAAACAAATGGTTACTGGAAAAAGGAATTAGCATTGAAAGCTGCGGAGCTCTCGAATGTAAGTGGGGGCAACATTAAGTTCGACCTTAAGACATGGGACGAAAACTTGAACTTGGCTTTGTGCGGAGTTTCCAATACGCCTACGCTGGAAACATTTAAGCTAATAGGGGAGAAGTTTTTCAAGCAAAGACGGGAACTACCCATCTTAACTGCAAGTACGTTGCTTGTTCCAGGCTATGTGGACGCAGAGGAAGTAGACGGCATAACTCGGTTTATTGCCGGGATCGATCCTGAAATTCCATACACGCTTCTGGCTTTCTATCCTCACTATGTTTTAACAGATTTGCCCACAACGAGCAGAGAACAAGCAAACAAGTGCTGCGAAATCGCAAAGAAGCATTTAGAAAACGTGAGAATAGGCAATGTTTTACTTCTTAAAAATTAGTTTTTTGTCCCTTAGTCTCATTCTTTAATGAAGAGTCTTGAACTTTTGACAGAAAAAATTTTGCACATGTGTCAAATTGTTCGTAGCACTTTCATGTGGCTGACAAAGTCTTGTCTTCTTTCCAATTCTGGTCCGAAGGTTAAGCCGTGTCGCGAGTAGATGTCTTCTAAGATTTTCATTTCAATTACGTATGCTCCTGTCCTCAGGAACTCTTCAAGTCCTTTTGCGAAAAGCTCTATTTTTTCGTCGATTTCGTTTTGTCTCAGTGAATAGTTGTTCTCCAAATATGTGTATATGAGGTGGGTGGCTTCGTTTCCAAAGATTTTTTTGAGTGTGTTATCGACGGTTTCTGAAATCTTGTTGTTTCTATGTTTCGTGAAGAGTTTCATTAAGAGCGCCTCAATATTTATATTATGTATTGACATTTAATAAACATTCTCGTAGACTTGTTGAGCAAAAATACACGTTTTTAAACATCAACTAGCGATTCACAATCAAACATGCTGATTTAACTGTTGAACTCTTCGTCTATTCTCTTAGCATTCCATCCAGCAAGTAGTTCAGTATAGTAATACAACCTGCAGCAAGGTATGGCTGCTTTCCCAAGGAGATCTTACGCCCATAGCGTAAAACAA
Organism: uncultured Candidatus Bathyarchaeia archaeon; assembly: GCA_964347555.1. Classification (GTDB taxonomy): domain Archaea; phylum Thermoproteota; class Bathyarchaeia; order Bathyarchaeales; family Bathyarchaeaceae. The sequence goes on along the minus strand of CAYFZT010000081.1, from coordinate 4,586 downwards.
ACCCTTCCACCTTTCTAGGCAGACCTATATGGTCACCTAAAACAAAAATCGGATGTTCTTCAAGGCTGACTTCAGAAATATGCTCTCCACTTTCCTCAAGCACATAGACCTCTGCGGTAGATGCCTTTTCTTTCAGAAGACTTTCGAAACTGCGCTTTTGAACGCTGATGCCTGGATGAGATTTTCCAGATAAAAGTTTTCTGAAGATGGCTTCCCATGTAGCATTGTCGGTTCTTACGTCTCTAAGCTGGGCTCCGTTTATTTTCAGATGTAAAGGTGGAGAGGGTGGTCCGCTTAAGATGGTGTGGAAAGTGACATTGCGGCGGATTCCATGTGATAGAAATAGGCTGGCTACAATGCATTCGTAGACTACGTCTAATCTGCCCGCTTCTCGTAGGTTTGAGAATTTTGAATCTGTTCTGCCTTTTCGAGAGTATAAGATGAACTCTCGCACATTAAACACTATCTTGTACTCGTTTAGGGAAAGAATTGAGGGTATTCCTTAATATGTTTAATTAGCTCAAACCTATTAGCTTTCGTATTGTGCACTGCATTTTTTATTACGCCTAAGTTAATTGAAATCAGGCGCAAGCTGTCCAGCTGCATATTTGTGTGCGCATATAGAAAAATTAATTATGATAGAAAACAAAATTGTGAAGTTATTTGAATGGTGTTGAAAATGAAGAAAACAAAGAGGAAACTTCTCTTTGAGTTAATTAAGAATTCTAAGAGAAGTGACAGAGAATTGGCAAAGGTAATAGGAGTTTCACAGGCAACTGTGAGTAGAATGCGAAATGACCTTACGAAAAATGGATGGATCAAGCAGTTCACCGTTATACCCGACTTAGCCAAAATGGGATTTGAAATCTTGGCAATAAGCAGCTTCAAGTCAACGAACAATGAGGGAATCATCAAAAAGGCAATTGAATGGACAAGGGCGAGACCTGAGATTGTGTTTGCAGCTCGAGCTGAAGGCCAAGGGAAAAATGGTGTAGTAATTTCAATTCACAAAAATTACACGGATTATTCCAACTTCCTTAAAGACCTGCGTCTGGAAGGAATAAGTAACTTTGACGACTACGACACGTTGTTCATCAGCCTAAGCGGACTAATTGTTAAAGACTTTTCGCTAAAACACCTAGCAAAACGGGAAGAAGCATTGGAAGGTTAACTAGACTCTTAACCTTCATGAATCATGTCTGTTTGAAGTTGCTTCGGAACGTTTTGTTTTGCGAGTGTGCTTTTAGATGTATGCGGTAGTTACATGTTATAGATGTGGGCAACTTCTGCTAGCCCAAACAAAACAGAAGACTAAACAGTGTCCTCACTGTGGAGCAAGATTTAACGTAGAAAAGTCAAAGAAACTCGCCTATGCTAAATCTGCCAGAGAAGCATCGATGCTCATACGCAAGTTGAAAAGCAATCTGAAGGGAAAGAAACCTTAACTCTCAGATAGCCGTTTTCAACAGGAAAGATTGACTCTACGCGAAAAACGTCTACTCTGGCGATGTTCAAGCCTTATTTTCGTTTTCTGTAGATTTTTAC
>CAYFZT010000081.1:0-3031 GCA_964347555.1 uncultured Candidatus Bathyarchaeia archaeon | reverse complement strand
AGATAGCCGTTTTCAACAGTTCTAATCCTTGACGCAAAAGTTGTTGCACTTTTTCGTCGCTGATTGATTCGCTGTAGATTCTGAAGATCGGCTCGGTTTCTGAGGCTCTAATCAGCAGCCAACTTTTTTTGTCAGTGAAGTCAAACTTTATTCCATTAACGGCTGAAACGCCTCTATAAGTACTGACTTTCTCAACCTGTAAGTTGGCGATTTGCCGCGGAGGATTAACCTGTAATTCTGGTATGATTTTCATGCGGTCAGGCTTTTCGTAGGGCAAATCAATTCGGTCGTAATGAAGCTCGCCGAATTCTTCTCTCAATTCAGCTAAAAGCTTGCTTAAGCTTTTTCCTTCCATAGCCATTAACTCTAAGACGAATAAGGATGAGAGGATGCCGTCGCGTTCAGGCACGTGATGTTTAAAACCATAGCCGCTGCTTTCTTCTCCGCCTATGAGAATGTCCTCTTTGAGCATGATTTCGCATACGTTCTTGAAGCCTACTGCTACATCATAAACGGGCAAGCCAAACTTTTCAGCCATTCTAGGCACGATGCTACACACAGAAGCTGTTTTCACGACACCACCTCTCCAACCTCGATTCTCATGTAAATGCAGAAGCAGCAAAGCAAAAACTTCATGAGGTGTAACAAAACTGCCCTTTGCGGTTACCACTCCAACCCTGTCTGCGTCTCCATCTGTGGCGAATCCCACATGAGCGTTTAACTCAACAACTGTCTCCATCAAAGCCTTGAGGTTTTGAGCGATGGGTTCTGGCTTGACTCCGCCAAAAGTTGGATTCTCTTCGGCGTGTATGGTTTCAACCTTGCACTTTGTGGATGAGAGTAGTCTTTCGACAATTCTGTTTCCAGCTCCATGCATGGCGTCAAAGATCACATGGAATCCTGTGTTACTTACGAGTTTTAAGTCTACAAGCTTCTTTATGCGCTCAACATAATCGCTTTCGAAATCCACCATCATAATATTTTTTTCAATTCTTGTTTTATCATGCTTCGGCATGTTTTTGAAGAGAAAGCTTTCTATTTGCTTTGTAATTTCAGTGGGTGCAGGTCCACCATGTTCAAGCTTGAATTTTACGCCGTTATAGATTGATGGATTGTGGCTGGCGGTGACGACCACTCCGCCACATGCTTTGCGATTTTTGACTGAGAAGGATATTATGGGAGTTGGAGTTGGCTTAGAGCCTAACAAAACCGGTATGTTATTGCTAGCTGCAACCTCTGCCACTGCCTGAGCAAATCGATTGGACATAAACCGAGTGTCATAGCCGACAACCAAGCCTTTCTCATGCAAGTTTTGCGATATGAGATAGTCAGATAGGGCTTGAGCCACGGCTTTCACATTGTCAAAGGTGAAGTCCTCTGCTATTATTCCCCGCCAACCATCTGTGCCGAAGACAATCTTAGTCAATTATCCTTATCCTCCGTGATTCAACACATTAAGGTTCCATGTTGCTTAATAATAATTGCTTTTAGTTACAAATCCACACACACTTAATAATAGACTTCGCAACACTTCTTGCATGGACTTCATGAAATCTCTTTGGTTGCTACGGCTATTTAATAATATGGTTGTGGTTGCGACGTGCATACTAGGGGATATGTGCCTCGCAACATTCAGATATCTGAAAAGGTTTTTGCGGTTCTTTTAGCGAAATAAGGCTAAACCATGTTGAATTAATTAGGCGTTAACTGCTATCTGTCAAAGTCTTCTGATATCGTATTTTCTGCTATGAGTTCTGAAACTGTTGCGGACCCTCTTTTTTTGTCTATGCCATCCTTCGCAGCTTCAAGACTTACATAAAAATAGTGACTAAAGATATCACTCCGCATATCATTAAGATAGATCTCCAGGGCCCTACCAGACTTAGATAGTCGTAGTATTCCACTTTTTCTTAGCATGCGCGCGCAAGGAAATCAAACTCTAGCTTTTCCTCATAAAATCCAGGTTCATGTTAGATGGAGATATGAAAACAAAATTTGTGAAGCTAGTCTAGGTAGCTTAATTTTAACGCAAAAATCTGCATGGTAATCTGAGAACGCATGCGCGCGCATACTTGATATTGGAATACTCAGTGTCAACTGGAAACAAACATGCGCGCACGTACACAAACTTTTTAGAGATTTGAAACCAAAAAACGTAGTATGGCAACTGAGAAAGAAATCAAGGTGTGGTACAATCAACTACATGCAGAAAGAGGAGAGCATGCGTGGCGTCCTTGTGGGGCATACCCAATATTTCTAGACTATTTAGAGGTAAAAGCTGGTAAGCGGTTATTAGATGTTGGTTGTGGAACAGGCTATCTCCTAAAGGAAGCTGATAGACGAGGTTTGGAGACGTATGGAGTTGATATTTCTGAGGAAGCCGTGAAAATCTCAGAAAGAATCTCTCCGAACTCGAAGATTTTTGTCGGGAAAGGTGAACGACTTGAATTCTCCGATAATTTCTTTGATTATGTAACATGCATAGGAGTGATGGAGCACTTTCTCGATATTAAAAGAGGCGTTAAGGAAATGGCAAGAGTTGCTAAGAGGAACGCATTACTTTGTGTAGTTGTGCCGAATTCTAATTACTTCTTTTTGAAGTTTCAAGAATCAAAGGGCACCTCCCAACAAGATATTAACGAAAGATTGCTTTCTCTAAACCAGTGGAAAAACATCCTAGCTGATGAAAAGCTAGATGTATTAAAAATCTTTCAAGATAGGTGGCCGATGCCTAAGAAGATCTTCACCAAGAATCCATTACTAACGTTAAGGTTAATGATGCAAAAACTCATCTGGCAGGTTCTTCCATTAAACTATACGTATCAGTTCATCTTCATTCTGAGAAAGGGTTGATATAGTTAGGCTTCGTGCGCGGACGCCTTAGATTATTGATGCAGCTTGAAATCAAATATTTCCTGTGAGCAAAAATCTTAGTAGCACATTATATACAATAATTACCATGGATAGGAGCATTTTGCGCGCGCAGTAAAATTGCAGAGAGCTTATACCACAGAAACATGCAAAATATTGT
>CAYFZT010000080.1:5419-7366 GCA_964347555.1 uncultured Candidatus Bathyarchaeia archaeon | reverse complement strand
GTCCTCATCTTTGTTGCCGCAACTGGAGTCAACACGTTCATCCATGGACGTTTTTCGTCCATATTGTCTTGGTTGACGCCGCCGTCTAAGTTGCGGCTTGAATGTGCGATTTCATTATCGCCAAAAAGTGGTGTGGCGATTCTCGCATTTAAAAGTGTTGTTGTGCATGCTAATAAAGTTTCATGTCTAGCTCTGGTGAGATATTGAATCTATGATTTGGTTTCTCAAGCCTACTGAAATGATTATTTATCGGTTATTCGACAATTAATACTTGTTTTAAAGTGAAATTTAGGAAGTGGTTTAATGGCAAGAGTTGAAAGAACCATAGCAGTACAACTGAAAGGTGAAATAAGAGACATAAACGCTTACTGTGGTGCAATAGGAGAACTAGCGAATGACTACGACGTTGAAATAGACATAACTTAAATGTAGGGGGAAATATCTAACATTGGAATGTCATATTATAAGGGAATGTTTGCGTGTTTTTTGGGTGGTCTTGACTCTCGTTTTGTCACAAGCATTTCTAAGGCTGTTATCAGTTTAGGTCGAGTTTCCGCTGGCTCAATAACATCGTCTATATACCCCTTCTCCGCCGCAATGTAAGGATTCGCAAACTTCTCCCGATACTCCGTAACCAGCTTCTTCCTCGTCTCCTCCGCATCCTTAGCCTTAGCAATCTCCTTCCTAAAAATAATGTTAATTGCACCTTGAGGGCCCATAACCGCAATCTCAGCAGTAGGCCAAGCAAGATTAACGTCTCCCTTAGAATGCTTGCTTCCCATAACGTCATAAGCACCACCATAAGACTTCCTCAAAATCAACGTAATCTTAGGCACAGTAGCCTCACAATAAGCATAAAGCAGCTTACTACCATGCCGAATAATGCCTCCGTGCTCTTGATCTAACCCAGGCAAAAACCCAGGAACATCCACAAAAGTCACAACAGGAATATTAAACGCATCACAAAACCGCACAAACCTTCCAGCCTTAACCGAAGAGTTAATGTCCAAAGCACCAGCAAAAAACCTAGGCTGATTCGCAACAATCCCCACCGTGCGCCCATTAAGCCTGGCAAAGCCCACAACAATGTTAGGCGCCCACAAAGGCTGAACCTCCAGAAAATCGCTGTTGTCAACCACGCTCAAAATTACCTCCCTAACATCGTAGGGCTTGTCAGGATCATCAGGCACAATCTCCGCCAAATGCTCATCTGTCCGATTAGGATCATCCCCAGTCTCCACAACAGGAGGATCTTCCATATTATTAGACGGCAGAAAACTCAACAATTTCTTAACAATAGCTATACATTCCTCTTCGTTGTCCGCAATAAAATGCGCCACCCCACTGGTTTGACTGTGAACCAAAGCGCCCCCAAGATCCTCAAAGCTAACCTCTTGTCCAAGCACAGCCCTAATCACATCTGGCCCAGTGATAAACATATGACTCGTCTCCTTCACCATAACAGTAAAATCAGTTAAAGCAGGCGAATAAACAGCACCACCAGCACAAGGTCCCATAATCGCTGAAATCTGCGGAATCACACCCGAAGCCATAACATTTCTAAAAAAGATGTCACCATACCCCGCCAAACTGGCTACGCCTTCCTGGATGCGGGCACCACCCGAATCGTTCAACCCAATAACAGGCGCCCCAGTCTTCATAGCTAAATCCATTATCTTACAAACCTTCTCAGCAAACATTTCACCAAGCGAACCGCCAAAAACAGTGAAATCCTGAGAAAAAACAAAGACTGGACGACCATCGATGGTTCCGTAACCAGTTACAACGCCGTCTCCTAAGGGTTTCCGCTCAGCCATGCCAAAGTCTACACATCGATGCACTACAAATGGGTCAAACTCCACAAAGGTGCCAGGATCTAAGAGCAAGTCTATACGTTCTCGAGCAGTCAATTTCCCTCTCTTATGCTGAGCCTCAATCCTCTCCTTT
>CAYFZT010000080.1:2117-5371 GCA_964347555.1 uncultured Candidatus Bathyarchaeia archaeon | reverse complement strand
GCAGCTCTCTCAACCGTTTAATCTTGTCCTTAACTGTTGGTTCACGTTTTGCCATTCCTCTGCCTCCGAATGTTTCTACCTTTATTAACCAAGGAGATATTTAACTTAACTGAGAAATCCTTTCCCTCAGCTTTCAAAGGACAACTCGCCTAATCTTCCCAGTTTCCTAAATATCCAGTCGAACTCTTCGCAGCCTATCACGGATGACGTCTTCTCTACAGCAAATCGATATTCGAGGAGCCTCAGCGTTTAATGAAAGCCTTACCTTAGCCTTGCAGTCGGGGCATTTTTGTTGCTTTTAGTGTCCAAATCTGGACTACGTTTAAAGCTTACATCTCCAGACAGAACTTTCTTAATGGTTCCGTCTCGAAGCTTTATGATTAAGGCTCCACTTCTATCCACGTCAACTGCCCAGCCTTCAATCTTCTCATTCACGCTGGTTACTTCCACGTAAGAGCCCAAGAATCGGCACAGACTCCGCCATTCCTTCAAAATTGAGTCAAAGTTTCCTTTCACAGACATAACATAATAGTTTTCCATCTTCTCTAACACAATTAGTAGAAATTGTTCACGGTCAATCTTTCTTTTCAACTTGTGTTTCAGAGAAGTCGCAGTCTCTCTTACCTGTCTGGGTAAGGAATCTAGGTTAATGTTGGCGTTTATTCCAATGCCGACCACGACAAAGTTTATTTTGGTTCCCCTTGTGTTAGCCTCGGTTAGGATACCGCATACCTTTTTGCCATCGATTAGGACATCGTTGGGCCATTTGACCTCAATCCTTAACTGAAAGAGTTGACTTATTGTTTTGGCTACAGCCAGTGACGTCATGAGGGTCAGTTTTGGAACGTCTCTGGCGTCAAGTTCTGGTCGCAGGATTGTTGAAAACCATATTCCTCCTCTTGGAGATGCCCATTTTCTGCGGAGTCTACCTTTGCCGCTTGTTTGAGTCTCAGCAATGATTATTGTTCCCTCTTTTGCTCCTATAGCAGCTATTTGCTTTGCTAAATCATTAGTAGAAGCCACTTCAGAAAAATAATGAATAGTTTTTCCGATGAATTCAGTTTGAAGTTTTTCCTTAATTTTCTTCAGTCGTATAGGCTCTGTTTCTTGCATAGTTTTATCAGCACTGGTTGTCACTATATTTGCATGATTTTTTACTTTTTCTCACGCAGTTTTACACGCCCATCGATCAAGTGCAACTCATAGAACTATTCTCCATATATCTTAAAAGCGTCCACATAATAATTGGTTATTGACTTATTAGTTTAGCAGGAGGGAGAAAAATGAAACTTGAAAAGAAGAAAGCACTTGGTTCTGTATTAACTACATCACTAATTGTTATCACTTTTATAGCCTTGTTAAGTGCAACTTCCGCTCCACCATTAGTTGTCATGGCGAAACCGGGACCTCCAGGAACCTATGAGATCGAAATATCTGCAGACGCGTCTGGACTGAACGCTATTTGCGAAGTAGTTCACTATTTCAGAGCTAGCAGATTGGAGTGGTCATCTAGTTTTCCTTCGTACCCATCAGGGTCCACAAATTTCGCTATAGATGTAAGAAATATAGATTTTGACAAGGTAAATGCTTGGGCATACCATCTGTCTGTGAAAGGATTAGAGGAAGGCTCAATCATCGCCATCGGACCTACAAGCTCTATCTTATCGGTTAAGGCGAGAAGCGGAGAACTAGATTTCACATTTTCAAATCCTTCTCCATATTCCCCCTACTATTATCGCAATGCGACCATAACTGGAACGCTGAAAGGAGATGTTGCTTTCCACATTGAAGTTCCACCATATTTTCCGGCATTTCACTTTGAAGGCTCAGAATTAGCGATACATATCCATATGGGAATCTGAAACTATTTGCTGCAAACAACAGAAAGAAAACGGTGACTAAAAAGCTGAATAACCTCCTTTTTTTTGGGTGCCCCAGTTCCAGTTCTCGACGAAAGTGACGTCAACTGTTTAAGAATTCAATTTACTAGTTTATGGAGAGTTTACAGGTTTTTTCGCTTCGCTTCTAGCAACAAGGTAGGAAAGCAGTAGTATTATAGAGCCTAAGATGCCTCCATAAACCCCATAGCCAATTTGAATAAGGCTTGCCGCGAGTCCTCCTAAGGGGCTTCCAGACTGAGCTATTGAAAGCTTCAATTGGATTAGTGCAAATAGGGAGCTAAGCCAACAAATCATTCCAAGAAAGCCCGCAACAAGACATGCCTTCGGACCAATTTTCAAAGACGCGAATCCAACTGCAACAGCAATAGGAAACAAGATTACCGTTAAGATTAGCCCTGCTACAACGCTTGAAAGAGTCTCCGTTAATTCGGAAGGAGATTCAAGCATTGAAAGACCGCGCCCAAACCCTGTATATAGGTCAAAGAGGCTCAGTGAGAAGGTGCCTATGAACTGTATGGAAACTAATGGTAAAGCTCCTGAAAGGAGTAGAATTAATGTTCCATTGAAAACTGCTATTTGCCATATCTTCAACAGTTTTCCCTTCAACTAACTTGATGGTTATTTATCATATAAGTCTACACACATAACTGATCCCTGAAAGTGGTGTAAACAAAAAGAGAAAGGAGAAGTTTGCTGGAGACATCTCCATTCTAGAGTTCAACTAATTCTATTAGTACGTTCTCTAGGCTTTTGGGATGTAGAAAGGCTATTTTTCCGCCCTCTGCTCCAATTCTTGGTTTTTCATCTATGAGAGTTATTCCTTTTTCCTTCAGTTGCCTGAGAAGGTCTTCTATATTTGTAACTTTGAGGGCTATGTGATGTATGCCTTCTCCTTTTCTCTCAATGAACTTTGCAACAGTGCTTTCTGGGGCTGTTGGCTCTACCAGTTCCATTTTTGTTTCTCCAACCTGGAAAAAGGCTACTCTAATCTTCTGGTCTTCGGCAACCTTTACTTTTTCTAGTTTTAAGCCAAGGATCTTTTCGTAGATCTGTAAGGCTTCGTCAAGTTTGATAACTGCAATGGCTATGTGGTCTATTCCAATTATCATCTGTTTTCACTCTTTTTCTCAATAGACTCTGTCATCTAGTTATATAAACAAATAAATCTAGGTTGACTATGATAATAAAATCATTCATATTCCATCACCTCTATGAAAGAATCTCTCCTATTCCCATTTCTGCCATGCTCTTTAAGGTTTGCTCGAAAGGAACACATCTACGCATAGAACTTTCTCCTTAAATTATTAGCCCCCCTACACATTCATGCGCGAGCAACAGTTTGATTACATGATT
>CAYFZT010000080.1:0-2107 GCA_964347555.1 uncultured Candidatus Bathyarchaeia archaeon | reverse complement strand
AAGTGTGCCAGCAGCTCCCCGAGAACGCGGCGGGATGGGCAGTGGAAGCGATCTTGGAGACTGAGGCAGCTTCAGATTAATCCTATTCAACCAGCTTATCGACATCAACATCATCAACTTTGATACAATCAACCCCTCTGACGGTAGTTACATGTGAACCACGACTGTGTCGACAACCTTCACTTTGATATTTACACGTCTCATTCCCGGCTTTAAGTCACGAATGTTCAGCAGTGTTCTCTCCAATGTCTAAAAAGGTATAGAGTTTTCTCTTAAAACTTAACTTCAGCCCTTTAAGTATTATTTTAACCGATAAAGAAAAGTTATGAGAAAGCCAATTCATAGTCGGAGCCTCTAAAAAATGGCGATTCTCCGTTGCAGCCAATGTTCTACAACTTACGAGCCTTTTCCCCAACGGTTTAAGTGCAAAAAGTGTGGAGGTCTCCTCGAGTATGCTTACAATTTCGAAAGATTGAGCAAGGCAAAGTTCACAGGCTCCTTCAGCTTCTGGAGATACAAGCCGTTACTTCCAGAAGTCAAAACCCTTGTCACAATGGGAGAAGGAGGCACACCCCTACACAGAGCTGAACGTCTAGCAGAAGAATTGAGCTTAAAAGAGCTCTATCTTAAAGACGAGACGCGGAATCCGACTAACTCGTTTCGAGACAGATGTGCAGCTTTGATGATTTCAAACGCCCTCGACTTGAAGCAAGACTATGTAATTTGCGCTTCAAACGGTAACATAGGCGCTTCTTTAGCTGCTTACTGCGCAAAATCTGGTCTCGTCTGTCACATCATTGTTCCGAAAATAGTGGACATGGGAAAACTGGCTCAAATGCTTATCTACGATGCAGTCATTGAAGAACACGGTGAATTCGTAAATGACTCTATCAAACGAGCAGAATCCTTGGAGAAGGAGACAGGGTGGTATCAAGCCACAGCAGAAATGAACCCTCTCGTAATTGAGGCTCAAAAAACAATTGCCTTCGAGGTTGTAGAGCAGTTTGGCGTGCCAGACTGGTTCATAGTTTCCATGGGAAGCGGCGGCACTATATATTCCCTCTGGAAGGGCTTCAAAGAACTCAAAGCCTTAAACAAGATCGACAGTCTGCCAAAAATGGTAGGCGTACAAGCAAAAGGGTGTTCACCTATAGTGACAGCACACCAAAAAAACATACCTGAACCCAAAGTTGCCCAAAAGCCCTTCACCCATGCATTAGCCATCCTTGTGGGCAACCCCCTTAACGGAGCATGGGCTCTCCAAGCCTTAAGAGAGTCAGACGGAATCTCTATTTCAGTAACTGACCCCGAGATCATCACTGCAGAACAGGAAATAGCCAGACTGGAAGGAATCTTTGCTGAACCCGCAAGTTCGGCAACAATTGCAGCTCTGAAGAGGCTGGTTCAACAAAACTTGATTGAAAAGAAAGACAAAGTGATATGTCTGATAACTGGTAGTGGGCTGAAAGCCACAGATGTTCTCCAAACCTTAACCAAAAAACGAAAAACAGCGGTCGTTGGTTTAGAACTAAGCACCAAGGAGAAGATTCTGCGCATTCTAAGCAGAGGAGACACTTATGGTTATGACTTGTGGAAAAAACTGGGGAAAACGATGACACGCGGCGCTATCTATCAGCATTTAAATGAACTCTCAAAGAAGGGAGTAGTAGTCGCCTATGAGAAGAAAGGAAGAAAATATTTCAAAATCACTGCGCGTGGAAAACGAGTTTTACGCTCTATTGACGAGTTGAAGACTATTCTGTAGGTTCATACAAAAGATTTAAGTGAAGAGATAGTATAGTTGTAACTATACTAACTAGGTGGCTTGTATGAGACGCCGAAAAACCGCGTCAACAACAATACAACTATCTATCACAGCCATTTTCACTTCCCTCGTATTTGTAGCAACAGTGATTTTCTCCATCTACGTTCCACAAACTGCAGGCTTCTTTAACGTTGGTGAATCCATGGTTTACATCACAGCATTACTTTTCGGTCCCTTTGTCGGCGCTTTCGCTGGAGGGATCGGCTCTATGGCTGCTGATCTTTTCCTGGGTTTTTCTCATTATGCCCCTGCGACTTTAATTATCAAGGCATGTGAAGGCGC
>CAYFZT010000079.1:0-7380 GCA_964347555.1 uncultured Candidatus Bathyarchaeia archaeon | reverse complement strand
TATAAATACATTACTTGAAAATCGCAAGCGCGGACTCGCAGGAAATACACTAAAATCAATCTCTTATAGCCTGAAACAGTTAAGCAGACACGCAGACCTCGACAACCCAGAGTCAGTTAAGGAACATATCGCGCGCGCATACCGTCTCTGGTATATGAAGACATAAGAAATATTTATATCCTAGATTGGAATATATCATAATTGGGGATATGTCCCTTATAGGACATATTGTAGATGTGTGGGACGTGATTACAGTTGCACAAAGCTACACAAGAAAAGATGCGTGAAGCTCGAATGGCAACGCATCATTTTATGAAGAACACCAAAGCCCTGAGCTCAGTTGTTGGGGCAATAGTTCTTATAGCAGCAACAGTGTCTGTGACTATTGCCGCTTCTTTATGGATGGGTAGGTTGACTTCCTCGCTAATGAAGGTTGAGGAAATAGTAATCACTGATGTTTCTTTTGTCTCAGGCTACTATGAGGGGCGAGAGATTGATGTTTCAGTAATGAATGGGGGCTCATTCTCAGCGGAAATCGACAAGATTTTCGTAGATGGCATAGAAATAACGCCTCCTTCCATCCCAATAGTGTTGCCTCCAGGCGATTCAGAAACTATAAGCATTGATTACAACTGGTCGTCCGATCGTCTGTACGAAGTCGTATTAGTTACATCCAACGGCAACAGATTTCCTTACGTCTCCCGCGCAGAGCTTTCCCGCCGAGAATACGAATACATTCATTGGGACATACTGGGAAACAACAACACTGATGTCGTGCGGAGCATCACGGCTTCAGACCAAGTAGAGATCTTAGAGGTCAGAAACAAGAAGACAGAGCTTCTCATTCACTGGAATGGAAATAAGCCGGAAATACTTACTCTAGAATTCGAGGATGGCACGACGATAACACTTGTGTTTCCAGCTCGATTCCCCGATAAGAACCTCAGTTGGAAGGAAGAGATTTGGATAGAAGGGGAAAAGCAACGCCTCTACATTCATACCCATCGCTCAACATTAGAGGGAATATACTTGTGTGTGCACTACTACGAGATAACGAAGGACTTTGCGATAACCATTCCACTGAAATAAGTGTCCAACAAACAACCGTCCCCCGTCGCACGCGCGCATGAAAATAATGAATAGGTCAACCAACTAGACACCTTCTATAGCCAACGCCCCCGCATATTCCTTCTTATATATCGTGAAATCTAAAAAATTTATTGTCTCCATTCCGATTCCAACATAAATTTTTTGGCTCTTAAAAAAACAGAGCCACGATTTCACTAGATATGATATGCAGAGCCCACCTCTCCTACCCGATGAGCGTTATAGTAGAACCCAAAATGTGAGTTGAAAAATTATGAATGTTCAGAGGCTCTCCGAATCATCATCATTCCGCAGAGCCTCCTCACACTGCCAGATGAGAAAAAAATGCTCATGAGTTGAAAAACATGAAAAGAAAAATACGAAAAAACCGACCACGACCTCTATTAAAAGCCTTGTTCAGAGGCGAAGACCTGAGAGGCTACGTAGAGGCAAACAGAACAAACACGTTAGACAACTACACAAGAGGTGACAAAGCATGAATGACCAGACCCCCCCCACAGAAAAACAGAAAAATACAAAGACTTAAGACTGGTATCCTAAACCAAGCTAGACTACGACCCCACAATATTTAGACAGCGACCATCTAGCTATCGAAGGAAAAATGTCAACGCACTAATAAGGCTTAAGGGTTTTAAGGAAATCTAAGAGTTTCCTCCTACTGCTTGAAACTTTTAGAGGCATTGTGATTAAACGGTTCTTAATCAGTAAACAAGCATTTAGCGCGATGACTTATTAAATGATTAATTATTAAAAACAACAAAGTCTTATGAATATGACCATGAATAGATTAATGTTGCCTAGGCTTCTCTTTCCCCTCAACTTATCTTAGCTGATTACACTACTTTCTGGCGGAAAGTTTCTAAGATGAGTTGCCACATGTCGAAGTTTCTTAGAAGATTTACTCCTTTACCCGTTAGTTTATATCTGCCTATTTCCTGGGTTCCTAGAGGATCTATAGTTTTCACCATATCACACAGTATTAGGAATCGCAAATATTTGTTTGCTTGATCAAGGTTCAGATTTGCAGATCGCATTATGCTCGTTTTTGTTTTTCCGTTTGGATCCTTGTAAATCGTGTCTAGGATATCTCCTATAATGGTTGCTCTATCTCTGTACTTGAACTTTGCAAGAAGCATCCTTCCAAACTCTCTACTGAATAGATTAGGATACATCTTCTCCCCACTAAGTATAGGATATTTCTAGAAGATATTTTTTTTGGTGTAGGCGTTAATGAACAAGTTAGACGAAACGCTAACGTGTCCCGGTTTACCTTGATAGGTTTACCACGTGAAATGGCCATATTTCGTAACTTCCTCGTATGCGCACACTAACAAAGATAGGATATAACTTACATAAATGATAGTACCATTTGTCGAGTGTTGATATTAAAGCGGGCCCCTAGAAATACGCTTTAGATTAATGACGCAAGTCTTTTACCCTTCCAATTGCGTTTTTAACCTTAGATATTGATGAGGTTTATATTCAAACGAAATGTTAATTGGATGCTAATCTTTGTGATTAAGTTATTAGGATATCTCATCGTTTTGAACTTGGTAATTCTGCCCGTTCTATGGATTCTGAAAATTCTTTACCTGTTCACTCCTATTCTTACTTATGAAGGATTCTTCACTGTGTTTATCGGAATCTTGCAAATTCTTGCTTCTTTCATCTATAGAGCGAACAGTATTCCATATCGTGGGGGACTTCGTACTGGATGGTTTGACTTTAAAAAATTCGCGAAATTGAAACCTGAAGAAAGGAAACGTTATCGACAAGAAGGAACAATCATGATAATAATAGGTCTCACTATAGATATTGCAACTGTAGTAGTACATTTTTCCATATTTATTGGTCTCTAACGAAATACACGAGAATATCGGTACATAACCCACCTGCAAGCGTCAGTTAGATTCCACAACAAAACAATTAAAGCCAATTGAACTTCTAATGGAATAAGCTACCTACATCATGGAAGGAAGTGAAGCTTTAATGTCGAAACTTGTGCCACCATGGGAAATCAAACACAAGTTGATAGTGAAGATTGAGGAGGAAACTAGCCCCCGCTATGGATGTCAACCAGCGGAGCGCCCGATTCAAGACTATATTCGATTTGGAGTTGTCAATCTTGATAAGCCTGCAGGCCCTTCAAGCCACGAGGTTACAGCGTGGGTGAAACGACTCCTCAACCTTAAGCATGCTGGTCACGGCGGAACCCTAGAAGCATGAAGGAAAGCAGCAGTCTTTCATGCTGGGGAGATCCGAAAGTGACCGGTGTCTTACCTGTAGCCTTAGAGGAAGCCACAAAGGCCGTGCGTGCACTTCTGTTTGCCGGAAAAGAGTACATATGCGTTATGAGGCTTCATGGTGCGATTTCCGAAAGTCGTGTTAAAGCAGTATTGGAGGAGTTTTGTGGTGTTATTTACCAGCGTCCGCCGGTGAGGGCTTCTGTTAAGCGGCGGGTGAGAACAAGAAAGATCTACTATTTACGGTTCTTGGAGCAAGAGGAGCGCAATGTGCTGTTTCAAGTTGGTTGCGAAGCTGGAACCTATATCCGCAAGCTTTGCTATGACATGGGCGAAGTTTTAGGAGTAGGCGCTCACATGCAGGAGCTTAGGCGAACACGAGCTGGGCCTTTCACAGAGGAAAACTGTTTAGCAACTTTGCACGACATTGCCTACATGCAGTCTCGTTGGCAACAAGAAAAAGACGAAACCTTGCTGCGAAGATTTGTGCAGCCCATGGAGAAAGCTTTGCAGTCCTTGGCAAAGATTTACATACGTGATTCTTCTGTGGATGCCGTCTGCCACGGAGCATCCCTTGCGGCACCTGGCGTAGTTTCTCTAGAAACAAGCATCAAACCCAGCGATATAGTAGCTGTAATGACTCTAAAGGGTGAAGCTGTAGCCTTGGCAAAGGCTCTTGCATCTACGGAGCAGATTCTGAAGATGAATCATGGACTGGTAGCTAAAACTATGCGTGTGCTCATGGCTCGAGGTGTTTACCCGAAAGCATGGCAGAAGGGCGCCTGATTCAAAAAACCTAAAAACAACTCTCTGTATTCTAACATGCTAGACGCCGGGGTCTCCTAGAGCAAGCAGTGTAAACGCAAAAGCGGGAAATCCGGTAGGGAGCAGACATAACACGACTACATATGGCTCAAGCCTGGAGTTCACGCCTTGAAATCGCGGAAAGCCTGTGACCTTTCGAGGTCGCGTGGGTTCAAATCCCACCCCCGGCGCCATATTACCTTAGCCTTTTAAGCCGATTTCTTAGTCATTTTCGACAGATAAGCGATAGAATTAGACTATTCATTTTGGTAGCAGTTTCTATTTTGGAAGAAGGTTTAAATCCTTGTTTTCGGCCAGTTTCTAATGGAAGTGTTGGATTTGGGGCGGTCTAGGGAGTTTGTTCTAGCTGCCTTAGAAGACCATGAGCCGAAGAGCCAGAGGCAGATTGTGAAGATCACGGGCTTACCAGAGGGTTCTGCCTACAACTGCTTGTACATATGCTGGAAGCGGGGTTTAATCCTGCGCACCAAGGAACCCATCTACGAGTATGAGAGGCGGTTCAAGGGCCGAGCCGGGATCAGCCAAACCACTAGGCCCTACCACCTCTATCTTTTGAGACCTGAGAGAAACCTCATCTGATCCTCCCTATGCTGAAGAACCTTCGGAACATAACGAGGCGAAAGCTTATCCATATCCCTAAATATGGACGATCTCGACATGTGAGACTCCTCAAATAAGTTGCTGATTTCCCTATTTATACAGTCACGTACCCTGAGGGGGAGGGAGGGTCGTTGAATCTCTTTAAGAAAGACTAAAAACCTTTTTGAGCCGACGACAAACAAAAAAGCGGAGAGTTAAGTCTTGTGGACTCTCAAACCGTGTTGGTTTCCAGGTGAAAATGTACGTTTGCCAAAAGTTTCCCTCAATAGTGTCACGCTTTCTTTTAACCCTGAAGAAGAATGAACTTCAACTATTAACGGACCCTTATATTCTATTTTTCTTAAATTTGCTAGGATTGCTGAAAAATTTATGTTTCCTGTTCCTAGAGATAGATGCGCATCTTGTTCGCCGTCATTGTCATGCAAGTGAACGTTAACTATGTGTTCTACTAATCTAGCTAGGAAAGTTTCAATTTTTGCTACAGTGTTAGCGTGACCAACATCAAGCGTAAATTTACATCCAACTTTTTCGATGAGAAACATCAGCTGTTCGGGATATCCAGCGAGAATTTGATCGTTTGACCTATGGTCGTTTTCTATGGTGAAGATGGTTCCATGATTCTTAGAGGCGTTTGTTAGATTCCTTAAACAAGGTATAGCGTTTTTCAAAGAGTGAGTAAACATTTCTTCTGGGTAGTCCCTCGACAAGCGACCGACATGGGACACAACTAGTTTGGCATCAATATCGGCGGCAAATGCTATGCTCTTCAATATTGTTTTTTCTGAGGCTTTTCTAAGGGTTGGGTTCATGCTGGCTAGGTTGATGTTGATGTAAGGAGCGTGCACGAAATACTTGAAATTAAAGGATTTAACGATGTCTCTTATTGCTTTTTTCTGTTTTGTCTTTGAGAGTGCAGATAGCAAATGCGGCTTATCCATCTTGATTTCTACAAGTCCAACTTTTAACCGTGTGGCAAAGTCTAGAAAATCGTTAAGGGACATATCGAGACCGATGGAACTTGCTACTCCCAACTTCAAGGTTTATCGCCAGAACGAGCGTGGAGATTCCATATTCTTGTTACGACAACAAAGTTTGTCAAAACTGCTAATACTACGAGGCATGCGAAAACTTGATTGAAGATTCCTCCGAGCATCACGATGAAAAGACGTACATCCCTGTTGGCGGCATATCCCGATATACCTGATTTAAAAACAGCACCCAAATCGCTTTTCGCTCGTGTTCTGGTGTAGCTAACCAAGAATGAACCTGTCAAAGCGGCAAGCCCGACAAGTATGCTTGTGACAACTTCTTGCTTTGAGAGAACGTGATAAGTCATTCCTATCAAAATGGCGGCATCAGCGTATCGATCTAGCACAGAATCCATAAACCCACCGAAAGAAGATGTTTGTCCAGTAAGGACAGCAAGGTCGCCATCCACACCATCTAAGATAGAACTGAGTTGAGCTAATAATCCTCCAATCAATGGATGATTGTAGAAAAACAATCCAGATGCCACTCCTACAAGAAAACTTAGAATAGTTATCTGATTCGGCGTTACTTTTGTGTGATTGGCTAAAAAACGTGCAGTGGGACGGGAGAACTTTCTATTGATAAGTTGAGAGATTATGCCATCCCATTCTCGCGGCATTTAAGCCACTTCTCGCAAGATCGATTCGGCAAAAACCACATCGTCAAAGGTGTCGATGTCGAGCCAGAGAAGCCCGGATACCTCACAAGCCCATAAAGACTTGCCACTTCTGACCAGTTTTTTCATGCAGTCACTAATTGTAACAGGATATGTTGGCTTTTCAATTCGCTCTATCACTTCAAAGATGCTGTTATCTAACAGGAAAACTCCTGTGTCAATACCGTTCCATTGGGTAATGTCTTTTCCTATTTTTGTTATGTAACCTTTTGAATTCACAAGTACTCTTGTCGCATCCTCGATTTGGGGGGGATAACGTGGTTGTCGATCTACACAGAGTAGAGGTTTGTGTTCAATATTTTTTAAGGCTTTACACACGATGTTGACGTCAATGAAATGGTCTGACATCAATAGAAGAAACGCCTCGTCGTTGGCTAGCAGTTCTTGCGCAACTTTTAATGAAGTGGCATTTCCATTTTTATGGACAGGATTATGTACATATGTAATTTTTACTCGAAATTTTGTTCCGTCACCGAAATGTTCACGTATAGTGTGGCTTAGATAACCCGTGACGATGATAATGTCTTCTACTACAGCTTCTTCTAAGGCTTCTATGGTGTATTCTAGCAGTGGCTTGCCTAAAATGGGCGTGAGAGGTTTCGGATAGTTTTTCGTGAGTGGAAATAGGCGTTCTCCACGTCCAGCAGCGAGAATCACTGCACGCATCGTTCTATCGCTCACGCTTTCCTTGGATGAACTCTTCAACCCACTGTCGGGCCATGTGATCCGGGACTTGGACTGGAGGGTGTTTGAAAGCATACGCTGAAATGCTGGTCAATGGCCCCTTCACCTCTCTGTCAAGAGCCAGCTTAGTTGCCCTGACGACATCGATAACCATGCCAGCGCTGTTGGGAGAATCTTGCACCGAGAGTTTAAGGTCTATTGTGACAGGGATGTCCC
>CAYFZT010000078.1:0-7393 GCA_964347555.1 uncultured Candidatus Bathyarchaeia archaeon | reverse complement strand
TTTCCATCAACGACATGGTTCAAATTGAAAATGCAAACGTCATCATGTTTAGAGGTGAAAAACAGCTAAGAACAGGAAGAAAAGGCAGATTGAAAGTCGTTGAAACCAATCCGATACATATAATTCAATAAGCCTATTGCTAACTCACGGTTCCAAGTGCGCGTGTGGAAGGTTATACAAAGGTACTCGTTCTATAAGATCCATGGCTCATCTTGTGACGAACTGAGTTTTCACTCTTTCCCGGATGTCTCGATGAGGAAAATCAGTCCTTTGACAGACTTCTTTTTAGGTTTGGCTTTGTGCTCATGATGACTGTGATATCTCTTGCATCTGATCGCCATTGTTTTTTCGTCTTGTGCAACCCAGACAACGCGGGCTTCCGTACCACATTGTGGGCATTTGACATGATCGCTCACTTTAGTCATCTTTGATAGTCACACCTCGTCTGCAAAAGCTGATTCTCCAGACAAATTGTGAGAGACATTTTTATAGTCACATCTTCAGATATCCGTTCCTTCTCAGCCAGTCGGCTTGATTCCTTCTGTATCGCCATATAATGTCGCCCCGTTTGTCGGACTGGAAATCCCACGGAGAAACCAGAACGATGTCTCCCTGCCTAATCCACATCCTTCTCTTCATCTTTCCTCTGATCCTGCAGAGACGCTCCTTTCCGTCTTGACAACTCACTAAAATTCGATCGAAACCCAGCATTTTTTTAGCTATGCCCATGACGTCGTTGGCCACGGGCAACACCTTAACGCTAGACTTTTCTTCGCTTTTTACCTTCTTTTTGCCCACTCTACTCTCTCTTCCCCTCCCATAACCGCAGCATAACTTAAATACGTTGGTCTTCCTTGCAGTAACATCATCTGTCGCGTGTTCTCAAAAAAACCGTATATATAGAAGGCAGCGCGTAATGTGCGCTTCTGGCATGAATTCTTATCTGAAGCTTTTGCTTTTGATAAAAAGAGTTATTTGTGGTTTGTTAGAGTTTGTTTGGTGTAAAGATTGAAGTTTAAGGGACGCGACATCATTTCAATTAAGGATTTCACACGCGAAGAAATCGATTACATTCTGAAAATTACAAATGCCATGGAGCCTGTTGCAAAAAGTGGCTCAGCCATGCTCCGCGGAAAAATGTTGGCAACACTGTTCTTTGAACCCAGCACTCGCACGAGACTTAGTTTTGAAGCAGCCATGCAAAAACTGGGTGGCTCAGCCATAGGATTCGCAGAACCAGAAATAGCCTCAATTAAGAAAGGAGAAAACCTAGCAGATACAGTGCGCGTTGTGGAGAACTATGCAGACGTCATAGCACTGCGCCACCCTCTAGAGGGCGCGGCTAGATTAGCAGCGGAATTCGCAGAGGTCCCAATTATAAATGCTGGTTCAGGAGCAGAGGAGCATCCAACTCAAGCGTTACTTGACCTTTATACTATCTGGAGGGAGCTTGGGCGAATAGATAAACTTAACATAGCGCTGGTTGGAGATCTCCGTTATGGACGAACAGTTCATTCGCTGGCTTATGCTTTGTCCCTGTACGATGTGAATCTTCATCTTGTTTCACCTGAATCTCTACGAATGCGACGGGAAGTACTTGACACTATAAAGGGAAGAATAAGGGTTGCAGAGAAAAGAACTATTGAAGAGGCTCTACCCAAGTTAAATGTTCTTTACATGACGCGCATTCAGAAAGAAAGGTTTCCAGACGCGGCAGAATACGCCAAGGTTAAGGGCTCCTACAAGGTGGACCAGAAATTGTTAGAAAGCGCAAGAAAGGACATGATAATTTTGCATCCTCTACCAAGAGTAGACGAAATCAGTGCAGAAGTAGATTCTACCTCTCACGCTCGATATTTTCAGCAAGTCTGGAATGGCATCGTCACCCGCATGACACTGCTCGCGCTTATCTTAGGCGTCACCGAATAGCACGTGTTAGCCACATGATTCACAGACACCGAAGGCTTCTTCAAGGTTCGTTAGCCTATACCAAGGAACACTTTTTCTTTTCTCTTCCTTTTCTTTCCTTTTCTCCTCTTTCCTCATCTTACCATAACATTCCAGTTGAACGTTACACGTTTCACACTTCTTGGAGTTTTCAGAAAGCCACTTTCCAAAGCAACCAGGCAATTCGTTTATACCTGTTTCTTTCTCTTCTGTATAGACCGACTTCACATGAGTTTTTAGAGTCATTTAAAGTGAGCCTCCAACCTTTTTTGGTTAGCACATTAGAACCCTTAAAGAAAGGGTAGTCTACACTCTACAGTGAGTTAGCCTATTAACCTTGCATACAGATTTGAATGTAAATCTGCGAGTTCTAACTACAGAAATCATGATAATTTTATACAAATTTCTGTGAAAATCAAGCATGATAGCTATTTAATTAAGTTTTTTTGAAAAAATTGTTTAAAAAAGTGTACAAACCTTTCAGTCATTTAACACAACAAATGTGTCTCTCTGTTCTGATCAGTTGCCAAGTTTAAGTGGAAACAACATTTGACTCGTATTTAGCTGAAACTCGTCTGTGACTGACCAGCGCATTCACAGAACCACAAGACGGGCATTTCAAGAGTTGCCCAAAAAAGGTTTTTTGACAGCTGCTGCAATAGGTGAGGCTTTTGTTGAAGGCATACAATCCAACTCTATAAGTTGTTGCGATCTGTTTTGTTACTGCCAAAAGTGTGTCGGGGTCTTGTTCTGTCTCAGTAAGCTCCAGAATGGCGAGGTGTCCTCCGATGGCTGGTTGATGGAATCTTTCTTCTATCTTCAGTCGCTCCTGCCAAGTGATATCAGCTTCTGGTGACACTGCGAACATGTCAGTGTAGAACGGCTTCTCTTTCGTACCACGTGCACGTACATTTGCCCAGCCATAACGTTCAACATCTAACTCTGCGAGACGCTTGGCTGCATCGCGACAAGGAACAAACGCCAGCACCGGACGGGTTTCAGGCTTCCTAGTGTGTTTATTAATGACACCAGAAAAATACTGCAAAACTTCCTCTGCAAATTCTAAAGCCTTGCTGTCTTCATGTAAAGAGTCTTCAGTAAAGCTTCTTGCTGCTTCGTTTAATCCTATGGGGCTTATTTGACGCGAAGAGTCTTCCAGCCTAAAATACGGGTCTCCAGCAACCTTTCGAGATAGGAAGGGAAGAAGCCCCTCCCTACGTCTTTGTTTGAGGGTTTGATACTTGATCTCTAAGGATCGCAACGCCATCTCTAATTGTTCATCCAAAAGTTTGAAAAGTTCAGTTTTGTTTTTATCAGCTTCGTAGACAAGCCTTGGCAGATTGACCAAAACATTGTCGATACCTCCCGTTCGCAAAGTGTCTAACTCCCAGTCTTTTTTCCAATTACTAGAAAGACGTAGACCTGTTGCAGTGTAGGATGCACACTCTTGTTCTTTCGAGTGAAGATTGGCGAAGTATGGGAGTCCTCTTTCTGCTGCGAGGAGATGCGCCTGAAAGAGAAGAGGTGCACATTCTCTTTCAAAGATCTCTGGGCGAATCTTCAGAATCAAGCTAGGATTGAAGATTGGTTTACTTTTGCCTTCCTCCTTTATGACCTCCAGAAGAAGCGAAAAGAGCAGACGGCTTTCATCAGCAAAGTCACTGTAAGATCCCCCAATCTTGCCATCTGGACCTACAGCTTTCTTTTCTTGGACGAAGCCGGGAATCACGAATTCTAAGCCTAAAGACACGGCAATGGGAGCACCGTCACATTTCAGAGAATGGGCTAGGTCAAGAAGAAACAAACGCAAATCTTCACGGATTTTGTCGGTCTCAACTCCGCGAATGAAGGGCGCAAGGAAGATGTTGAAATAATCCAGCGTTTGTTCGCCAGCCACTTCGGTGCTAGCAATCCTCAGAAGATTAGAGACGGCTAAAAGGGCAGCCTTAAAACTTTTGGGAGGAGGATATGAGATCTTGGGGAAATTGGGTCTCCCAAGGCTGAGTCCATGTTGAAGGAAAAAACGGAGATCGTGTAAGAACTCGTTGGGCTTCAAAATCCAATGCCCGACATTGTTGAGATGCAGTGAGCCTGAAAGATGGGCATCGGCTATGTCACGTGGAAAAACGTTGAGTAAAGTGTACTCTTCAATTATGGAGTTGGCTGCTGCTTCGTGGACTGCACTCACACCTTTTGCTTGGATTCCCATTGTTTTGATGAGTTGAGTAACATCATAGACAGGTAGTCCCAGACGTGTGAGTTTGTGGCGGTATTCTTCAAGTCCCTTTTCAATAAGGATGGCGTTGGCAAACTCTCGAATAAGAGGGGCAGTCAAATATTTAGTCTTCACTTTTAGTAAGCGCCCTTGGGTTTCCCTGGCTATCTTTTGTGCCAGATCATGGGGAACATCTGCTTCTTTTACAAGGGAATCAGCTATTTTGTTGCGGTCGAATTCTTCCATAGCAAAGCGAGAGCTACGAACCATCATTTTTCTTCTTTTGAAAAAACGTTCTTCAATGTCTTCAGCGACATCAACAAGCATTCTGCCGAGGTCGGTGAGCCTATATTTCTTGGTTTTCACATCTGGCTCGATTAAATCTGCTTTTAGAAGAGACTTAAGGTGATAGGCAAATCGACCTGCGTCTCTGCTTGGATTCAAACGCAGTATATTCATTATTTCGGTGTAGGAAAGTGGTCCCTTCTCCAAGAGCAGAGTTAAGACTTGTAATCGAATGGAGGATGAGACAGCCTTTAACACGCTGGTTCCAGGTCTTTTTCGACGTGGCAAATGAGCACCTTCACTGAATCGGGGGTACCCCGTAATTATGTGCACCCAGTTTTAAAGAGTTGCCGAAAGCAGATTTGCTTCGTGAGTGAAAAAACGCTATATAAACTATCTTGCGAGGAGTACATCTCTTTACAATAAACAAGTAAAACAGTAAACCTTCAATTGGATACATGGAGTTGGGGCTAATTGTATTTAAGCAAATTCGGAGTTTATAGACTGAATGAAATGTTTCATGAAAGGGGCTGTAGGCTAGTTTGGTCTAGGCTAGGAGCCTCGGACGCTCTTGACCCCGGTTCAAATCCGGGCAGCCCCACCAATGTATGAGTGTTTCACATTTTTTGCGTCCTCTTTCGCATTAGAACAAGGAAAAAAACCATGCCTAAAATCGTCAGAATTATGGTGAGGATAATCGCTGAAAAAGAGTAGGGTCCGGTACCGATTATTATTGGTATTGGTCCTATGAGTATGACAATTCCACTAGTTGTTTGAGGGTTATCGTATAATATTGCCGAAGCAATGAGAAAGATCACTCCAGCAGTCATAAGTGCAAAACCCAGAAGAAACAGTTTAAATGGAAACGTTGCCAGAGGCGTTTCCTCTTTAAAACGGCTAAAACATTCTGAGCAAACATTGACCTCATGTTTAAAGCAAGCTTCACAAACGTCACGTTTGCACAACTTGCAGGTATATGTTGCCGGGGCAAGTTTTCCGCAAATTTGACACGTCTTGACTTGCATGTTGAACCTCTTTTCTACTTGTAACCAGGTATGGAGAGAGCCATGAAAACAAGCAGAAACAAGATTAGAATTATTGAGAGCAAGAGAAGAATCTTCACCGATTCTTTATCTGTGCCAAAAATTATTGGAAACGGCCCGATAATTAGGGCTCCCCCACCTTTAACCTTGCTCTCTTTTTTAAAGGATTTTAAAAATAGCATGAGAGTAGCAATGAACGTTAGGAAAAAACCTATTAGAATCAATGTGACTCCGACATTCCATAGCTGTTCGTTCATCAGAAGTTCACGCTATTTACTAATAAGTGAGGGTTTAAATAAACCTTAAAGAATTGCTGGTTGCGTGTAAACCAATGGACTTGGAGCAGATTGTTCAGCGCATCTTACTGGTTCATCGCGATCTTACCCGCGAAGAAGTTCTAAAGAGGATTTACGAGAAAAAAAGATCGGCTGAAGGCTATTTTCTAGATGAAGCAGCAGCTCGCATTGTCGCTTTTGAATTGGGAGTAGAAATCCCGAGAGATGAGACGGAAAATTCGTGGGCAAAACTTTCTGTAGAAAAACTTGTTTCAGGCCTAAACGACGTTACAATCACGGGAAGAGTGATAATTGTATATCCTGTTCAGAATTTCTCTCGCCCAGACTTCACTGAGGGCAAAGTTGCACGTTTGTTAATCGCCGACAAAACTGGCACATTAAAGACGGTGTTGTGGGATGACAAGGTCTCTCTGATCGAGAAAAAGAAGATTGATTCTGGACAAATAATTAGAATTCAGCATGGATATGTCCGCGAGGGACTTGACGGAAAACTAGAATTACACGTGGGTAACCGTGGGGAGATCCAGAATTCTTCATCAAACATTGCAGAAAACGAATATCCGCCCTTAACAAGTTTCGTTGAAAAGATCAGCGCCGTAAAAGCCAACCGGAAAAAGGCAAATGTTTCAGGCAAGGTGCAAAGAGTCTTTCAAGTTTCCGAGTTTGAAAGAAGAGACGAAACTCGCGGAAAAGTAAGGCGCTTGCAACTGGGAGACGAAACTGGACGGATAACAGTTGTATTCTGGAACCAAAAGGTTGACGAATTAGGCGCCGTAAAGCTTGGAGATTACCTTCGGATAATGAACGCCAGAGTGAAAGGACTAGCAGGCGACCTGGTGGAGCTTCATGCTGAAAAAGCCACTCAGATAGAGAAGGTTACTGACAAGGCTAAGGGGTATCTACCTTATGAGTTGAGAAAAATTGGCGGCATAAAAGAGGGAGAAGGCCCAGTTAACATAAAGGCAACAGTCTTGACAACTCCAACGGTAAGGGAAGTCACGACATCAAGAAAAGAAAAGGTTAAAGTTGCATCTTTCGATGTCACAGACGGCACAGGCAGAATAAACGTTTCACTTTGGAGGAAATACGCAGAATCTGTTAAAGAGCTTTTAGCTGGCACTAGAATTCTCCTCAGAAACGTTTATGTTAAGAGGGGTTTTGCCGACCAATTAGAACTGACAAATAGAGCTTCAACTAAAATCGAAGTGCTTTCAGACTCTGCCGAAGAAGACATATCAACTAAAGCTTAGGTGAAGCTTTTTCATAAGGTCTTTTGCCCTGTTTCTTACTGTTACTTCGGTTACGTTTGCGGCCTTTGCAAGGTGGCTTTGTGTCGTTTTTTCTCTTTTGATTTTGGATGCGATATAGAGAGCTGCAGCCGCCAGTCCTGTCGGGTCTTTTCCCATGGCGACATGTTTGTTTCTGGCGTCTCGAATTATTTTAATGGCTAGTCCTTCGACATCGCTGGAGACTCTAGCTTTCTCTGCTATCTTTGTGACGTAGTCTGTGGGGTTGTCGATGGGCATTTTCATCTTCAGCGTTTTAACTATCAAGCGGTATGCTCTTGAGATTTCCTTTTGATCTCGAAGGCTGACTTCAGCTATTTC
>CAYFZT010000077.1:7175-7408 GCA_964347555.1 uncultured Candidatus Bathyarchaeia archaeon | reverse complement strand
GGATGGAAGCCTGTCACAAACACTGAGAACATTAATGTCAGAGCCAAGACATCTCTAATCTTTCTGGTCTCCAGCACCCTATCTAAGAGCAAGAAAAGCAATGGAGCAAGAGCATAACTAAACGTGATATCGATATGCGCTTCAGTAAACTGGGAAAAAAACCATTGGTTCAGAGTGTATATCAGAGAAGCGGAGAGAGAGGCTAGATGTTTATGAGTGTAATGATATGCGAA
>CAYFZT010000077.1:6732-7092 GCA_964347555.1 uncultured Candidatus Bathyarchaeia archaeon | reverse complement strand
TGGACGCCACATGTAGATCCATCGGAAATCTTTGAACAAATATGCTCTAGAGATCCAGCCAAGAACGTCTCCTCCTGCTGGCCAATCGCTTGAAAGAAGAAAATTACGAAATATTATAATAGCCAGCGCAGTGATGATAGCAAAATCGATAGTTATACGTGCGTATTCCGTGCGAGCGATTTCTTTAAATCGCGTGGTCACTTGCATGGTCGAATTCACCTAGTAACCAGCTAATAAATGCGCGCGCATCTTTCCTCTCCGATGTTTCACCAGATTTATAGTCAGGATATTTATGAGTTTGCTACTCACTCGTCTAAAAAAGGTTGTCATACAAGTCGTGATAAGTCTCGGCTATTTTTT
>CAYFZT010000077.1:2360-6619 GCA_964347555.1 uncultured Candidatus Bathyarchaeia archaeon | reverse complement strand
ACGAGAAAACCAGTTCTTCCATCTTCAAGTATTTCGGCAGGCCCCCCAGCGTTAGACGCTACGACAGGTTTTCCACAAGCCATAGCTTCCAAAACTACTTTCCCAAAGGGCTCCCCGAGAGTTGGAAAACAAAAAACATCGCATTGTTGGTAATACCGAGGAATGTCTGTATGGGGCACGAACCCTTCAAACACAACTTTGTCTTCAAGGTTCAGAGATTTTGTTAATTCCATAAGTTTATTTTTTTCCGGTCCATCACCGACAACTCGAAGTTTAACGTCACTCCTTTCTTTCGCAACCAGCATCATGGACCTGATTAGATGTTCCACTCCCTTCAACTTATATAAATAACCTACACACAAGATTTCGTAATCCCCGTCTCTATGTTCCCACCTCTCTGTTGGACTAAAAACACTTGTATCAATTCCAAGAGGAATCACCTTTATTTTTTCATCCTCAACAATCCCCGAATAAAGTTTCCTTACTTTTTGACTGATGCTTATAAGCAGGTCACATTTTTGAACCGTTTCCATGTGGAGCTTAGATGTGAGTCCCATAAGTACCTTCTCATCTAGAGGCCTAGAGTAAAAATGGGTTGACACCGGTCCAAATACGAATGGGTGTTTCCTTGTCTTTCTCATCAGAGCAAGTAAGCTAAAGCTTTGATTATATACTGCAGGAAACATATGATGTATTATGGCAATCTTCTTCTCCCTTAAAATTCGTCTGCATTCCAAATAACTACGAGCTAGAAATTCTGCGTGCCCGAGGTACTTCACAACAATGCCACTCTCAGGCATAAGCTGAAAAGATCCAACTTGATGAAAGTTGACGTTTTCTAAAGGCTTCTCAACTCTGACGAATTCTGAAACTGTCTCAAAAGAATAGCCAAACCTTCCCATGTTTTTCAACAAATGATAGCAGGAAATTCCCTCACTTGAGACCAGGTGGTCCGTGAGGACGTAAGCAGCAGGAGAAACCAAAACGCGAGCCATTTCTGTAACCTGAAGGGTCTTTCTTACTCAATATTACTCATGCATACAGTCAATATGAGGTTTCCCTAATTACATAGAATCCTATATCGTGTTACATAAGACATAATATATCTCCCCGCTTTACAAAATATGGTCGTGGAATTGCAAAACAAAGTAAACCCCTGGACCAGCAAATCAAACTCTGCAACCCTTCCCACGATCTTCGTTTGCATCTCCCTTATTCTGTCTTCCCTCTCACTAATCGCAGTTACAAACATGATGATATATAAGCAAGATGAAACAACACAAAATCCCGAACCACCTGCAGAGCCGAATCCAGAGCCCAATTCGGAGCTTAATTATGGTTGGATTATGGGCATCATCTCTAACGTTTCAACTTCGCACGAGCGGATTAAAGGAGCAACAATAAGGGCTAAAGACTACTATGCCCCAACAGATGTCAAGGGATACTATAAAATTGAAGTTCCAGCTCCAGAAACCTACAATTTGACTGCTTCAGCCCGCGGTTACTACAATCAAACTGCTACCGACATCTTTGTGGACATCCAGGCTACAGTAATCGTCAACTTCTACCTAACACTCATGCCCCCGCCAAGGTCTGAACAGCTCACGGAGAAACGCGACCTAGCGGTTGCCAGCATCTCTTCTTCATCTGAAGCATACCTAGGGCAAATTGTAAACGTTGAAGTGTACTTACTGAATTTAGGCGACTACGAAGAAAACTTTGATTTAGCGGTTACATACAATGCAAGTTTCATTGAAACCCGACCTGTCTTCCTAGCCTCCAAAGACTCGAAAATTGAGACGTTCCGCTGGAACACTGCAAGCATCTCTCCAGCCACCTATATCTTAACCGCTAAAGCCATCCTACCCGCAGATGAGGTTCCAGCTAACAGCATTGCCAGCACATCGATTGTCATCAAGTCCAGCGTGGCTTGGATCGAAGGTTATGTTACTGACCGCGAAACATCTCTGCCAATTTTTGGGTCCACTGTCTCTGCAGATGGCTATACGGCAACAACCGACTTTTTCGGCTATTATAGTATCGAGGTTCCTTCGCCAGCTACCTATGATGTCGTAGCCTCAGCAGACGGATACTACAACGAGTCCAAAGTAGGCATTTTGGTGGATACCCTTGCCACGGTCAACCTAACCTTTTCCTCAACACCTATTCCCAGACCCACTGAGAATATACATGACATAGCCATTACAGGTCTTTCTGCTCCAGCAGAGGCATATGTAGGAGACGTTATAACCATAAACGTGAGCGCCAAGAACCGGGGCGATTACGAAGAAACCTTTAACATCAAAGTTACATACGGCACAACCATCATACATAGGGAAATACTGACGTTGAATACCGAAGATTCTACCGTTCTCTCTGTCAACTGGAATACTTCAAATATTGCTCCAAACGATTACGCTCTAACCGCGGAAGTAATCCTAGATACCGATGAAAATCCAGTTAACAACCAAGCTAGTATAAAAATCGCTATCAACTTGGAACAACCAAAAGGCACGTTCACTTGGATAGGTCAACATGTCAATCTAACCCTTGCAGAGTGGGCGTATAACCTTTCCTTTCAAAACGTAGTAGTACG
Source organism: uncultured Candidatus Bathyarchaeia archaeon (assembly GCA_964347555.1). Taxonomy (GTDB): domain Archaea; phylum Thermoproteota; class Bathyarchaeia; order Bathyarchaeales; family Bathyarchaeaceae. The sequence goes on along the minus strand of CAYFZT010000077.1, from coordinate 4,023 downwards.
ATACGATCCAGACCAGAACAAAAGCATGACTAACTTAGCTCGGTACGACATAAGATTTTGGAGATGGGCTCCTTACTACCTTTTTGAAAATGCAACCACCGTAAAGGACGTCGTCGATATTCTCCAGAGTGAAATTTCAGCCAGCTCATCCAAAAGAATTTACGTTGACGACGTTGACACGATATACATGTTATACGGCGCTTCCGCCCTGTCAAATTTCCTAAAAGCTGTAAACAACGTCCAACACAACAACATCATATTGTGCTTTTACATGTCTAATCAGACGCCATACCAAGGACTCTACCAGTTCATTCGTCAATACGATTGGAGCAACTTTCATATAGACTTCTATAGTCCACCTAATGTAAATCATTCAACCCTAATACCCCTATTGAACTCTCGAACCCTAGGCACGTATCTTTGGCTCTGGCCGTACGGAGGCCTAGGCTCCATCTGGAAAAATGTCAGCTTAAATGACGTGGTTTCAAGATACAACGATGCAATTGACCATAAGATCCAACGTTTCATCACTTGGATAGGATATGAAGCAGAAACACGCGAGGTTGGCATGAATGAAGCCAGCCTTTATAATCATGCTTACTGGTGGAACAAAGTAGTCAGGTATAACAGAAACTTCCTAGAAGGCAAGTCAATTCCTCGCGACCGAGGTGTAATCCTGTGGTTTGATGATGGACTGCAGAACACGTATGAAGTTGCGAAGCCGATCCTAGAAAGATATCGATACGTCGGCGTCATTTCTACAATCACTTGGATGGTCAGAAACTATAAGAGTGAACGTTACATTTGGAATGATGACCAATTAAGAGACAAACCAATATTGATTCTGCCAGAATTGTTGACTATGCAAAACGAAGGTTGGGAGATAGTCAGCCACAGTCAAAGCCATCCCAACCTAGACGCCCTGCAGAAATATTATGCGAAGTGGGAGATCAAAGGCAGCAAAGAATGGATTGAAAGCAATTTGGGACCCATGAAAAATCCCTGCTTCGTCTATCCCTACAGTGGAGTATACTGGGAATCAATTGTTGATGAGCATTATGCATACCAAAGACATGGGGAAGAAGGCCAAGAACCAAAAATGATTTGGAACCCAAACGACGAATATTACGGAACACACATTCCAATAGTAGGCATACATTTATCCAAAGAAACAATCGACTACTGGCTAAACGAGACAAATCAAAAAGGCGGAATCGCAATCTTCGTCATCCACGGAATATACGAAAACCCTGAGCCTGAATCCCTAGAAAACACGCCGGAAAACCTCGAATATCTGCTGACGAAAATCGAAGAGCTGGAACTACCTATACTAACCCTAACGCAGGCTATAGACCTTTATCAAGTAGAATCAAAGACCCCCCGTACCTTATCTATTGGAGCTTCTACAATATCAGACGGCAGAATCGAAGAAATCACATTCAAAAGCGAAACAGTTGGTTTTTATGGTCTCCACAGACTTTTAAATCTCTGCCTCAACGTTATTCTACCAGTCTTCGGCGTTCTGAACCACTTTCCCCCTTTGCAAAGCAAGCCCCGTAAAGTAGCAAAAGCAACGAAAGGTACAGCTATATAGCATAGTGCCAAGGCATAGGGCACTCCCAGCATATCCCTAGAAGAATTTTCCAAACGCAGAGCCATCGTC
>CAYFZT010000077.1:0-2350 GCA_964347555.1 uncultured Candidatus Bathyarchaeia archaeon | reverse complement strand
ATGGCACCAGGGAGAGCAAGAGCCAAGTATGCTAACCATAAGAGACCTAAGTAGCTTAAGAAAACGTCCTTGGCCATGCTTGAGGTCAAAAAGACTAAGAGCAAATTCAAGTTTCCGATAAAGAAAAGTATCGCTTGGAAATATGTAAGTCCAACAAACATGAAATCCACTTTTTCCAGAAGATTCAGATGAAAGCTCTTCAGCATTCTCAGGCAATTCTCAGCAAAGTGCCTTGTGTGGCCTTCAGCCCAGCGCATCTGTTGTCTTACAAAAGGTCTCAACCCGTTTGGGCATTCAGCAAACGCCCTTATATTCTCATCATAGACTATCTTGTAGCCATGTAAATAAAGCCGAAGCGTAAGTTCCCAGTCCTCAGTGATACTTGCGGCAAATCCGCCCAGCTCTTCCAACACCTCTTTTCTGATCATCGTAACGCTGCCCGTCAGCTGCAGAAAGCTCCTCAGCCTAGATCTAGCAACGAGCTCCACCAAATTGAAGAAAGAGAACATAACCCTAATACCGCTACAAATCCAATTTTCATTAGAGTTCAAAATATGCCACTGATAGCCTTGTACTGCAGCAACTTCTTCGCCACTGAAGTCTTGAATCATTCTTTGAATTGCATCTTTAGGAGGTACAAAATCTGCGTCAAAAACTAGAATGTAGGAGCACTTTGGATGAACTGACGCTAACCCGCGATTTATCGCTCCACCTTTGTAACCGGTTCTTCTATCTCTATGAATGATTTTAACTCTGGAATCCGCCTTCCAATGCATGAGATTCTCTAACATCTGGGGATCGTTCGAATCGTCAACCACAAGAACTTCGTATTCAAGGTAATCAAAAGATGTGCAAGCTCCAAGCAACCTATTGATAACTCTGCGCTCATTGTAAACAGGCAGAATAATCGAAACAAAAGGCTTCTCATCTAGCGGAGGATCATCAATCTCCCTCGGCTTCCTCATCGCCACTATCATAAGGACATAATATCTAGTAGCATAAACTGCGAAGGTCAACGAGATGATCCAGCTAACAATTAACGGTAAATCCATTTTCAGTCGCTTCTTTTCTAGATTTAATGCCCAAGTATTTATAGCTTAACGCACAATCGCTAACTCAGACGTCACTTTTTGATAGTTCTAAAACAAGATTCGAAGGATCAGCTTTTCAAACACAGTTTTCTGCGCGCGCGTTAAAAAGCTGTTGAAGTATTTAAAATCTAATGGTGTCATTCTCTAGACCTAAATCTACTTATACGCAAAGCTAGCTAAGCAGAAACGCGGCGCACAGCAGGTATGCCAGGCACGATTCTGCCGCGTTCATATGAAAATTTCAATAGTCAATTGGGCATTCCTTAAGTCCGTTGGTGGAAGGCGATTGATTATTGAAAAGCTGTTTCTGATCCATACTGGCATTTTAGGGTTGATCAGCTTCATCATGCTAATCCTAGAGAGCGTTCTAGGAACCTATTGGAAGCGACAGAAGAGTTTTGGAAAGCGTAACCGGAAGATTCACGGCTACTTTTCTTTGGCAGCTTTCATACTTACTGTGCGCGCGCGCTGAACGCGATTCTCATCGTCACGGGCTACGTCATTAGAAATGTCGCCTTTGGAGAAATCTTCTATCCATTCCTCTAATGCGTACCCGCCTAGCCACACGTGTGCATCTAAATGTGAGGTTTTGATGGACATGCTCATGTTAATGAAGTTAAAGATCACGAACAGGACAGAAAGCGTACGAGAATTTATCTGTCTCATTTAGTCTTTCAAGATAGAGCAATATCAGATGGTAAAACGCGTCTTCACTGTCATTTTCTCTGTCTGGCTCGCGTGTGCCCTTGCGACTAGAACGCTTACTCTTGCACATGCGAACAACTCAATATTACATTATCCGTCAAACACTTAAAATGCGATGAAAATCAGCGACCATTTTTTCTAGAAGAAAAACTATGAGCGCTCAGCCGAAAGTGATGATTCCTTCTTCTAAATGTTCTGGCAGATGATGTCTCATATCTGACTCTGGAAGCTGGACTCTCCGCGCACCTGAGAGAACGCTAAACAGAAAGCATCACCTTCAGCCGCGCGACTGTTCCCGCATATGCGCGTTACCCATTAAGGTTTTTTTTGAACGCGCGCGCGAAAATCTAAGAGAGAAAATACTCGAGTTCGCAGAATTTTCTATGCAAAGCTCACATTTTTAATTGATCGTGCTGTTAGTCTAACAGCTCTTCTGCTGTCATATCGGGGCTTCCAACCCTTAGCCTTTAGTCTGGCGACATCCAGAAGCATATTTTTCACATCACCTACCCAGCCTCTTCCACCGTTAACACCTCCCGTAAACCGAAAACGCA
>CAYFZT010000076.1:0-7419 GCA_964347555.1 uncultured Candidatus Bathyarchaeia archaeon | reverse complement strand
ACTCATAGGAAGTACGAAAACACCGTAGGCAACTTCCTCATCTCTTACATAGAGCGGGACGACCTGGAGGCTAAGGGGCATCTTGAAGAGGCTGCAAGGATAAGGAAATGCCTTGGATAAAATGGAGCGCGTGAACATCGTTGTGGTCACCTTCACGATGTTGCGGAAGTCTCTTCGACACAAGATGGTGTAAAATAAGTCAATAGACAACTTTTTCTAATTCATCGTTTTTGATGGCAATTTTTATTTCTTTGGCAATCCTCCTGCCCATGTACATTCCTTCGCCGTAGTTTAGGTAGGCGTATGGTGAAATGCCGATACCTACATTGCTTCCTGCAACTATTCTTGCGGATATTTCAAACGTAAAAATGTCTAGGTCATCGGTGATAACAGTTTCTAGGCAAAAAGGTCCTATAATCCCTGGACGAGCTATCTTCTTGGATATTTTGACTACATTTTCCCCCATCCTGAGAATCTCCGGCAGAAGCGACTCTCTCACGGTTATTGGGATATTGCCGATGACGGTGTACGTGGGGTTCAAAGCGATTTGTACCTGCTCACTTGCGGGTATTCTTCCAATACTGTCTACTTCGGACTCGTATCGTTTATCTATTCCGAGCAACTCAACTTCATTTTTGAGGGGTGAATGAAAATATAGAGGATAAACGTTTACTCCTATGATGTACTCTTGAAGATGTATATTTTCCAAATCTTCTCTTCCCAAATGTCCTCTTCTAATCAGGTCTCTTGCTTTTTTATGAAAAGACTCCGGAGAGTTCGCGAGAAAATACCCTTTTCCACCTCTAGCTCCAGGAAACTTTGCAATAGCCAGTCCCTGTATATCATCTGGATTTTTGAAAGTTTTGGGCAAGGTTAGGTCTGCCCTTTGCAGCCACTCTCTCTGCTTTTCCCTATCAGTTTCCCAGTGCAGGAGTTCTCTGTTGCCGAACAACGGTAAAAGCAATTCGTCCATTATTCTTTCTGTACCTATGTAGGCGTTGAAGGAGCCGTGTGGAACCAAGATTGTGTTTGTTTGTCTCAGTTTCTGTTGGATGTTTTTATCTAAAAGTTCGTTGAAATCCTCAACTAGAATAACCTCGTCTGCTAGAGGGAACCTTTGATAAACAATTTCATCACTCTTTTTGCAAATGCAAATTGTTCCAAAGTCTTCTTCTTTCGCACCCTTGAATATGTTAAGTGCAGAATGGGATCCGAGGGTGCCTATTGTGATTTTTCCTTTTTCATATCTCCCGAGAATATCGTCTATTTCAGCTTTTGGGATCACGTAACTATCATCTCAAGTTTATTTTTTTCAACAGCTTGTTTGATCTCCATTGCAACTCTTCTTCCCGGACCAACTTCCTTTCCATATTTATACTTCATATAAGGGGAGGTGGGTTCTACACAAGGGCATCCGGGTATTCTTGGACTTACATCGAAAACGTAGAATTCGAGGTCCTTTGTCATGGCTCCTTGTAGGGCAAACAAGCCTATTATACCCGGAGGGTATTCTCTTTTGCAGACTTCGACGAATTTTTCTCCGGCTTCCAATATCTTTTCTAGTTGGGATTCTCTCATAGTGGCTCCAATGTGTCCTATTTCGACGTTTTGTGTCAATATCCTAGTCTCCATTTGTTCATCAGCAGGTATATCCAAAACGCCGTCTAGATTCGTTTGTATTCTTCTGTCAAACCCCAACAGATCTATTTCATCAGTTATTGGAGACCAGAAATAGTTAGCGTTGAATTTAGCCCCCACGACATATTCTTCTATTATCGCTCTTTCCAAATCTTCCGTATCGATGATTCTCTTTCTCATTCTCTCCTCTGCTTTTTTCTCGAATTCTTTGGGAGATGAAGCGTAAAAGAAAGCTCTCTCTATTCTTCTTTCTTTTTCAGGAACTTTCACTATTACCAGTTTGTCTATTTCTTTGTGTGAACTGAAGATTTTTGGTACATTTATGCCAGCTTTTCTAAGCAAGTAATACTGATTTCTGGGCGCATTTCTTTCTTCGCTTCTTAGCATGTATCTATTTCCCAAGAGGGGGACTGAAAATTCCTTTTCTATGATGTCATAACCTACGTAAACTGAGAAAGATCGGTTTGGCACGAATATCGTATTCAATTCCCTTAGCTTGTCTTGATTTTCGTCTTTGATCATGTCAACGAATTTGTCCAGCAGTATTCCATGGTCAAAGAGGTTTTGGTAGTGTTTTGTGTAGGTTTTTTCTCTTCCTTTTTGGCAAACAACAACTACCTCGAATCCTTCTTGCTTGGCGCCGTGTCCCATTTCCAAGGCAGAGTGCGATCCGAGCACGCCTATTTTGATTTCCTTGGGGTTATAGCTTGTTACAATTTCATGAATTCTTTCGCGGTTCATTTTTGTTCACCTAAATGTGTTTGGTACTCTTCTCTTTCAACCCTCCAATCCCGACGAGGTTCAGTTTTTGATTGAGGCTAGCCGTAGCAACCATATTTGCAACAGCTGTCTTGACCTTAATATAAGCTCCAATGATTCTTCCATCTATCAGCTATTGTTCTTTCGTTCAAACATAAAAATGCCCCTATATTTCAGAAGATTTTATGATAGGTCATCGTGTGCATGCTTAAATTTCGCATGAGCGGAGACCACAACCAAGCAAATCCTATACAGAAGAAGCGTCGACCACCTACCGTTGCGCGCGCGCAGCTAACAGTGACCTTTCCATTCTGCACAAGCTCAAACAACAGGCGCTTCCATCCCCCCAGTCCTATGTCAGCAACTTGTAGCGTAATGAGCTCAAACTCGCTAATGCGGGCGCGGGCGCGACTAAGTGACCAGAACAAGTCCATTCCAAACTGTCTTGTTCTTCGGAGGGACACTAAAAGGTAAGCCTGCGTTTTCTGCTGTCTTGAACACATCGATTCCGACAGCTTCCATTGAAGGTCGAGCTCGGAAGGGATGTCTGCAGGATTCTTTTGAATTACTACTTGCCACACATTCGGGGCACAACTTGCATGATCCTGCTATGAAACCTGTTGCAAAACGATATCCTAAAGCAAATGATCGCGCCTCTACCTTGTGGACTATACGATGAAGTTTCAATTTGACAGGGTCAAACGACTTGTTGTAGCTATCCAAGAATTTGGTGCTCTCGTAAAGCGATGCAACATCATCAGCCCGCTGTATTTCCATCATCATTTCGGCCGGAACTAACTTTTCAATCTGAATGAGAATCACCCAATTATACTTAGCTAAGGCCTCTTTGAATTCCCTGAGACTCATCACGTAAGGCGGACACATCAAATTCAAGCCGTAGTCGTCGCAGATTGGTACAAGACACTTCAGTCGAACTCTTTCATCAACAACAACGCCCTTAGCCTTGAAGGAAGCCGCGTGGGTCGCCCCCAGTTCTTCTGCTAGCCTACATAGAACTTCAAGGTTTGTCTCTATTTGCGACATCAACGCTCACATCACAAAATCGGAGTTAATGAATAAGAGGGTTTCTATTTTGCCTACCAAGCATTGCACATCTCTCTGGCATGAATCGGATCTGCGGGCAATAAACTGAACAGCGCCGAAAAAGTCTAGGTTAAAGCATCAGCGATATTTTTAAGTTAAGAACATGTCTTCTTAAATACCTGAGCGCGCTCGAGAATGAAAACTCAGGTCAAAACCATCCAACAACGATACAAAATAATCGGTCGAGAAGAAGAACTAGAGAAAGCTCTCGCCGCCATCTCCGCCAGCAAACACATCCTCTTCGAGGGAACCGTGGGAATTGGCAAAACAGTCATCGCCACGGCACTTGCAAACCATTTCAACCGAAGTTTTCATAGAGTTGATGGAGATGAACGATACAACGAACACAAATTGACGGGATGGTTTGACCCAGCACTAGTCATAGCAAAAGGCTACTCGCGTGAAACTTTCATACCCGGACCATTGACCCAAGCTATGACAGAAGGCTCCTTCCTCTTCATTAATGAATTGAACAGAATGCCAGAAGGCACCCAGAATGTGCTACTACCAGCCATGGACGAAAGACAGATAATAATTCCCAAAATTGGCCCAATAAAAGCCAAACCAGGCTTCCTAGTAATTGCAACTCAAAATCCTGAAGAATTCGTAGGCACAAGCAGAATCAGTGAAGCCCTTGAAGACCGTTTCGTATGGATCCGCCTCGACTACCAAACAGAATCCGAGGAACAGAAAATAGCTGAGAAAGAGACGGGATGCAAAAACTATGACATCATAGCCATAGCCGTCAAAATCGCGAGAAGAACCCGAGAACACCCAGACATAAGACATGGGGCTTCAGTTCGAGGCGCGATCGACATCACGGAACTGATTCAGCCATTATCAGATAGTCAAACATTGAACGCGCATGTTTGGACCGGAGTAGCAATCATGGCATTAGCTACAAAAATCGAACTGCAAGATCAAACCACTCAAAAGATGGAAAACATCATCAGAGGCATTGTCACTTCAGTCTTGAACGAGTATGCTAAAGACGCAAGCGAGAAAGCAACAGGTAGATCTGTGAACAAGACTGAGACACAGAAGAAGCGAAATTTAGCCTCGGACTCGTCTAAGAAATTAAAAACGGCTCTTAATGAGGGGAATCTTGCAAAAGTAGTCTATCTTTTCCAGAAGAACCCTGAAGCAATTTCTGAAATTCTTTTAGAAGAAAACCTATTCGAAACGATGTTAAAGATGGCTGAACACTCAGAACCAAGATGGCCTGCCCTTCAACTTCTATTCGTGACCCAAGCAAGCTTAGACCCTAGGCGCAGGCAGATAGCAAAAAGAATTCTGAACAGGACTATCAGACGAATTGCAGCCCAAATAGTTGAAAGAGGAATTCGCCCTACAAAATGCGTTGATGTTCCGTTTCAACCAGGTATAGAAGAATTTGACCTTGAGGAGACGGTTGAGAATACACTGGGTAAGGAATTCTTCGATTCCCAAGACATTGTATGCATTGAAAGACGACGAAAGAAAACCGCACTCTCATTAATATTGGACGCCAGCAACTCAATGCAAATGGAAAAAACAGTTATTGCAGCTTTAGCCGTCGGTGTCTTCGCATACAGGTTTTTGGATGACCACTACTCTCTTATCACCTTTAGAGACCATGCTCAGCTTTTGAAGACAATAAAGGACAGCCCTAATATTGAGAAGCTAATCGACAAAATGCTAGACATCCAACCAGGAGGACTGACAAACATTGAGGAAGCTTTGCAAAAGGGCTTAGAAGAATTAGAAAAGTTCCCTGGCTTGGAAAGCACAGGCATCCTCATAACAGATGGTTGGATCACTAAAGGTAGAGACCCAGTTAAGATTGCAGAGAGATATCCTCGGCTGGATGTAATACAAGTTCCGCTTGGAGTCGGTGGTGGAGACTCAGAGATGTGCATGAACCTTGCGAAGGCCGGTAGAGGAAAATATGTCTACGTTCACGATTTTCTTCAGTTACCCAGAGCTATTATGAACATAATGAAATGAGAGTGTAATTCAGAGCGAGCGCTGGCTTCATAAATCATAAATGTTGATACGTTACTATTTATTAACCCGTTTGATGAAGGGGCAAGGTCGATAATTGACGAAGTGGTGAAAATGGTTGGTTTTGAAAAGCATACTTTGATGCCATTGTTTCGAGTTTTCACTGAAGATGGACTCGATGCCATTCATCTGGCTTCGCTTGACGTTCTTGAGAGAACGGGTATGAGGATTGCCCATGGAGAAAAAGTTCTAAGAATGTTGAAGGAGAATGGGTGTTCTGTTGATTTCGAAAAAGGTGTGGTCCTATTTCCATCGTATCTTGTTGAAGAGGCGTTGATGAAGACTCCGAAAACCGTCGTGACCTATGGAAGAAATCCGAAATACGACTGTAAGCTAGATGGGAGGCACATTTATTTCACTACGGACACCGAAACAGTCCACACAGTTGATATTCAAACCGGAGAATGGAAGCCCTCAACTAGTGAGGATCTCGCAGAGTTGACAAGAGTTGCTGATGCCCTAGAATCGTTCGCTGCAGGCAGCCACATTACCACATGCTTAGACAAGCCCACGAATACACGTTGTTTGCACGATTATGCCACTGCCCTGAACAACACAGAAAAGCCCTGTAGTTGGTCGGTTTATCCACCTGAACTAGCATCTCAACTGACCAACTATCAACTTGAGATAGCCACAGCTGTTGCTGGAAGTGAGAGGAAATTGAGGGGAAGACCCTTAAGCGAAGGTGGCTTTTGCACAGAGTCGCCCCTCAAGTTTGAGGGACGATACATCGAAGTAACATTAAAGCTTGCGAAACTTGGATTTCCCTGCTGGGTATGCAGTATGCCCCTCGGAGGGGCTACGGCTCCGGTAACGCTCGCTGGTTCTCTCGTTGTGACCACGCTGAGATATTAGGCGGTCTTTCCACAATTCAACTCGCACACCCAGGCACTAGGGTGAGGGTTGATTATCTGATGGGCAGTTTGGACATGAAGTATGGTTCTTGGGGAGGAGGTCCAGAGGAGAGTCTTCTCTGTGCTGGTGCGGTTGAAATGGCTCGATATTATGGACTTCGCGTTGCCGTTAATGGTTTTCTAACTTCTGCTAAGATGTCTGGGGCTCAAGCAAGCTATGAAAAGGCGATGAGCACCGTTTTGCCCGTTTTAGCCGGAGCAGACATTGTTTACGGAGCCGGAAGTCTTGATGGAGGAATGGCAGCTTCTTTTGAAGAACTCGTAATCGATGATGAACTTTGCAGGGCTCTGCTGAATTTGGCTCAGGGAATAGAGGTAAACGATGAAACTTTGGCTCTGGATGTAATTCATAAGGTGGGACATGACGGACACTACATGGACGAAAGACACACCTTACAACACTTTAAAGAAGAACACTTCTTCCCAGAACTGACAGACAGAAGCAGCTATGATGCTTGGAGAAAGGCAGGAGGAAAAAGCCTCGTCAAGAGAGCTAGAGAAAAGACGGATGAAATTCTTAAAGAACACTGGCCAACACCCTTAGACAAGGACATTCAGAAAGAAATTTCAGAAATAATTAGAAGAGCGGAGAAGGAACTGCCGTAGAGCAGTTGAGCAGCGCTCCCGCGCGCCCTTTCGTTTTTTTGGTTAAAGGGACGCTTTTTCTAGCTTTTCGACGAATGCAGGAAACAACCTGTATAAGGGATGCTCTTTCGTTGAGGGCGTCATTCCGAAGTCTACTCTTGCTACTGTCGAGATCATTGCATCGACTGCGGCACATGCTGGAATTACCCAAGGAGCTGATCCTATTGGACCATAAAGCAGGTAATCAGCGCCAAGGAGTAAAGGTACAACCTCCGCACTTGCCCAGCAGGCTTTAAATACATCCGCGCCCCACTTTTTCGCTCCGTTCCAAACTGAGGCGGCATTTCCAGGCGAACCACCTACTGGCAGACCCAGT
>CAYFZT010000075.1:0-7460 GCA_964347555.1 uncultured Candidatus Bathyarchaeia archaeon | reverse complement strand
GCTGGCAACTTCTTACGTTCTAGCAGAAGCGATAAAAAAAATTGGGCCTTTCGACCTCATCTTGTGTGGCGAAGCGTCAGTTGACAGTTTCTCAGCGCAGATTGGACCCAGATTAGCCGAGCGACTGGGTGTTCCTTTGATAACGTATGCGAGAAAGATGAGCCTTGAGGGAGACGCGGTTGTAGCCGAGCAGAATTTAGAAGATCGTTCTCAAACTGTGAAAGCGAAAATGCCCGTTCTGGTAACTGTAACCAACGAAATCAACGAACCCCGAACTCCTTCTCTTATGGCAATCATGAAAGCCTCAAAAAAGGAAATAGTGATGTGGAAAGCAGCTGACCTCAACATCCCAAGCGAGAAAGTAGGCAAGACTGGCTCTGCAGTTCAGATTCTTGATGTTCTTGCGCCTAAAACAGAACGCAAAAAAATTGCCATAAAAGGAGAAAACCCAGCGGAGATTGCGGGAAAGCTGGTGAAGGCTTTGATTCAAGAAGGTGTTGTGGGAAGGTGAAAAGATTGAGCGAGCATCGTGGAATCTGGGCATACTCAGAAAACAAGGATCTAATGTTGGAGCTGCTTGGAAAAGGAAGTGAGTTAGCAAACAAACTGGGCACGGAATTGACAGCAGTTGTTTTGGGACACAATGTCAAAGACCAAGCAAAAGAGCTGGTAGGCTATGGCGCCCAAAAAGTCATTGTAGTGGACAGTCCTCAAATGAAGGAATTCTACATAGAACCTTATCTTAGTGCTTTATCTCATCTTGCCCAGCAACATAAGCCCGCACTCTTCTTGATAGGATCGACCAAGGGAGGAAAAGATCTCGCCGCGCGACTTGCTGCACGCCTCAACGTTGGATGTGTCCCAGACTGTAGTGATTTGAAAATTGACGATAAAGGAAGACTCCTCGCAGAGCGCATAGTCTACGGTGGAAATGCCCTTGTCACTCAGATCTTCAGCGTTAAGCCACAGATAGTTACTGTACCTCAAAGAAGATTCGAGAAACCAGAATTCAAAGCTGAAGGCCAAGGAGAAATCATTGAAGCAAAGGATATACAACTTGAACCTCCAAAAACCGAAATTGTCGAGGTTAAGCCTGTTGAAAGGGTTGAGACCAAGATTGAGGAAGCTCGAGTAGTCATTGGAGGCGGAAGAGGACTCGATAAAAAAGAAGACTTCAAAATTCTCGATGAACTAGCAGAAATCCTAGGCGGACAGGTCGGATACACTCGACCGCTAGTTGAAGATAGAAAATGGTTCAAAGAATGGGTTGGACTGTCAGGACACGCCATCAAACCAGACCTCTACATTGTCTGCGGAGTTTCAGGAGTGATTCAACACGTAGCTGGAACACGCGAGTCCAAGATAATAGTAGCCATCAACAAGGACCCTGAGGCACCGATTTTCGAGATGGCAGACTACATCGTCGTCGGCGATCTCTACGAGATCGTTCCAGCCCTCTCAGAAGCCTTAAGGAAAACGCTGAAATCCAGTTGATTCGAAAGGCAAAGGAATGAAAAAGAAAGAGAGGAGTTGGCTCTCGGAAGCTACTTGTAGTCGATGTATTCTTTGCCGAGAAGTTCCCTTACGAGAACAACCCTTTGGATGTTGAGAGCTCCCTCGGCTCCGATGACGTAAGACATGATTCCTCGCAGTCTCATTTCAAGGGGGCATTCCTTAGTGTATCCCCAAGCTCCCAGCCATATCATTGCGTCATAGAAGATCTTGAACGCAAGAGGCGGACCCAATAACTTAACTGTTGATATCAACTTTGCACATTCAAGGGACGAGAAACGTTTTGACTTATATCTTTCGTTCACCATCCAAGCGGTTCGGTAGACCAACGATCGTAAAGCTTCAAGCTTCGCATAGTTGTCTGCCAATTCATACTGAATCATGCCGAACTTTCCAATGGGGCGTCCGAAAGCCTTACGCTCTTTAAGATAGTCCATTCCAATTTCAAGAGCTCTCTGTGCGCATCCGATAGAAGTTGCTCCAATTAGCAGTCTTGCAAGGTCGAAGCCTGCCATAGTCATGTAGAAGCCCTTACCCTCTTCTCCCATGAGATAATCGTTTGGCAGTCTGACATTTTTCATAGTGAAAGCTCCGCAGGATATTGCCATCCTGCCCATGTCATCGAAGCGTTTGCTTACCTCTACGCCTGGATACTTTAATGGAAGATAAAATGATGTCATCCCCTTATGAGCCGCCCCTGCAGGTGCCGGTGACGTTCTAGCTGTTATCCAGAAGCCACCTTTACCTAGGTGTACGCATTCTTCTGTGCCACTGATGTAAGTCTTTTCTCCGTTGACAATCCATTCTTTGCCGTCTTTTTTTGCGGTTGTCTTGAAAGCCGCAACATCAGAGCCTCCACCAGCTTCGGTTGTACCTATGCCTATGAACCCTTTGCCCTTTATTGCTGGGCGTATGCATTCTTCTCTAACTCTTTCTGTGCAGTATTTGTCTGCGACGTATCCCCAGCTGCTTTCAACTAGAAAGTGCACTGGAATTGCTATGGTTAAGTCAGCGTAGGCTAATTCTTCAGCGGCTATACAAGCGGTAATCCAGTCTGCTCCTAATCCGCCATGTTCTTCGGGTGCTGTCATGAGCCACAGGCCTAGGTCTGCCATTCCTTTAATGATCTCGTCAGGGATCCATTGTTTCGTGTCCATCTCCCTAACTTTTTCTAAGGGTAGGTTTTTCTGACACCATTCTCTGAGAACCTTTCTGAAAAGCTCCTGCTCCTCTGTAAAGCTAAAATCTACCATACCTTTTCACCTTTAAGAGAGGTACGGTTTTTATGTGCACTAACCATATAAGCTTTGTTAGAAAGGCTGGCTGCTGGTTTTAAGGAGAAGGAGTAGCGGATATTGAGCCTGCTTTTCGTAGAAAATCATCAATGGGGCTTCGGTTCAGATGCAGTCCAAGCTTTTCCGTCTCGATTTCCATGGCAATTCCTAGAAGCTGAGTATAGTAGAGGACAGGGAGACTTAGTTTCGCGCCAGTTGTGGCACCCGCGCTTTTCTGACGCATGTCAAACATGGTCTGACAAGAAGGACAGGAAACCACAAGGGCATCTGCGCCCAGGTCTTGAACAGCCTTAATTTTCAGCCCGCTAAACGTAAAGGCGGCGTCTGGATGGGACAACAAGAGCATGTATCCGCAGCAGTCTAGTTTCTCCGGGTAAGAGATGCTTTTTGCACCTAACCAGTTTATTAGTTCGTCCATCTTTTTGGGGTCTTCTGGGTTGTCAACTGTTTGAAGTGTGCTGGGTCTTAGAATGTGGCAGCCATAGTGGGCTGCAAGTTTTAAATTTTTAAGAGGATGCCTAACAGTCTTTCTTATCTTTTCCTCTTTGACAAGGTCGTGAAGCAGGTTGATGGTGTGCCAAATTTTGATTGAGCCTTTATATTGAAGATTTTCTTCTTTAAGCAAAGTGTTGATTTCTTCTCTTAGTTTTTCATCGTGGCTGAGAAGATGTTGGGCTTCTGAAAGGGACAGGTAGCAGCCGTTGCATGGAAGCAGCAGGTCGTTTAAGCCTGTTTTCTCTGCTAAAGCTAGGTTTCGTGCTGCAAGATACAGTGCTGCCAACATGTTTACGCTTTGGGCGGGTGTTCCACAACAAGAGACGTTGTCTAAGTCTACGAGGTCTACGTCAAGCTTTTGCATGACTGCTCTAACCGACATTTCGTAGCCGTACTGAATAGTTGGAATGACACAGCCCCAGTAGACTGCAACCTTCAACCTAGACTACTCCTTCTGCGATTTTTCCAGAACTTTGAAAAGGGCTGCCTTAAACTTCTCATCGGGCTCGCAGAACTTGGGCAAACCCAGCTTTTCTCGGTCTACCTTTTCCAGCCTTCGAGTCACAGTGCTTTGCGGTTTTTGAATAAACCCTGTTTCAAGAATGGCGCTTAAAGAATGGAGAAAGCTTTCCGGTACTTTAGCTTCTTTTTCAACTGCCAAGTTTCTTAGGGCGAAGATAAGGTCCACAGGCGCCACTGCCTGGGGGCATCTTTCTTTACACTTTAGACAAGTTGCGCATGTCCAGAGTATGCCTGAATTGATTAGTTCTTCAATGAAGCCGAGTCTTACCAGATTCACGATCTCATGGGGCTTTAGCTCCAGCATCTTCATTGATGGGCAGCCGCTTGTACATCGAATACATTGGAAACAATTGTAGGGTTTCTGCTCACCAATCTTGGCTAAGATTTTTTTGCGAAGAACCGAATCAGGCTTTTTTGTGGTTGTTAGGTCTGTGATGGACATAGAAATTGGAAATAACGACTCCAGCCTTTATAGGCATTATTGTTTTCAGCATTTCAACAGCCGATATCACAACTCTTTTCTAATAATACCCTTTAACTATGTTCTCTACACTCACTGCGAGAAGGATAAAGAATGAACAAACACTCAACGCTAGTAGTCGGAGGAGGAGTTGCTGGACTACAAGTAGCCATTGACCTAGCTGAAGTGAGGACAAAGGTCTATCTAGTCGAAAAGGAACCACAACTCGGAGGTCACACAGCACTTCTGCATCAGGTTTTCCCAACGCTAGAAAACGCTGAAGAATTAACCAAGCAACTGCTTCAAAAGGTTTCAAACAATTCCAACATAGAAGTTCTTTCCTACTCGAAAATCGAATCTGTTGAAGGCTCCTGTGGCAGTTTCAAAGCCTGCGTGTCAAAGAAGGCGAGACACGTAGATGAGGCAAAATGCACCAACTGTGGTGAATGCGAAGAGGTTTGTCCAGTAGACGTTCCTAAAAAGTATGAAATGGGACTGACAAAGAAAAAAGCCATATACTCACCAACGCCCTTCGCCTTTCCAGCGAAATATCTAATCGACGAAGAGACTTGTCTTTACTTCAAGGACAAATCTTGTCACGCCTGTCAAGACGCATGCCCAGAAGGAGCAGTGCTCTATGACCAAAAACCGACAAGAGAAGAGCTCTCTGTAAGCGCCATTGTCTTGGCAACAGGATTTCAACAATATGACGCTCAAAAGGTAGGGCAGTACAAATATGGACTTTATCGAAATGTAATTACCGGAATGGAATATGAACGACTCTGCAGTGCATCTGGTCCAACAGGTGGAAAAATCTTAAGAATTGATAACAAGGAGAAGCCAGAAAGCGTTGTGTTCATCTTATGCGTGGGCTCTCGAGATGAGAAGCATCTTCGCTACTGCTGCAACGTTGGATGCTTAAATGCTGTTAAACACGCTCACTTTCTGAGAGAGCAGTATGGAGAAGAAGTTGACTCCTACATCTGCTACACAGACGTGAGAGCGGTAACGAAACGAGGTGAACAGTTCTACCAGAAAGCAAGAGCAAAGGGAGTCGAATTTATTCATGGACAGCCATCAGAAGTTCGCCAAGCGCCAGATGGTTCCTTAACCCTAGACGTTTACGACCAAGCTACATCCAAGCTTCTTTCGATAAACGCCGATCTAGTTGTTTTGGAAACTGGACTGCCACCTCAAGTTGACCTTAAAGAAAAGCTTAAGCTTAGCCTTGACGAAGACGGATTCTTTGCGGAAAAACACCCGCTATTGGCGCCAAACAAGACACTTATGGACGGTGTCTTTCTTGCAGGTGCGGTGCAACAGCCGATGCATGTTTACGAGGCATTAGTTCACGCTTCTGCTGCAGCCCTAAAAGCATTGTCTTCTCAGGCAAAATGAAACTGAATATATCGGTTAAGACAATTTTGTCTGCTTAGCCTTCATGTTTTTCTTTATTCTTTTTGCTGGTTTCCAAGACTTGCGCACATACTCGGGGTAGGCTCCAAACTTTTTAACACATTTTTCGAGGAACACAACAGTTTTTGGGTCTGTTATGTATCCTGAGCCGAGGTCACCGCATCTTTCTCTCAGCTCCTGTACTGCTTTGTCGCGTTCAACCTTGGCTATGATAGAGGCTGCCGACACTATTGGATAGTTGGCGTCCGCCTTGTGCTCAGAAACTATCTGCACTTCAAAGGGAAGATTTTCCAAAATGTGCTGTTTGAATCTTTCAGCCAAGACGTCGGATGCATCCACATAGGCTTTGTCGGGTTTCAAAACAGCTATAACCTCAGCCATTGCCCGTGCTTCTAAATGGTTAAGCTTGCGCAGTTTTCTCCCGGTTTCGACAACTTTGTCAATTTCAGAAGTTGACAACGCAACGAAAGTGCACTGAAGAGCCATCTTCCTAATCTCCTCAGCTAGTCGTTCCCGATTATGGGGCGAAAGAAGCTTAGAATCCTTAACGCCTAAATCAACAAGCCTCTGCAAATCCTCTTCTTCAACTAGAACCCCCGCAATGACTAAAGGACCTATAACCGCGCCGCGGCCAGCATCGTCAACGCCAGCTATTCGCATGTAAACTCACTTCAACCCGATACTAATTGTGTGAGGTCACTTTTAGAACTTGCATAACCTTGCCGATTAGAACTTTGTGGAGATGTGCTCGGTTCTCGTAGGTTACTTCGATTATTTCAGTTTCACCTCTATTCTTGATCGTGTTGATGAGGGGGTCACGCGCCTTGAAATGGATCGTTCCCAACAAAGGCTTGCTGCTGTTGGTGGCTTCAACAACTGCTTCTCTGAAAGCTTGTGAAAACAGTTCCATAGGTCCAATCTCATCTATTAAAATGATCTGAGCGTTTTCAACTGCGTTTCGAATGGACTCAGCACCTATAGCGTCGAGGTCTTTCAGATTGACTCTGTACTTGCCCAATTTTGGTCCAACAGGCTGATTAACATGTGCCAGCCAACCTTTTCGTCCAGTGTGGTAATCGGTGATTTCGAAACCTACACGCACTCCTTTTTCGCGAACCTCACGGCTTAACATACCGCCGATCTTGTACTCTTTCGTTTTCAACTCTTCAACTGCTCGAAGAAGAACCGAAGTTTTTCCGATTCCTGGATGCCTTGTGACGAAGAAGAGACGCTTCAATAAGATTGCACCTTGCACGTGTTTATAACTATTCTAAAGATTGGATATGTAAATGTAACTTCATCTTGCGTGATATTTTGTATTCAATGGAGTTAGTTTTCTTTAATATGTAATAGCATTAAGGGAAAAGATAGGAAAGAAGTTGATTTACATGAATAGTTCCCGTGGGATATTGTCCAAACTTAAACTCGCTTGTTTTCCTGCAACTTTCTGCACAACCCAATGTAACGTTTCATGGCTTAGAACATCTTCAATTTCTCCATCGTGTTCCCCGAAAATGTATATTATCCCATCACCAGTATCGTAAACACCAAAGATAGAAGGCGGATAACAGAAGTGAAATTGAACCCTTCTCTGCATTTTCTCTTCAATTAACACTCTCAAAAGAGAAAATATATCCATATTTACGAATCACAAAATATTTCTATTACAGATACAACTTTTAGAGGACATTCTGCGCGCGCGCCCTTTGCTGAAAGGAAAAAATAGAAGATGTAGCTGGAAATGTAGTTAGAAAAATGCT
>CAYFZT010000074.1:0-7495 GCA_964347555.1 uncultured Candidatus Bathyarchaeia archaeon | reverse complement strand
TAATGGGAGGCCCTGGAACTGGAAAAACGATCTTTTGCTCCCAATTCTTGCACTATGGTGCTACTAAACAGGAGGAGAAGACTGTCTACATAAGTCTAGATGAGACCAAGTCTCACTTTTTTGAAGAGATGCTTACCTTCGGCTGGAACTTCCAAGAGTTAGAGAAAGATAAAGCATTCACTTTTATAGATGCGTCTGATATTAGGCGCATTCCGGAGGAGGCTAAGGTCGGCAGATTGCAGGTGACTGGAAAGGAACTTGCGCGGGAACGCTTGAAAGATAGTATATTCAAGACGTTTGACAAATCTGCGCAATTGATAGATCGAGCACTCGGCGATCTTGGTGCTAAACGAATTGTGCTTGATTCGATCTCTGGACTTACATTTCGTTTTCCAGAGGCTTGGGAGAAGAGGCAGGCAATGTTAGATATTATGGAGGCGTTGAATAGCGTTGGAGCTACTTGCCTCATTACCAGCGAAGCTATATCAATAGGTGAGGAAAGACAGGTGCAACCTGAGGAATACTTGTCTCAGGGTGCTATACTTTTGCAGACGCTTGGAACTGGAGAACGTGCAGTTAGAATTGTGAAGATGCGTGGCACTGAAGTTGATTCTACTCCAAGACCCTATCAGATAGGATCAACAGGGATCGTAGTTTATCCTGAACAAAGCATCTTTCAAACTTAAGCAACGTAGGCAACGGATTTCTAAGCGTGCGAGAACATAATTCAACAAGGAAACAATCTCTAGTGTTTTCTTTTTTGGTTTATGTAAGGTGTCTTGTAGCAGTTTTGCCAAATGAGACTTAAACCCTTCATAGCGAAGCACATTCAGATCTTAAATTATTAATGCAACCTAATATGAAATGAGAATAATTGGTTGAGGTGGTTCAAGTATGTGGTATGAGTTTCCAATTCCTTCAGATTTTGAAAGGCAAAAACAAATAATTAGACAACTAAAAAATTGGATTCAAGATTTAGAAGAAAGGCAACTTATAGATGGATTTGCCTTCAACCATTATTTTGGATCTGGTAAAGACGAGCTTAGAATCAGATTTGATTTTAACAGCAAAGAGAATCTAAATGAGGTTAGGAATGAGCTTCAGACCAAGCTTGAAGAGCTTGTAGAAAGTGGTAATGTGCATGAAAGAACATGGGAATCTCCAGAGTATATTTTAAGAGCATACGAATTTGGCAGTAGATGCACATTTCTATTCTGGGAGCTTGTTGAGAGAGGAAGATTCTCTGAAGATTATGTAACCAGTTTTTTGCCAACAAGAGCTGGATCTGAAATTCCTTTGAATTTTCAACAATGTTTCAACCATGGTGTAATGAACTCACTTGGTATTCCAAAAGCACCACATGAACAAGTCATTCACCTTCTGGCACTTATAGAATCCACTCGGTCACGTAATCCAGATGAACTCTGTCAATGGTTGAGAAACGCTTGGGCTACTCTTGGACTAAGACAAAATGTGTGAGATTTTGACAGATCTATGTTAAACGAGTATTTCGCTAACTTACAAGGAACAGAAAGCTTTTTCCTTAATGTAGAACAACTGTTGTAGAGGATGACTATCCAATGAGTGGAGCTTCCCTTCTGGAGTTCGCTGTGAAATATTTCAGGCAAAAAGGCTACAAGATTGAAAAAGAGCCAGTTTTGGAAGGCACCTCTGGTCTGCCACGCAAGTTTGACCTCCTCGTTCAGAGAGGAAAGGAACGGAAACTTGTCTGGCTAAGGCAATGGAAACGAACCGTTGGAGTTAACATGGTCATAAACATGGACAAAGCAGCAGCAGACGTGGGAATACCGAATCCCATAATGATCGCCGAAAAATTCAGTGGCCACGCTAAGGCTTACGCAAATCGCCGAGGCATCATCTTATTGACAAAGCGAGAGTTTCTGCGAAGACTAGGCTAAAACAAAATCTATAAATCTTCAAGAAATTCTTCTAGGCGACCCTCGTTCTCAAGTCTTCCCAACCAATCCACTCTTCCAACAATACATGTTTTTTTGCCTTCTAAAACCGCAACTATCTCTTCCACTATTTTCTCCGCTTTCTTGTCAGTGGCATTTATCTCACAAACCTTCTTCATGCCACAAGCTTTCAAGGCGTTGTAAAGGCAGACATCTAAAACTTCAGCGGCAAGATTTTCCTTTATTTTCTTTCCACTGAATCCATGTTTCTGCATAAGCACTCGTAATTCATCTGGTTCTCTTCGAAGGACAAAAACAATGTTGATGTTTATTGCAGGAATAACGTCAACTGCATAATGACCATCCAGGATAACATCTTGTTCAGAATGTTGAATTGTCTCTTGAATTCGTTTTGAAAGCTTAGGCATATCAGCAATAAGCGACTCTCTTGCCTTGTCATGTTCGCTCCAAAGCTTTTCCTGTTTAACAACCTCTCCTATGTCGATGTGAAGAGCATTCAATTTGGAAGCTAACAGGTTGGAAACAACGGTCTTGCCGACACCTGGTGTACCAGTGACCACAATGGTTCGCTTGAACTTTTCCACCTCAACTAAATTACGTCGTAATGGATTGTTTAAGCTTATTGCGTTTTTTCATTCTTTGAAGTCTCATGGTGTGCTCTTCACTCAAATCCGGCGATTATTCAAATAACAGTATTTAAAATGTGGAACTAATAGTCTAGTGTCAGTTTTTCTTTTACTCGTCATCTGCCAAATATTTCAAGTCGAAATGCTTCTCCTTGTATCCTGAATCTAGGCTGACGATGAAGGATTCAAATGTACTTACGATCTTCCCCCATTCCAGTGCATAGTTTCGCATGAAATCAGCGTACTTTGAATAGTTCTTATGAAAGTATATCATCATAACATCTTTTCCTCCAAGTCCCTCACCGTCCGCGGCGAAGATGACGTTGGGACGCTTGGCTACCCATTCTGTGGCGCGTTGAAATATCTTTTCTATATCCTCCTTCGTTGGGTAGGTTTTCAATTTGCTAAACGTAAACGCCATGATTTCATAGCCTAACTTCACAAAGTCTGGAACAACAGTGTAAGTTTTTATGTATCCTTCCTTGTTGAGTTGAGTTCTTGTTCTTGTGATGGTTGCCTGTGAAACTCCTAGGCGCTTAGCTATCTCTCTGTCGCTGCTTTTGGAGTTTTTCAGCAATTCCCTCAGTAGTCTAAGAAGTTTCTGCTGTTTTATGTCCCAGAATCTACTAGGGCAGTTCCTTAAAAGCTTTGATGCGACACAATTAACTAAGATTTTCTGCGAAGAAAAAGCAACTGCCAAATTCGCAAGCTTTCTTCCTGCTAGGGATACGCCCTACGTGTAGTGCGTGGAAAAGGTATGGTGTCCATTATACTTTCAAGGTTCAGCATCCAAGCAAGCAATCTTTCAACTCCTATTCCGAAGCCAGTATGGGGAACCGTTCCATACCTCCTAAGGTCAATGTACCAGTTATAGTCCTCTTTTGGCAATCCAAACTCCTCAAGATTATTCATCAACTCTTTTTTGTCGTCAACTCTTGCCCCACCTGTCGCAAGCTCGCCTATATGAGGGACAAGCAGGTCCACAGACATAACCAGCTTAGGATTTTCACGGTAAGCCTTAACGTAGAAGGCTCTTATCTTCTTAGGGTAGGCGTAAATGAAGAAGGGTTTTTCAAACTCTACCCCCAACGTCTTCTCTTCTTCAAAGCCGAGGTCTTCTCCCCATGGAAGTTTTAAGCCTTTGCTGTGCAATTTTTCTATGGCTTTGTCGTAGGTAATCCTTGGAAAGGGAGTTTTAACTTGAGATAAAGTAGAAGGGTCAACGCCTAGAAATTCTAGTTCTGGCTTGCATTTTTCTGCCACTCTTTGGCAGACATAGCTTACAAGACCTTCTTCAAGGCGCATAAGATCATCTAGTGTGCTGAATGCTTCTTCGGCTTCTACGTGCCAGTATTCAGTTAAATGTCGTATGGTTCTGCTCTTTTCTGCTCTGAAAGAAGGTGCAACGCAGTAAACCTTCTCGTAAGAGTAAATGAGAGCCTCTAGGTGCAGTTGAGCGCTTTGCGTGAGATACATATTGCGGTCGAAATATTTCAGTCCGAACAATGTGGCTCCGCCTTCTACGGCGCTGGATATGAACATGGGCGGAGAAACCTCCATGAAGCTTTGCTGTTTGAAAAAATCATGTATGAACCTTAACACTTCGCTTCTAACTTTCAAAATTGTGTTCATCTTTCGGCTGCGCAGCCACAGGTGACGGACATCTCTTAAAAACTCTTTGCTTTTGTCCCTAGTTATGGGAAATACTTCAGCTAGCCCAATTATCTTTAAACTGTCCGCAGCAACTTCAAAGCCTCCAGGTGCTCGTTTGTCTCTATTGACAGTTCCACTGAGCGTGACAGAAGATTCAATTGTAACTTTTGATGCCTCTTCCCAGCTTGGATTTTCTCTTTTAACAGTGCATTGAATAACACCTGAGCCGTCACGAATTACGAGAAAGATTGTTTTTTTGGTCTCTCTTTTCCTGTATACCCAGCCTTGAAGAGCCACATTTTTGCCTTCACACTGTCCTGTGAAGATTTTCTGAATCGGCGTGAAAGACATGGCAATAACTGTCCTTTTCGATTCAACCGCATAATTCAGCTTCTCTACTTATAAAAATGCTTACTTATATTTTGACCTCTATTCAACGTAATCTCAGTGGAGAGTAGACGTTTACACGCGACTTATAGTAGTTCTGGCTGAGAAATCGTGATTAGTCCCACTAGGAGTCTTGAGAACGTGTCGTGATGTTTCTCTTCTTCTGCAAGTATCTCTTCGAAGAGTCTCTTGGTCGTAGTATCACCGTCATCTTTCGCGGCTTTGATGGTTCGTCCGTAAAGTTCAATTGCCTCTTCCTCAGCTTTTACGTCCATTCGAAGCATCTCTTCAAGATCTAAACCGACGAAGATGGGATCGGGTTTTGTTGTTGGTGTTCCGCCCAAATACGCCAGCCTTTCCGCAATTTCTTCCGCGTGCTTCATCTCCGTGATAGCTATCTTCTTAAAGATGTCCTCAACTGCGGCACCCTTAACACCTTTAACCAAGACGTGCTGCCACATGTATTGAATGGACACCTGTAGTTCTCGTGCTATTCCTTTGTTTAGAAGATCCAACAATTTTTTTGAAGCCATACTTCTTCCTTCTTTACTTTTTAGGAAAGAAAACGCTTCTTGGTTTGCCTTGCTTAAATAGGTTTCTCTGCGCTTTTGCTGTCAACTACCTGTCAAAATAGATGTTTTTACCCTTCGCTGAGAGCGGGATTCCCATGATAATTGTTGCCTCTGGAAGCATACCAAGTCTCCTTGCAGCAGTTCCGATGCGGTACATTATTCGATTGTCGACATTGAGCATGCTTGCAGTTTTTGCCGCTGAACCTAAGGCTATGCCTAGATCGAGAGATTTGTAAAGACATGTAGGTCCAACAAAATCTTGACCCTTTCTTTCTCCAGCCTTTTCAAATTCTTCGCAATTGGCGTAGCCGCAAGCGCCGCAGTTTAATCCAAACTTTTTGTTTCCTCTCACGCCGATGAGAACTACCAGTTCTGAATCTTCAACGTTTTTTGCGTCTCGCTTAAATCTTCCAATATTTCTTTCATCTGCCATCTTCTCCATCTCAGTAACCAGTTGTTTCTTTTCAGCTTCAGAGGCAATGGCAGCGAGAATGTCGTCTACGCCACCGCTTTTCGGAGCTGTTCGAGCTGATACGAGCATCAATTTTGCGGCGTGAACGATTCCTTCCTTTTCCGCTTTACTGTTCGAAATTAGAGGAGGCATGATGTTTCTTCTCCTGCAGAAATAGTTATGGCCATACTCCCAGCGTTTTTATGGCTTCTGCCACTCGTCCCACGCCATGCATTAGGGCAGCGGTTCTCATGTCTGACTTCTGCTTCCTTGCTAGATTGTAGACGTCGTTGAAGGCTTTCACCATAAGCGTTTCTTGTTTTTCATTCACTTCTTTCTCTGCCCAGCGTTCTCTTGTTAGGTTTTGCACCCATTCGAAATAGCTGGATGTGACTCCTCCAGAGTTGGCGAGAATGTCTGGAATAACGAAGATTCCCTTTTCGTGAAGAATTTCGTGGGCTTCTGGTGTTGTCGGACCGTTTGCGGCTTCAGCAACAATTTTAGCCTTAACGTTAGGCGCGTTTTTCCTTGTTATCTGGTTTTCTAAAGCCGCTGGAACGAGTATGTCACATTGCAGCTCAATCAGCTCTTGGTGCGTTATCTGTTTTGAACCTACATAGCCTATGACTGAACCTTTTTCTGTTTTGTGATCAAAAACTTTGACAGGGTTGATGCCTTTCGGGTTGTAGATTCCTCCCTTTGAATCGCTTACAGCCACGATTCTGCATCCTTCATCGTGGAGTATTCTAGCGGCGTTCCATCCGACGCTTCCGAATCCCTGGACGGCAACTAGGGAGTTTTTCATTCGGGTTCCTAATCGTTTTGTGGCTTCTCGTATGCAAAACATTACACCTCGCGAGGTTGCATCTTCTCTTTGCTTGAAGCCGCCGACGATAGGTGGCTTGCCCGTTACGGCTTCGGGAACTCTGTATCCTTTGAATTGGCTGTATGTGTCCATGATCCAAGCCATTGTCTGCTCGTCTGTGTAGACGTCTGGTGCAGGCACGTCTCTGTGGGGACCGATTAAATCTAGAATCATTGTTGCGTATCTCCGTGTTAGATGCTCCAGTTCTCTGGGCGACATCTGTTTGGGATTACAGCATACTCCTCCCTTAGCTCCGCCGTAGGGGATGTCAACTATGGCGCATTTCCAGGTCATCCACATGGCTAGGGCTGTGATTTCGTCTAAAGTTACGTCGGGGTGATATCGAACTCCGCCTTTAAAGGGTCCTCGTGCATCGTTGTGTTGCACTCTACATCCCAGAAAAACTTGTACTTGCCCATTGTCCATTTTGACTGGAATTGAAACAGTCAGAGACCTTTTCGGATACCTGAGAATATCATGGATTCCTTCATCTAGCTGTAATCTTTCAGCAGTTGTTTTCAACTGTTGTCGCGCTACGTCTAAGGGGTTCGGTTTTTCTTCGCTCATCTTTAACAAACTTCCCATTTTCTATTTGTCAGCGAACTATGAAGAATAATAATCTTCGATAAAACTTTATAAGACATTGCTCAGATTGTGAAACTGGTTTTTCCAGTTAAGGCAGACCCGCAACTGAAGGTTCGAAAATCTTCTTCACAAGTTCTGAAACAGTGTTCAACTGTCCAGAGTAGAGTCCAATTGCGAGGAAAGTTATGCCCAAAAGCAGGATTAGTGAGGCAGCAAGTCTTTGCTCTGAAAGCTCCATGCGGAATTCTCCGTTGCTAAAGATTGTTGATTGGACTATTTAAGGAGAACGATGTTCAGCTAAAGCTTATGGCGTGGGTTGCCGTGAAAAAAATTACACTTTGCATATGTAGTGGAGATGTCTCCCGCGCGCGCGGAAGGAAGAGGAACGTAGGCTGTTTTACGTTGCGATGACCCGTGCT
>CAYFZT010000073.1:0-7918 GCA_964347555.1 uncultured Candidatus Bathyarchaeia archaeon | reverse complement strand
TGGAATCCCATTTTGTTTATGTACATCGCAGCCTAACCCGAGAAATCGCAGTTTTCCAGAGGAGTTAAAGATGAGTTTGTGCGTCATCTTTCTTGGAACAGCAGGAAGCGTACCGACACCGAAAAGAAGTCTTCCCGCGATAGTGGTGCAAAGAAAAGATGAGCTTCTGGTCTTCGATTGCGGCGAAGGCGTCCAACGGCAGATGATTCAAGCTGGTGTGGGCTTCCATCGGAAAACAAAGATTTTCGTAACCCATCTGCATGGAGATCACCTTCTTGGACTTCCCGGACTGCTTCAAACAATGTCACTTTTGGACAGAGAACGCAAACTGGAAATCTACGGACCCCCAGGAACAGAAGCCTTTGTGAACGCTATTCAGCAAACAGTCCAGTTCAGTCTAACTTTCCAACTTGAAGTTTCAGATATAAAGAACTCCGTTCTGTGTAAAGAAAAAGAATACGAAATACTCACCGTATGGGCTGACCATGTAGTCCCCAGCCTAGCCTACGCCTTGATTGAAAAGCCTCGACCAGGAAAATTTAACCCAAAAAAAGCAAAGGCGCTGGGTATTCCAGAAGGCCCATTATGGTCTAAGCTCCAACAAGGCTCTGCAATAAAGCTTCCAAATGGTCGAGTGGTTAAGTCAAAAGAAGTCTTAGGACCTCCACGTCGAGGAAGAAAGGTTGTTTATTCTGGAGACACGAGACCCACCGAAAAAATTGTAGAACTGGCTCAGAATGCGGATTTGCTTATCCACGACGGAACCTTCGACGATGAATTGACAGAAAGAGCCAATGAAGACGGTCACTCCACAGCCAGCCAAGCAGCGGAAATTGCCAACAAGGCTAGAGTCAATTTGTTGATATTAACGCACATTAGCGCGAGATACAAGAACCCTGAAGTTTTGCTTGAGGAAGCGAGAAAGATTTTTCCTAAAACCGACATAGCTGAAGACTTTATGAAAGTAAACCTTCCCTTAAAAGATTCCTAAGGTTGAAGAAAGATTTTGTGAAGTCTCTGTAGGCTTTCTTCAACATGCTTTACCGATTCAAGCATCACTGCTCCGCTGTAGTTTATGCTCTTGAGAGTCCTGGCAACATCTGTCCAGTTTACGGTTCCCTCTCCTATTCCCAGATGAGCATCGTAGTTTCCTTTGTTGTCACTTGCGTGTATATGGACAATTTTGTCCGAGAACGTAGTAATGAAAGCTTGAATTTGCTGATTTAAGTTGGCATGTCCCACGTCTAACACCAAGCTCAAATCGTCGTTCAACTCATTATAGAAGCGCGAAAAATCTTCTACACTTTTCAGTACAAACGGAAAGGGCTCTGGAACATTCTCGATTGCTATCTCTACTTCAAGTCTTTGGGCAATTTCCTGCAGTTTCCTTACGGAGTCCATGTTCAATTGCCAATCAGAACCTGGGTAGAACTCAGTCACAGCCGTTTTTAGTCCTGGATGAAATATCCAAAGTTGACTTTGAAGCTGGCTGGCATGAAGCATGGATTTTTCCAGTCGCTTCATGATTGTTCTCTGTAAGACTGAGCTGGGTGTGGCTATATTGATGTCAGCGAAGGGTGAGTGAACCATAAATTCAATGTTGTGTGCTTCAGCTACTTCCCGTAATTTTCTGACTCGATTGTCATCGAGTGTGTGGAGTCCCTCGTCGAGAAGTTCTACGTAATGTACATCGATGTTTTCTAGTCGTTTCAGAAGTGAGGTGAACGGGTCACTTAGACAAAAGAGCATTGACAAGCCGATTTTTATCTTTGACATGTTTAGCCAGGCTTAAAGTGTATGGGTTGTTTCTATTGTCTCATTGATTTTGATGCCTCGTTTTGTCAACTCAGCAAAGAATGGTTTGGGTCTAACCGCTACTTCGGGTGGCAACACTCCTAGCTCAGAGATTTTTCCCCTAGCTAACATTTGACTAGCAATGGACAGTGGGACTCCTGTTAAATAGGCAAGGGCACTTGCTCCGTACTTTTCATGATAGGGATAGGCAAGACTATAGACACATCTTTTTTTCTCTCCGTCTTTCTCGCCAAGCACCTCAACTATGGCTCCAGCAACATCCTTGGCTTGGGCGTCTGGAGGTGGAGCGCATCTGATGAGAAATTCGCGTGGAGAAATTTTTGCGCCTTTAAACTGGACGGGTTCATTGCTCGTGAGTCCCATTTCGTTTAACACTTTAATTCTCTGCTCGTCTTCTTCTCTGTGTACCATGAGGCAATCCACGGCTTTTACTCCTTTTTCAATCGTGCGCGGGAGGGTTGCTACTCCAGAATATAAGCCGTAACAGCAGGTTCTTTCCCCGATGGGTTCAGGAAACTTTACAATCTGTTTTCCAGAGAAAGGCGGCAGTTTCCTGTATCTGCTGTTTTGGTAGATAACAGGTCCAGTTACATACTCCTCTAGGACTGTTCGAAAACTCCACTTGTACTTGGCTGGTGTGAGGTTAACTTCGCCATATTTTATATGTACCTCATCTACAGCGTCTAGTTTGTCGGCTCCATACTTAGCAAGTATGTCAGTGATTCCAGGTGCTAACCCGCAGCCTAACACAACAGTGATACCAGCCTCCTTCGCTTTCTCGTTGAGTTCCATTTGTTTTAGAGTCGTGTAGTAAACTCCACCGAGATCTGTGAGATTCTTACATGCCTTCATGGCTGCCTTCATTATCTGAATGTTAAGATGATACGGTGTGGCATTAGCAACCGCATCTGCCTCTTTCATTGCTTCAACTAAACCTGCAATATCTGAGACATTCACTGGCTTAACTGAAACTTTTTTACTTCCTATGATCCTCTTGAGCTGTCTAGCCTTTTCAACGGAAACGTCGCCGATAATGACTTTTGAAACGTCTGGGCTTTCGGCGAGGTCTCTAGCAGTCACCGTTCCAATGGCGCCTGCGCCGCCCAAAACGAGAATTTTCATCGAAACATACTCCTCGTCACGTTGTTCTTGGCGCTAGCCACTCAATAAGCTCTTTCGGATTGTTACTTGTTACCTGAACCTTTATTGGTCCAAGGGGAGATTCTGCGACTGGCTGGCAGAACGAAACGTGTCCTGCGTAGGCTACTTGCTTGTTTAGATAAAATGTAATAGCATTCTCTTTTAGCCCTTTGAAGAGCACTCCGCGGGCGGCGTCGCGAATTCGTTCCCTACGGAGCAGATTATAAAGTTTGGTTAGTCCTTGTCTCCCTTCTGTCTTAGCAAAGAGTATGTTTCCTCTTGCACCTGGCTTAACCTCGAACTCTGCATCGCTGAACATGTTCTCCACTGCACGCTTTACCTTTTCTAAGTCTTCAGTAAGATTAACATCTACCCTTACTCGAACATCTATCTCATCCATTTTCCCAACACAGCCTCCAAAACTTCATGAATCTTCCTCTTAAACTCTTCTTTAGTTCCTTCGTTCACAATCATAAAATCCGCCATTGCAACAGTGTCGCCTAGGCCAACTTGCAACTCTCTTCTTTCACGCTTCAAAAAAGCTTCCCAGCCTTCAGGGTCGTCACTCCGCCTTCTTCGAAAAAGACGTTGAAACCGAGTTTCAGGTGAAGAATGAACAGCGATGAGGACAAAATTTGGAAAATGACTTTTGAATTCTTCCACTTCATGGCGACTTCGAAGACCGTCCACAAAAACAATTTTTCCCTTAGCACTATCAATTTTCGGAATGCATCTCTTTGCCACAACTGCTGGTCCCTCTTCTTTTCTTAGTTTAAACATTATTTTTCCAATGTTTTCTGGAGTGGGTTTAAGCCCTCTTCGCTTGGTTTCCTCTCTGATTTCGTCTCCCATAACTACGACTGTAAAGCCTTTACTTTTGGCTATCTCGTGGAATGTGGCTTTTCCAGCGCCAGGCATGCCCGCAACGGCAACAACAGCTTTCATTGTGATACGCCCTTTTTTGAAGATTCTAGAGACCAAGATTCTAAAAATACTTGTGGAGAGCGAGGTGTCCCCGCAAAACTCCCTTTTTTATGTCGCAACTTTTGAGCTACTGGTTATTGAGTAGGGCACGGAAGCAATTATATCCTTTGATGGGGTCTCTGATTTGTTAATAGCTTACTCAATTCATTCCTATTGCACTTTCAGTCTCCACACCGATGTATTTTATACCAAGAATGAATATAGTTTACTTTGGGATTGGAGAAGTAGAATTGGGTAAGAAAGCTGTTATTGTTATTCGCTTTGGTTGAACAAAGCGCTGAAGAGGCAAATGGGGAGATTGAGAAAGAGATACTAGAGGAGCTTTCTGCTGAGCCTAAAATCCCATGGTTCGAAAGTGTAGAAAAAGTTGCAGTTTCAGAAGAGACTTAGAAGCCTCCTAATTAGCCAACGAATAGATTCAGAATTATTCCTAGAATTTTGTCTTTCGCATTTAAGAACGCCTTAACGGTTTCTTCTCCTCGCTCGGTCAACTTATAGACCCTTTTCTTTCGAGTCCACTCGCCTTTGATTAGTCCGTTTCTCTCTAAATAGTACAGATTAGAGTAAACAGTGCCAGAACTCATCAATATGCGAAACTTATTGTTAACGAAGGTGATAAAATCATAGCCGCTTATAGGACGTTTTCTAAGTTCCATTAGGATCAACATATCTAGAAAATCTCTAACGATTCTGAAGATTTTTTGCATTTCATTGATGCATTAGAAAAAATGGGAGTTGCCCGAAATGTTCAAACCTTCTGGTCAACGTGCTTTCAGGGTGTAAACTCGAAGACTAAGTGGTTTAATGAAAAGTCGAAAACGTGGAGTTTTTCTTGGGATAAGTGGGTTGAAGAGATTCCATTGCAAAATATGCGGCTACCTCATACATTAATCGATCCTGAAGATTATCCTATTAAAGGAGACGAATTAGATGTGTTTGTGTTGAAAGAATTGGAAAAAAACCCTAGAATCAGTCTAAATGAACTCGCAAGGGTTCTCGAGGTGTCCCATCAGGTTGTTGAATACCACTATCGAAAGCATATTTTGGAACGAAATTTACTTGAGGGCTTTGAGGTTTTAACTTTCCATTTTGACATGTCTGCCTCTGACATGTTTGTTTTTACATTGCGATTTGACAGTATTGAAAAGTGCGCCAAATTTGCGGTCTCGTTACTGGATAAGCCCTTTGTTGGCGGACTAGGCAAGATTGTAAAAGAATATTCTCTCATAGTGGACATTTATTTACCAAGAGTTGAATTTAGAAATTTCATGGACGCGTTGTCTAAATTGATAAGACAAGGCTGGCTACTTAGTTACGACTATGTAATTCTCGACCTAAGAAAGGCTAAGCGTCAAACAATTCCCTACAAAAATTTCAAAAATGGGTCATGGCTCTATGATCACAAAGAATACATTCAGAATCTCAAAGATTTAGTGGCTAGCATCAAAACAAAAGGCGGGATTCACCCACCTATCTCAGCTTTGTAGATTTCGGTGACCTCCCTAGTAGCATTTCTAGGATTCAGCTTAAAAAGGCTCACTTTGGACTTTTAACGCAATAATCTGGATTTTCAAACTTTGGAGTTAACAATTTCCATACGTTTCGCAGCGTAGAAAAATCTTAAATTTTTTTTCGTGATGAGTTCCGCGTAAGGTTTGCCCAAAATTTTAAAGAAGACAAGAAGTTAATCTAAGCTAGCATTGAATATGTGACGGAAAGAGAAGCATAAAATCTACCGAAAGCGCAAATGACAAGCATAAGTATCCGTAGATTTTCATATGAATCTAAAAATACTTATGATTGTTATTGCTGAAGAACTAACAAAAGGAGCATTCACATGTCGGAAAGAATTAGAAGTTTCATCGCGTTTGACATTGAAGATGAACAGATACTGAGACGATTTTACAAGGCTCAACAGATTCTGATTGCGACTGCTGCGGATCTGAAGGTGGTTAAACCCGAGAATATTCACATAACCATGCGTTTTCTGGGTAACATAACTTCGCCTGCAGTAGATTCAATCTATGAAGCTATGCAAACAGTTTCTTTTTCACCTATTAATGTGGAGATTCGAGGCATAGGCGTCTTTCCTAAGATACAATATCCTAGAGTGATTTGGGCTGGAATAAAAGAGGGAGCAGAGCAACTGAGTAACATATTTGAACAATTGGAGCCCAAACTGCGTGCACTCGGCTTTAAACCTGATCCTAAAGGCTTCAGTCCACACCTCACAATTGCCCGTGTAAAATCGGGACGAAACAAATCTGAACTCGTCCGATTTCTAAAAGATTCAGTTAACTACGAGTTCGGCACTATTAAAGCAAAGTGTCTGCGATTGAAAAAAAGCGTTTTAACCCCAAAAGGTCCAATCTACTCAACGATAAGAGAAGTTTGCCGCTGAAAGACGCGTGACTTGCATGACTTCAACTTTAGAAAGCGTCTGTTCATCTGTTCTTAAGAAGGTTACTCCAAACCGTAAAGAAAGAATCCAAGTTCTCAAATTAGCCCAAGAGCTGAAAGAAAAAGTTGCTAAAGCTGCTAAGAAGGCAAGAGTAGACGCAAAGGTGCGGATAGAAGGCTCAGTTGCAAAAGACACCTGGCTCAGCAAAGAACCAGACATAGACATCTTCATGCAGATGCCGACGAATATGGCTCGAAAAACCTTTAACACGGTCTCCCTGAAAATTGCGAAAGAAGCCACAAAAGGCTTTAAGCAGATTGAACGTTTCGCTGAGCATCCCTACCTTGAAGCCGTCGTTAACTCGATTAGGATAAATATCGTTCCGTGTTATCGAGTTGAAAAAGGTGAGTGGATCAGCGCCACTGACAGAACGCCTTTTCACACTGACTACGTGAATTCTCGGCTTAACGAGAATCTTCGAGGAGAAGTTCGCCTTCTGAAGAAGTTTATGAAGGGTATAGGTTCCTATGGGGCAGAAATAAAAGTCGGTGGTTTCAGCGGATACCTTTGCGAACTGCTCGCTTTACATTGTAAATCATTTTGGGAAGTTTTAAAGTCATGCTCAGAGTGGAAGGAACGCAAACTCGTTGATTACCAAGGCTATTACAAAGGAAGAGAACCAGAAGCCAAAAAGATCTTTGAAGAACCTTTAATTGTAGTTGATCCCGTTGACAGAGGAAGAAATGTAGCTTCTGCCTTGAGAAGAAAACGCCTAGACGAATTTATAACTGCTTCAAGAATGTTCTTCCAAAGACCAAGCGAGAACTATTTTTATCCACCGAAAATACAAAGCTTCAAGCCGAGAAAGATAGCGGACGCCTTGAAAACTCGTGGCTCCACTCTAGCCTTCGTAAAATTCGGAAAAGTCAAAGCAGTTCCAGACGTTTTGTGGGGACAACTCTACAAATCGCAAAGGTCGCTACGTAAGATGCTGCAACAATACGACTTCCATATCATTAATGAGGATGTTTGGAGCAACGAACAAGACTTTAACATCTTCCTATTCGAAGTAGAACATCGCTTTCTCCCATCTATGAAGAAGCATTTGGGACCTCCAATCGAGAAGAGAGCCGATTGTGAAAAATTCCTGCAAAAACATGTTAGATCGCCGAAAACAATTTCAGGACCTCACGTTGAAGAAGGACGCTGGATAGTTGAAACCAAACGAAAATACACAGATATCACAGAGCTACTAGCTGAAACACTGAAAAATGGTGGAAGACAAGCAGGAGTAGCTAACCTAATCGCAAGAACAATCGTCCAGAATTTCCAAATCCTGACAAATGAGGAGATACTTGAACCGTATAGGGTAAACGAAGAATTCGCAAGTTTCTTCACTAAGTATCTCGTTGGAAAACCCCACTGGCTTCAGTCACAACATTAAGAATTCAACGAAAAACTTTGGTGGGGTCGCGGGGATTTGAACCCCGGACCATACCGATGACACGCAACTACGCGCCATTTCCAGCGCCCCAGGCTGGTATCCTAAACCATTCTAGCCAAGTCTCAACCAAGATA
>CAYFZT010000072.1:0-7937 GCA_964347555.1 uncultured Candidatus Bathyarchaeia archaeon | reverse complement strand
TCGTATTTCATGATTGCACTTATGGCTGCAAATCTTATCAATCGAGAATTCGTGGGTTCGCCTCTTCTCGATGCAGGATATGCATTGATAATATCAATCTTGGTGCAAAGTCTGGCATTCTTTGGATTACGGCTGTACTTCAACCGAAAAGGCGACTCATGATGGCATTTAAAACCAGAATCAAGGAATTCAGAGCGAGATATGATCTAACACAGGAGGACCTTGCGAAGAAGGTTGGTGTGAGGAGAGAAACCATACTCTACCTCGAGAAGGGAAAATACAATCCTTCATTAAAGCTAGCTCATGACGTAGCCAGAGTTCTGAAAACAACAATAGATGAAGTATTCATCTTCGAAGACGAAGAAGAGACTACTGATCCAATTTCAATTGGAAGGAGGTGAGACGGCGGGCGCGTGAAACATTCTTCTATTTCACTCAGCTCTCTGTGCTATCTTGGTTGACTGTGGTTCGTCAAACTTAGAACGCACGCAGCTGGAGTGGACAGTTTCAGTAGTTCTCGCACCAAACTTCAAAGTAACTTCTTGAGTGGTCGCAGACAGGGCATCTGACAGGTGCATCAACTCCATCATGGACATAACCACAGTTTCTACACTTCCATTTGATAGGTTTATCTTTTCTGAAAACTCTGCCTTGCTCCACGTTGGCTAACAGTTTCCGGTATCTACGTTCATGATAATTCTCTACTTTAGCAATCATGCGGAAAGTTATGGCCGCCTCTTTGAAACCCTCTTCCTCTGCTACCTCAGCAAAGTTGGGGTAGAGTTTTCCCCACTCCAGTTTTTCACCTTCTGCCGCTTCCTTCAGGTTTTCCGCCGTTGTTCCAATAACTCCTGCAGGGTAAGAGGCCGTTATCTCAACCATTCCGCCTTTCAGCAGCTTAAAAAACAGTTCACCATGCTCCTTTTCGTTATCCGCTGTCTCTTGGAAAACGGAAGATATCTGCTCATACCCTTCCTTCTTGGCCATGCTAGCGAAAAAAGTGTATCTAGTCCTAGCTTGAGATTCACCAGCAAATGCTGCTAGTAGGTTCTTCTCAGTTCGACTTCCCTTCAATCCCATTTCTCCTAATTTCCATTCAACTGAAATCTGCTCTTCTTCGAGCTAACTATTAAGTGTATCTGAGGAAGGGCGCGCATGTAGCAACCTTACAGCAAACCGCCACAGTCACCAACAAGAATAGCGCGTGTGCATTTTGGGAATGTCGGCAGCTCCTCGGTGCGCGCGCAAAATTTGTCCTTTTTAACCACTCACAGTGGTGAATAGACTTAGCATGTACTCCGCAAAACCTTTTTTACCACGACCATCCCATAATGGTCTCCAGAAAAAGAGCGAAACACAACATGGCAACCACACCTAAAAAAAGTGTAACTATACCCCGTCAACCAGAAATAAACATTGGAACAATTGGGCACGTGGACCATGGAAAAACCACGTTAGTTCAAGCTCTAACAGGCATTTGGGCAGCACGACACAGTGAAGAGCTAAGACGAGGCATCACCATCAAGCTTGGTTACGCTGACACTGCTATCTTTAAGTGTTCCAAGTGTGAACCTCCGAAATGTTACACTACCGAAACAAAATGTTCTCAGTGCGGCTCGCCAACTGAATTCGTTCGAGCTGTAAGTTTTGTTGATGCACCTGGTCACGAAGCACTTATGGCAACTATGCTTTCCGGCGCAGCAGTTATGGATGGAGCCCTGCTGGTCATAGCAGCAGACGAGCCTTGCCCCCAGCCTCAAACCAGAGAGCATTTGGCTGCCATCCAAATTGTTGGAATAGACAAGCTTGTTATTGTCCAGAACAAAATTGACCTTGTAGATGAAGCGCGCGCACTGGAGAGCTATAAGGAAATATTGAAATTTGTGAGCGGCTCTATTGCAGAAAAAGCGCCTATAATTCCAGTTTCTGCTCAACATTGCGTAAACGTTGACGCCCTTATCCAAGCTTTAGAGGAGTTTATTCCCACGCCAAAACGTGACCCAACAAAGCCTTCTAAGATGCATATTGTACGTTCATTCGACGTAAATAAGCCGGGAACCCCGGCTGAGAAGCTTGTTGGAGGCGTAATCGGCGGCACAATTCTTCAAGGGAAATTTAATGTAAAGGATGAAATTGAGATTCGCCCTGGAATTCATACAACGAAACAGGGGCGAGCATCTTATGAGCCTCTCTCAACCGAAATCACAACTCTGCATGCTGGTGGAAGAGAGACTAAAGAGGCTCAGTGCGGAGGTTTAGTGGGAATCGGCACTCTCCTTGACCCATCTTTAACAAAGGCTGACGGGCTCATAGGAAACCTCGTAGGCAAGCCAGGCATGCTTCCCCCAACCCTTTCTGAGTTAACATTGGAAACACATCTTTTTGAACGTGCAGTTGGAACCAAAGAGCTGACTGAAGTGGAAAACGTACGTACAGGCGAGAACCTTCTTCTAGACATAGGAACAAGCATTACGGCTGGAAGTGTAGTTTCCGTAAAGGGAGACCTCGTGACACTTAAACTTGGGCGTCCAATATGTGCTGAAAAGGGAACGAGAGCAGCTTTAAGCAGAAAGCTTACTGGAAGGTGGCGTCTAATCGGCTACGGAAAACTGAAATGAAACAACCTCAACCTGTTGAAAAGATTGGCTATGAAGATTATCATTGATTCCAATTT
The DNA here is from genome assembly GCA_964347555.1 of uncultured Candidatus Bathyarchaeia archaeon. Lineage (GTDB taxonomy): Archaea > Thermoproteota > Bathyarchaeia > Bathyarchaeales > Bathyarchaeaceae. The sequence goes on along the minus strand of CAYFZT010000072.1, from coordinate 5,263 downwards.
CCTATTTCTTCCCTCACAATTCCAAATAGACATATTTGAAGAGCTCATGAATCTTTTAAATCGCAAATTTGACCCTGTTCTGCTCTCTGTAACGCATCAAGAACTTCTTGCAATTGCAAAGGAGGGTTCTCCAAAAGTGCGGAAACAGGCTTCCCTAGCCCTCAGATTAGCCCAAAAGTGTCGCATCGCCCAAGTTAAACAAAGGGAAGATGAAACTCCCGATGATGTCATCGTGCGAATGGCACAAGAATGGAAATGCCCAGTAGCAACAAACGACCGAAAATTGAGAAAAAGACTTCGGAGTAAGAGAATCCCAGTGATTTTCCTAAGGGAAAAGACGCGGTTAGCATTAGAGGGTGCTTTTTAACTATGTATGCTCTCCGAAAGCCTAATATTTACGCGTAATTTATGTCAGAAAGAACTCCTTGGAGAAGAAAGTTGTGTTTGAGGAACATTTATGTTCAAACTTGTCACGTTAGAGGACACAATTCGTATTCCTCCTGAAAAGTTTGGTGAACCCATCGAAGACGTGGGCTATGAACAATTAGGAATGAAATACGACGGCATGGTTGACGAGGAGCTCGGCTATGTTATCGCCGTGACAGAAATCCAAGTTAACCCTGTGGGAAAAATCATCCCAGGCGACGGTGCAACCTATCATAAAGTCCTGTTTTCGCTTCTCACGTTTCTTCCAGAAATTCAAGAGATTGTTGAAGGTGAAGTGGTTGAAATCGCCGATTTTGGAGCCTTTGTTCGTGTGGGTCCAATAGATGCCTTATTGCATGTATCTCAACTCATGGACGATTACATATCTTATGATGAAAAACAAGGAGTACTCTTGGGCAGAGAAACCAGAAGAAAACTCTCTACAGGAGATCAGGTTAGAGTACGCATAACTGCAGTCTCGCTTGGAAGAGGAGGAAGCTCAGGCAAAGTCGGCGTGACTGCAAGGCAACCCTTCCTTGGAAAGCTGGAGTGGATAAGCAAAGAATTAGAAAAGTTGAGAAGCGCAGAAGCAGAGAAAACTAAAAAATCAGAAAAGCCTGTTGAATCCGCTGCAAAACAAGCGAAAACTTAGGAGAAAGGAAACTTGAGTGAAAAAGCTTGCCGCGATTGCCAAACGATAACAACAGGATCAACCTGCCCCGAATGCAAAACCTCAAGCTTAAGCGATGATTTCTCTGGACTTGTTATAATTTTTGACCCTGAGGGATCAACTGTAGCAAAGGTCATGAAAATAAATAAGAAAGGGCGATACGCTCTGCGAGTTAGATAACAATTTCTTACAGCCTTTACTTACATAACCTTTCAGGGAGGAGGAAAAACGCCTTTCACTATAGAAACCCTTGTTCTTCCTTCAAAACTGCGCAGAGAACTCAAATCCCCACTTGGAAAGCTGATAAAAGGGTCTCCTGAAGAAACCATGAAAAAACTGAAAATTCTCATTAGTAAAGAGAAACCATCGATGATTATTTCAGTTGGCGATGTGGTCTCTGAGAACATGGCAAAATATGGCATTGCAACAAATCTCGCAATTGTGGATAATCGAGTTATGAGACAGCCGAAAAAGCCAGTTGTGTTGAGGGTAAACCAGAAAATGCATGTTAGAAATCCTCCAGGAACCATAACCGAGGAGGCGTGGCTTTCTGTGAAAGAGGCGCTGAAGCAGAAAGGTCCTGTTCAAATTGTTGTTGACGGCGAAGAAGACCTTCTCACACTGGTAGCCTTGCTCCATGCGCCCTTAAATGCGCTTGTTGTTTACGGTCAACCTTACGAAGGAATTGTGGCTGTCAAGGTCACTCAGCAGAAACGGCGAAGAATTCGGCTCATAACGGAAGCCATGAAGCCAACTACGAAAGACTAAAGTAAGAGGGTATCTATCAAATCAGCAATCCGTGGAAGTATATCTATGGAAGTTAAAATTATAGCTCAAAACTATAATCCGCTGCTCAAAAGAAAAGAAGTGGTCTTCCAAGTGAAGCACGAGCAAATGGGAGGAACGCCTTCCCGATTAAGAATCAGAACAAAACTCGCAGAGATGCTTAAAACAAAGCTTGAGCAGGTATATGTAAGAAAAATGGAGACAAAAACGGGGAAGATGGTTGCTTTAGGAGAAGCTACCGCTTACGATACAGCTGAGCAAGCTGTTCTTGTGGAGCCAAAACATGTTATTGAAAGGAACACTCCTAAAGAGAAAGCAGAGGAACCAGAGAAACCGAAAGAACCGCAGAAACCAGAAAAACCAGAAAAAACCGCTGAAAAAGCCAAAGAAACTGAAAAAGTCCAAAAGGCAGAGAAGGCTGAGAAAGCCAAAGAGGACAATGGACAACCTAAAGAAAGGGAGAACTGAGTAGATGAGTAAAACCGCTAAGAAGGCAAAGAAAGTCGTTGAAGAGGAATCTGCTGAAGAGCAACCTGCGGAAGAGCCTGAAGAAGAGCCTGTTGAAGAGGTAAAGCCTAAAAAAGTAAAGCCCGTGAAGGTCAAGAAAAAGAAGAAAAGCAAAGGCGTTTATGCAAATTATAAGATTGAAGAGGGCAAAATCAAAAGGATGCTTCCCTTCTGTGAACGCTGTGGTCCAGGATACTTTATGGCAAACCACGGCAACCGCTACACCTGCGGGCATTGCGGCTTCACAAGGTATAAGCCAGCTGAAACAAGCGAATGAGTAGCTTACACTTAAATCCGACACATTCTTATTATCCATCGAAGAGGATTTCAGAATGATTCGAGTAAACGTGTTTGTGCATCAACTTTCTGCAGAGCGCTTCTGGGATATTGAAAAGCCCATCCCTCCGGTTAAGGTGGGAACCAATCTAAATGTTGTTGGAATTGAAAGCAAAGGTGAGAAGCTGCTGGAGGTTCCCTACGTGTTCACTATCAATTATGCGCCAGCAGTGGCGCAGATAAGCGTTAAAGGAAAGGCCCATGTAACTGGGGCAAAGGAGGAACTTAAAAAAATTCAAACTGCCTATAAGGAGAAGCGTCCGCCACCGCCGATAATTGTTCAATCAATTTCAAATAGAGCCTTTCTCGAATCCATACTTATCGCTAGAACTCTCAACATTCCTCCGCCTATTCCCCTGCCTCAGATTCCACCTATTAAAAAGAAGCCTTCTGAGCCTTCTTACCGTGCATAAGCCTACTTCAAAGGCACATACATTGATGAACGAGAGGCACCGATGCCTGGTGTTCCATGCTTGACTGGTCTGTTTGTTACAGCAAATTCGCCTAAGAAATGACCAAGCATCTCAGGCGTTATTTCCACAGCCGTGAATTCTTTTCCATTGTGAACCAGAACCGTGAGGCCGATCATCTCTGGTAGGATAACCATGTCTCGAACATGAGTTTTTACCACTGGTTTTTGTCCTTGCTCCATGGCTTCCTTGACTTTTCGAACATTTTCTAGGAAGATTCTCTGTTCTTGAGTTAAACCTCTTAGAAGGCTTCGGCGTTGACGTGAAGGCAGCAAGTGGATGAACTCGTCCATGGACATGGCTTGTAATCCTTCAAGTGTGTGTCCTCTGTACGTGAATTCTTTTGGCATGTCATGTTTCCTCGTGTTCTTTTCATGTTGTTATTTTCGAGGTTAATTAACTTTGTTGAAGCGGAACTTATATCTGTATAGTCAAAAAGTTGTGAAATAGGGATTCTAATGTATGTTACTAGCATTGACAGAGTGAGAGAGTACAACCTTAAAAAGGAAGGCGCAAAAGGAGTAAAAGTCAAGTATCTACTGCACAAAGGTATTGGCGTCAAACGAATACAACTGCGTCTGTTCACCATCGAGGTTGAAGGCTACACTGCTCTAGAGAAACATGCACATGAACATGAGGTTTACATTTTGAAAGGGACAGCGCTAGTTAAAGGAGGAAACAAAGAAGTGCAGGTAACTTCTGGAAGTGTCATATTTATTCCCTCAAATGAAGAACACCAGTTCAGAAACGTCGGCGACGAAAAGGTTGAATTCTTATGTGCGAAAGAAACTTTTCAACACTAAAAGAGACTAGCTAGTTCGCTACTTTTCTCCAAAATCTGCTTTACTTTCTGAAGGAACTGTGCAGCAGGAGCACCATCTACTATTCGATGGTCGTAGGAGAGGCTTAGATACATTACTGGTTTAATCTTTACCTCCTTGTCTACTGTGACAGGTTTTTCAACAACTCTTCCGACGCCCAGAATTGCGGCTTCAGGCGGGTTAATAATCGGTATAAACACTTCAACCTCGTACATGCCCAAGTTTGTGATAGTAAAGGTTCCACCCGTCAAATCTTCTTTTGAAAGCTTGCCTTCCCTTGCTTTTTCCACAAGGTCCTTAAGAGTTGAGGCAACTTGAGCTAGCGGTTTCATGTTGGCGTTATGTATCACTGGGACAACTAACCCTTTTTCAGTGGCAACCGCGACTCCTATGGTAATGTCTTCGTAAATTTTGATCTGCTCGCGTTCTAAAGTTGAGTTTAGAATGCGGTGTTCTTCTAGAGCCCTGGCAACTGCTTTCACCAAAATGTCCGTATAGGACACTTGCCACTCTTTTCGAAGCTTAACCGCGTTTGCCATATCCACTTTCATAGTTACAGTGCTGTGGGGAGCAGTTCGTGCGCTCAATGAAAGTCTCTCTGCAGTTGTCTTTCGAATGCCTGCAAGAGGAATGACTTCACGTACTCGAGGTGCAAAAGCCAGTTTCTCTTCAAGATAACGGTTAACATCTGCTTCAACAATTCGCCCTTCTGGACCGCTACCCGTTATCTCTAAAAGTTCGATGCCATACTCTCTTGCAAGACGTTTAGCCGCTGGAGAAGCAAGCACACGTTCTCCAGCCTTCTTCACTATCTCTTTCTCTGGAAGAGGCGCAACTTCTTCAATTCTTTCCAAAGAAGGAGCTCCAGCAGCTTCTTCGAATTCCGGAAGCGGCTCTTCGGGCGCTGCAATGACGCCAAGTGTTCCAGCAACCGGCACATCAACACCTTCAACCGCCAAGATTTTTCGCAATATTCCGGATGCTGGAGCCTCGATGTCGTAGGTTACTTTTTCTGTGAGCACTTCGACTAGGGGATCTCCTTTTTTTACGGTTTCGCCTTCTTTCTTGAACCATGTGACAACCGTTCCTTCTTTCATTGTTAGGCTTAATCTTGGCATGACAACTTTTGTTACCAAACAACCTCTCCTCCCTGCAAGAAGCGGTTTACAAGACCTCTTTCACAGCTTTAATAATGGTTTTTTCGTTTGGTAATACGAATTGTTCGAGGGGTGGACTAAAAGGTATAG
>CAYFZT010000071.1:4195-7961 GCA_964347555.1 uncultured Candidatus Bathyarchaeia archaeon | reverse complement strand
ACGTGATAGGAGAAAGGTCAGCCGTGGATTCAAGGATCATTTCTATATCGTACTGGTCCAAAGACGGATTTTTCTCAAGCATCAGCGCAGCAGTTCCAGCCACATGTGGAGCTGCCATACTAGTTCCGCTTACCCATGCGTAGGCTTCACTTGGATCTGCTGGAAGAGGACCCCAGAAGGGCGTCCAGTATGGGCCAAACACCCAGCTTCCAGGAGCAGCCACGTCAAGGTCTTGACCTGGAAGCTCTCGGCTACTACTCCAGCTCATGTAGACTTGGGTTCCACCTCTAAATCCAAAACGGGCGCTTGAGGGCGCAGGGGTCATAAGATCTTCTGGAACATCATTTCTGTGCCACTCTGGATCCCAGATCGGATTAGCAGTAACAGGATCGATTCCCCCGAACCATTGTCCTGTCCAGCCAGCCCAAGCAGCTGAGACAACTTGTGGATATGCGCCTGGCCAACCCATGCCGTCAGTTCCAGCATTTCCTGCCGAGGCTACCACTATGACGCCGGCTCTGATGGCTTTGTTTATAGCTATTTCTATTCCTTTGGCTGGAGAACCGCCACCAAGACTCAGGTTGATGACCACTTTTATGTTATGGCTCTTTGCGAGCGAAGCCGCGTATTCAATGCCTGATGCAACTGCATCCCATGTTCCAACTGCGGTGCCGTATTCGTCAAACCACCAGAGCACTTTTATTGGAATAATCTTTGCTTTCGATGCAACTCCATCCATGATATGTACTGCTTTTCCGCTCGTATGGTAATTGTAGCCAATTACTGTACTGGCTACATGAGTCCCGTGCCCACTTAGAGCCTGTTCGTAGTACTCTGGAACCTCTATCGTGCGAAAGTGTGCGTCCCAGAAGAATGCGGTTGCCCATTCCGTTGCAATTTTCTCTTCGGGGAAATAATATCTCCAGTTTGGTAAGAGACCTGTGTCAATTACTGCCACATAAATGCCCTCTCCGTCTCCCAGAATGTTCTCAACATCAATCATATCTAAATTGAAAGTCAATTTTGGCTTTGTCCCACCGGGGTTTCCATCTGCCGGAAATACGTTTTCTTCAGGAAGATAAAGTCGAGTGGCTTTAATTTTTCCCTCTGAAAACATTGTTGGGGTTGTTGCAGCCGGTAGTACGCTGAAGATGCTCGCTAGCAGCAATGCTATCGCAATTTGTGCAAATAACTTCTTTTTCATGTTTCCTTCTCCCTTCCTCTCTGATTTTAGCTTCGCCTCTATATTATCAACAGAGTGATAATAAACTTGTGGAAGTAAGTTCTATTTCAATTAGAGTCTAGCTAAAAATTCAAGATTTCGAGTACAAGATTTTAACTGTGGAAATGGGAGTTGTATGAACCTTAGGCTACTGGTATTGATAAGATTTATCTGCTCATAAACGAACGGTTAATTAGAGGCATCCTAGGTAAAGTGCTTCGTATGGAAGAGAGGGCAGACACCGTTAGTACGCTTCAAACTTTCCAAACAGTTGCGGACAATCCGTTAACTAGGAATGTTTTAAAAGCCCTCTCTCAATATTGCACTAAAGATAAGGGCAACAGACTTGAGGTTGCCCTGCAACTTTACGTTGGCGTGAGAAAAGACGCTTGCCTCAGATGCAGATTTTCGAGAAGAATCTTGTCGCCGATTCTAAGCGTCGCCGCCAGAGCCTTTGGAATAACGGAAGCTCAACTGAAAGAGAAATTTAAAGATCCTTACTGGCGACGGGGGCTTCTAAGCGTGATAAAAGGAATTGCTTGGTTCGGTGTTAGATATCCTTACGTTCCAGGCGCTCCCTTTCAGGTTGTTTGGAACATCACAAGAACATGTAACTTAAGGTGCGTACATTGCTATGAGAACGCGGGTTTGCCCGGTCGAGACGAGGTAACTACGGAAGAAGCGTTGAGGGGAATAGACATCCTTGCAGATGCTGGAGTGCTCATCTTAGCTTTTTCAGGCGGAGAACCAACTATACGCCCTGACATTCTAAAGTTGATTCAACGCTCAGATAACCGAGGCATGTACACTGCCGTAGCTACAAACGCTGTTGTCTTTGCTTCCCGAAGAAAAGTTAAGGAATTCAAGAAGGCAGGCTTACAGTTTGCTCAAATCAGCCTCGACGGACTCGACCCTGAAACCCACGACAAGTTTAGAGGCGTTCCAGGAACCTTCCAAAAAACTGTTCAAGGAATAAAAAACTGCGTCGCGGAAGGCATGTTCGTGGAAATAGCTACTACAGCCACTCGTTTTAACTACAAGGAAATTCCTGGCATGATAGAATTTGCAGAAAAACTGGGTGTAAACTGGTTCATGCTCTACAATTTTGTTCCAACTGGTAGAGGCGTCGACATCATCCAGTCTGACTTGACGCCTGAGGAAAGGGAAGACATCTTGAAGGTTTGCTGGAACAAGATGAAAACTGCAGGAATTGATGTGCTCTCTACAGCCCCTCAATTCGCTCGCATAGCTCAGGAAACTGAAGCTCAACCAACCCTGATCGGTGAAGCCGGCGCCATAGCCACAGGCGTTTCCAGTGAAAACGATGCTGTTGTCGTTCCCACACACTTTTACAATTCCAAGCTGCCAGGGCAACTCCAGAGACTAGCAGATTTCATTGGGGGATGTGGAGCCGGTCGTTTTTACATATCCCTTGAACCCAATGGAGACATGTTTCCATGCGTCTTTTTCCCTCATGAAGAAGCAGTTAAAGTTGGCAACCTTTACAAGGATAACTTCGAAGATGTCTGGCGAAATTCGAAGCTGCTGTGGCAGATAAGAGACAAGGACAAGCTGGCTGAAAACTGCAGAAGCTGCGATTTCCGTTACACGTGTGGAGGGTGTCGTGCTAGAGCCTACAATTACTTCAAAGACATTCTTGCACCAGACCCGGGCTGTGTTTTGAACAGAGAGTTCTGGGACCAGATTCAGAAAGGACTGAAGGACAAGTACGTCAAGAAGGAAACTGAAAGCGGAGATATACTTCTGCAAAAGACGTAAAAGGCGCACGGCAAAATCTAACTAGCTCTGAAAAATGGAGAACATGTAAAGTGAAAGCAAAGGCGATACTTTTTGATTTTGGTGACACGCTTGTTTCCTTTGAAGATTTCGACTACGAAGCTTCTTTAACTGCGCTTCACCAAAATCTGGTGGAAAATGGAATAGCAGTTTCTTATGAAGAATTCAAGAAGACTTACTTTAGGGTTAGAGACCAACTTTACAGGGAAACTGATTCCACATTTAAAGAAGTTAACTTCGCTGTTCGGATTTCCCGCGTGTTGAAAGAGTTGGGGTTTAACCTTATTCCTACAGACTCCAAGGTAATCGGTTCAGTTGAAGCTTTTATGCGTCCCCTTATAGAATCACTAAAACCAGAAGAAAACGTTTCCTTGATTCTTCAAGAATTGAAGAAGAAGTACAAGCTTGGTCTTGTTTCCAATTTCGGCTATCCTCCAGCAATCAGAGAGGCACTGAAGAAGTTTCGTTTATCCAAGTTCTTTGATGTCGTAGTAATTTCCGGAGACATAGGCTGGCGCAAGCCAAGTTCAAAGATCTTTCAAAAGGCTCTTGAAGCATTTCAAGTGTCCGCTTCAGAAGTAGTTTTTGTGGGTGATGCGCCATTTCATGACATTTCAGGCGCCAAACAGGTTGGAATGAAAACAGTTCTTCTGAGAAGATCAGGTGAAAAAGAAACTGCAGATACTGGCAATCCAGACAAGATGATAAGTAGACTAGAAGATCTTCTTCAAGGCATTGCAGAATTTT
>CAYFZT010000071.1:2845-4185 GCA_964347555.1 uncultured Candidatus Bathyarchaeia archaeon | reverse complement strand
GTAGATGGAGCTTGTTTATATTTTTGAGCTGTAGTAGCCTCAAACAGAAGAACTAAACCTTAAAGACGTTAACCCACTCTTTGAGCCGAGGTAAATGCGTTTAGAAAAATCTCCGTTTCTTCTTTCTAATCGTCACTTCCAAATGGTCTCTCTTCTTTTCCATCTCCACTTCATTTTTTGGTTCTTTCAATCTTTGTTCTATAGAATACTGTAAAGGATTGTGAGCAAACGAGTCAGCAAACGCGTAGATTTTCTTTGTTTCTCCACACTGTTGGCATTCATAGATTTCTTCTCTTTCGCTTTTTCCAAAATCCGACAGATCATTGGTGCTTACCAAAACATGATCGGTTTTTCCGTTACATTTCCTGCATCTTAGAACAACATAGGGGTTATGGATAGGAGTAGACATTGCTTACTTCCCTCAGGCATCTTGAAACTAACTCCATCAAAACGATTAAACCTTATGAACTCCAAATCTAGAATTCTACACCTGTTTCTTAGTTTTATTAACAAGTAACTACAGTTAGAATCGTTAGAGGTTCACGCTTAATTTTTCATCGCATTCAGAACATATTAATTATCCTCTTCAATAAAAGAGGGTTGGGGTTGCAAACGCCATAAAGGAAGGAGATTCGACAAATGTCGGTTCAGAAGCAAGTTGTGGAAGCTCTAATGAAGCTTGACGCTTATGACGAAGAACCAGGTAAAATTGAGTTGGTCCAGACCCACATATCCTTCGTCTTTTTAACCAGAAACTTTGTCTACAAGGTGAAGAAGGCTGTAGACCTTGGATTCTTAGACTTCACAACTCTTGAAAAGAGGCGTTTCTTCTGCGAAAAAGAGTTGGAGCTGAACAAACGGTTGTGTGAGGACATGTATCTTGAGGTTGTTCCCATCAACAGATCAAACATTATCAAGATAAAAGGCGAGGGAGAAGCTGTTGAATATGCTGTGAAGATGAAGAGGATGCCTCAGGAAAAGATGATGAACAAACTCCTCGAAGAGAACAAAGTGGATAGCAGACTCGTTGACCGAATAGCAAGGATCATCGCGGATTTCCATTCAAAAGCGGAAACAGATAGGAGAATAAGCGAGTTTGGCTCTTTGGCGATAATAGGAACTAATTGGACGGAAAATTTTGAACAGACTCGGGAGTTTGTCGGCAAAACCATAGCAGTGAAGAATTTCAAACTGATCCATGGAAGAATCAACGATTTCATGAAGAGAAACTTGTCTCTTTTTGAGAGAAGGATAAAGGAGGGCAGAGTTAGAGATTGTCACGGAGACATCCACTCGGGTAACATCTTTGTTACTGACCGAATCTACATTTTCGACGCGAT
>CAYFZT010000071.1:0-2733 GCA_964347555.1 uncultured Candidatus Bathyarchaeia archaeon | reverse complement strand
CCTACGTGCGAGGAAAAGTCGTCAGTTTCAAACTTAAAGACCCAAGCGTAGGTGGTGAGGAAAAGAGGGCAGCAATGAAAGAAGCAAAGGCATACTTCGAACTAGCCTCCACCTACGCGAAGACTCTTTAAATGGGGAAAGGCTCACTTAAGGCTAAAGTGCTTGGCTACATATTCGGGGACTTTTACCGTTCCCATGAGTATCGGTTTTTGATGGCAATCGCTTCCTCCAGTCATGATTAGCCCATGTTTTTTTGCAAACTCTATATAGTGGTTCGTTGTTTGGACGTCGCTTCTAGAGTGCCAACACTCCACCCCATCAATGTACCTCAAAATCGCTTCCTCTATTATTTCTGTCTGTTCGTTCAGCGATTTAGTTAGATTCACAAGAGAAGTTCCATGAGGATCGTTAGGATGAGCAAAGACCAATATTCCTCCAGCATTTCTCACAAGCCTCGAAGCCTCTTCAAGGTAAAGAGGATACTTGGGAACATCGCACTTCACAAGATACTTATCAAAAGCCTCTTGTTTGGTTCTAACAATTCCCTTTCTCACCAGATAGTTTGCTATGTGAGGTCTCCCAAGCACTCCATCAGCAGAATCTTGAATCTCCTTCAAATCATTCTCGGTCAAATTTCCAATCCCTTCTTTCTCAAATTCTGCATTAATTTTCTTAAAGATCTTTGCAGCCCTTTCCTCTCGATATGCCGCAATTTGCTGAAGTTTGTTCTTTAACTCCTTGTTCTTTACGTCAAATTGGTAACCCAAGAAATCTAACGATATTGATTTACCGTTCCGATATCTGGGGTGCGAGAAAGTTACATTTAGTTCAACTCCAGAAATATAACGGATTCCATTTTTCCTTGCCAAAGTCCTAGCTTTTTCTTGACAATCAATCGAGTCGTGATCTGTAATTGACATTAACCCGATATTTCTGACTTTAGCTTCCTTAACGATTTCTTCAACGGTCAAGTTTCCGTCAGAACAACTTTTCGAATGAATATGTAAATCTATTATCATGAAACGCGGGGTCCAATTACCTTTTTTCCATCCCAATCACATACCAATCCTCAGGAGGATCATGCTCTGTGTCGACTGTTAGGTGCACTATTCTGAGTTGTGGATACGTCTTTTTCAAGTCATTCAAGTCAACAGGTTCAAACCTTTTCTTGTTGTTAAGATAGGCTTCTTTTGTCAAAGCGTTCGACTCATAATCCTCTTTGGTTCTCCTCAAAATTCTCGCAATAGACGCATCTTCAGAACAGTGAGTCTGAAGTATGACAAAATTCATGTTATGCTTTGCAGCAATCTCAGCGGCACGTTTTCGCAAATTCTGAGTGACAAAAGTAGCATCTAATATTACGCCTTCACTCTTCTGTACAAGATTATCTGCTCGGCGAAACATCTCATCGTAGACAAGCGTCCGTTTTCTCATGTTTGACGCAACTTTCTCGTCAAAGATATTTTCATCTTTGAGAACTTCCAGCCGAATCAAATCGGTTCGAAGAATAGGGAATTTCTTAATTTTTGAGATTTCCTGCGAGGTTTCTGTTTTCCAAGTTCCTGGGAGCCCACATGTAATTAGCAGAGTACCAGATTTTAACTTAGTTTGAACAAACTTGGCAAAGGCTTCTCTCAACCGGACACACCCTTGTTTCTTCGTAATTAGGTTGAGAAAAAGCAAAATTAAACCTTTGCGTCAAAAGACAACTATTTGTCTTAAATTGCAGTTCATAACATGCGCGCGAAGGTATATGCCCATGCCCTCGAAAAGAGTGTACAAGAAAGCTTTCAAACTCCCTTGCCTTTCCGAGTAACGTTTAAGCTTAATAAACGGGCAACTTCTTCCTTTAATAGGAGAACCCGTGTCCATGAGATATGTGCTTCTCTCAGACGCCTATGAAAGGATTGAAGCCACAACCAAGCGGCTTGAAATGACCGACTACCTAGTTGATCTACTTAAGAAAACGCCTTCAGCAATCATTGACAAGGTTGTTTACCTAACCCAAGGGAAACTGTATCCTGACTTCGTAGGAATAGAAATTGGCATAGCAGAAAAACTAGCCATACGCGCCGTAGCAAAAGCAACAGGAAGAAGAGAGAAAGAGATCGAAAAAGAACTTGGAAAAACAGGTGACCTAGGCGACACCACGCAGAGCTTCTTAAAAAGCAAACTTCAAGCGCAATTATTTCATGAACCCCTAACAGTTGAAATGGTTTTTGACACACTAGACAAAATGGCAAAGTTGACTGGTCCAGGTTCTATGGATCAAAAGATCAACCACTTAGCCGGGTTGCTAACAAATGCCTCTCCGAAAGAAGCAAAATACCTTGTTCGCACAGTTACAGGCGCCTTGAGACTTGGAATCGCCGACATGACAGTTCTCGACGCCTTAGCAATCGCTTACGGAGGCGGCAAAGAAGCCCGCGAAGCACTAGAACGTGCCTACAACATCTCCTCAGATCTTGGCAGAGTAGCCAAAACTGTTGTGGAAAAAGGGTTAGACGGCGTCAAAAAGTTTCAAGTGTCAATAGGCGAACCCGTAAGACCAATGCTAGCAGAAAGACTTGGTTCCCCACAGGAAATTCTTGAGAAGCTAGGAGGCAAATGCATAGCCGAATTTAAGTATGACGGAGAAAGGATTCAAGCTCACAAAAAGGGAAAAGAAGTCATCCTGTTTTCTCGTCGACTTGAAAACATAACAGAGCAGTATCCTGACGCTGTTGAATTGTT
>CAYFZT010000070.1:0-8191 GCA_964347555.1 uncultured Candidatus Bathyarchaeia archaeon | reverse complement strand
CAACTGCGGCGGAGGGTACTCGTCTCAATCGTCCTTTATATCCAATGACTTGAACGACTCGAAGCTCTTTGGCACCAGTGTTGTCTGTGCATTTTATTATGGCGCCAAGAGGTATTCCTCGAGAAATTTTCGGTCTTTGACCGATCATTCCCTTGGCTATGAAGGCTCGTCCTTTAGCTCTTGCTGCCAATCTTTTCTTCCTCCAGTTTTTCAATGACGACAAAGGAAACGGTTTTGCTTATAGGGCGGCATTCTGCTATTTTCACGATGTCGCCTTCTTTTGCCTCAAGACAAGGCGGATTGTGGGCGGGTATGTGGCTGCGTCGTCGCTCATAACGTTTGAATTTCGGTACATAATACTGAAAGTCTCTTTTTACAATGACCGTTTTGTCCATTTTGGCGCTGATAACCGATCCTTCTAACATGCGTCCTCTAACCTTAAGGGTTCCATGAAAAGGACAGTTGCGATCATCGCAAGATTTCCGAGGTTTTTTCAGAGATAGAGCGCTCATCACCATCTTCTCCTATTCCTCTTCTTGACACGGTCCTCTGGGCGTCCAACTAGGACGTTGCCTTCAATCTCAACGATAGTGTTGTCGGGTAGTGTAAACTGGAAAACTGCTGTGTTCTTGAGAATAACCTTGTCTTCATTCTTGTGTCGAATCACAAGGGTGTTTCGAGTTTCATCAACAACCTTGCCCTTTGTGCCTACATAACTTGGATGAGTGCTTCTTACAACCTTAACATTTAACCCAAGGAATTCACGTTGAAGAATTGCAGCCGTAACTATCATGTCTTTTTGCTCTCCTTCTTCTTCAATTTCTTATCTTCTTTCGGTTTCTCTGAAGACATCGGCTTTTCATTTTCAACTGTGAGAATTCGAGCTATGGTTTTGCGCAATTCACGTATGCGCCCGGGATTCTCAACTGCGCCTCCTGCTTTAATCATTGTTCTCAACCGCATGAGTTCGGTTCGTAATTCGGTTAGCCTTTTGGTACGATCTTCGGAAGACATCGCGCGGATGTCTTTTAGTCTCAAAATAGGCATCTATTTTTCAGTCTCCTCTGCTTTTGTAGTTTCCTTAGCTTCCTCGGCTTCATCTTTTTCTTCTTTTTCTGCGGTCTCTGCCTCAGACGGTTTTGTTTCTTCTTCCTTCGTTGGAGCTGGAGATTTCTCTAATATTTGCACTTTATCTGGAAATTCAGCTTCTGGAGGCATTATTCGAACTTTTACGCCGAATATTCCGGGTTTTAATTGAACATGTAACTCTGCTTTTCGCATGTATTTTCTAGCGGGTTGTCCGCTTTTTGGAAGATAACCTGCGCGGAATTTTTCGTATCTTGCTCTTTGGGTTCTCAGTTTTCCGCTTATGATGACCTCTACGCCTAAGGCTCCAGCTTCCATGACTTGATTTATAGCCCAATAGCCGGATCTGCGGAAGTGGACACCGCGTTTTAGGGCTGAGGCAACCCTTGAAGCGATCACAAAGGCGTTTAATTCGGGAACTTCGATCTCTGCAACGGAGATCTGAGGATTTGGCAGCGAGAATTGTTTCTCTAAAACCTCTGCAAGGTGCTTTATTGTTTCTCCTCCGCGACCAATTACTATTCCTGGACGCATGGCGTAAACAACAACATGAGTGCCCAAAGGCGTTTTTGTGATGTCAACGCCTCCGTATCCAGCTCTTTCGAATTCGTTTTTTAGAAACTCGTGGATTTCGGCTTTCTTAAGGGATTCATCAATGAAATGTTTAACTACGGACATCATGCTTCCTCCTCAATTTGTTCCAAGGCTATTTCAATGTGAGAGAGAGTCTTTACTTTAGGTGTGGACCTTCCGAATGCTCGTGGAATCTGCCTTTTGAACTTTAGACCTGGATAGGCGGAGGCGTGAATGATGCGAAGGTTTTCTGGGTCTAAACCCTTAAAATCAGCGTTAGCTTCGGCGCCTTCAAGTACCTTCAAGACTTGTTGTGCCGCCTTAACAGGGTATCTACCAGCAAAGGCTTTTTCTAAGCCGTGGCGATGCCCAACTTTCTTCTTGAACCTTCGGAAAGGAACAGGTTTTTTCTTCTGTATGACTTGTTGTAAGTATTCTTTTGCTTCGTTAAGCATCATACCGTTTATTGAATTGCAAACTTCTCTTGCTGCTTTATGGGATACTCTAACCTCTCTTCCACTTGCTTTAACCGTTCGTTCAGGATCTAGTTCGGTTATCGAGTATCCCCATTTTGGCATAGTGTATCGACATTTCGGTAACAGAAAGAATATTTAAACCTTTGCGGGCTAATAAAGAACTTTTAGAGTTTGAGAAACAGAAATAGATTCTTGGCGTTCAACTTTTTCTGCAATTTTGATGGTTAATGGTCTTATTAAGATATTTTCTGCTTAGCAAGGACCTTGCGGAAGGTTTCATTGCACTGTGGACATTTGTAGTGTCCTATGGTGAGCTCTAGTCTTTCACCTGTCTTACTTGGTCTTCCAGCCATCTTCCAAGTCTTCACTGGACTTGTTTCAGTTTTGCATTTGGGACATGCTGCCTTTTCAGGGTTGCTCCCTAATGAATTCAGGAGTTCTGTTCTTAGATCTTCACCTTTTCGATCAATCCTCTCGATTGCTTGGGCGAGTTGTACGTCTTTGAAAACGTTTCGAAACCATCTGGCGAAGTCTCCTCTTTTTTGGTGAAACTCAAGGGATGCAATTGGAACCTTTCTTATTTTCTCCCTCAAATCTTCTGGGTTGAAAGCTGCTTTGAAGAGTGGTTTGCCAATATCCTCGTAGAAGTAGAATCCCCATTCGCTGGGAACTTTTTTCCTGAGAGGTTCTAGAGGAAGGTTACATTTTGGAAGCTTGCCATGCTCTTGTTGGTACTCGTCTAGAAGCTTCTTCATTTGCTCTTCTTCGTTTGAGGTCATCTCCCTCTTATAATATTTAGTTTCACGTTTACGAGGATCTTTGGAAAAACTAGTTTCTAAATAATGAGTAAACTTTTCTCGAAGATTACTGCTTGCGCCAATGTAGATAAGAGCTTTATCCTCGTTGTAGAAAGCGTAGACTCCTGGTCCTTCCGGGATGTTTTTCGCCCTTTCTCCCCAAGCGTACATATTCCCTGAGATCGGCATAATTTTCACATCTCATCTATATAGTTATGCATAGATGCCTTAAGGAATTTTCCCCAGAAAATTCTCTTTTTCGACACAATTATGCATGCAACCTATTAAATGACTCTATAAGCTGACGACAATCCATATCTTCTTCATCAACTCTTTGTATCTGTTTCTTAAAGTGACCTCTGTTATTTGCGCGACTTCAGCTATCTCTCTTTGAGTTCGATAATCCGTAGAGACTTTAGAAGCAATGTAACAAGCAGCTGCAGCTATACTTTTAGCTCCCCTACCTGAAGTAAGTTTAAGCTCCTTCGCAGCTTGAAGGATATCGTAAGCCACTTCCTCCATTTCTCCAGATAAATCAAGTTTGCTACAAAAATTAGTTATGTACTTACCCGCCTTTTGAGGAGGCACAGAATAGCCAAAATTTTTAACCAAAAATCGGTAGTAGCGTGCAACCTCTACTTTGTCAACGCCCGCAGCTTGAGAGAGCTCCTCGATGGTTCTTAATAGTTTGCACTGCCGACAAGCTAAATATAAAGCGGCGACAACAATTCCCCGAAGAGATCTACCGCGAGTTAAACGTTTCTTAATAGCCCTTCTATACATAACAGCTGCAGTTTCAAGGACGTTTCTGGGCAGTTTAAGCGAATCAGCAATTCTGTGCATCTCAGACAAGGAAGAGGCAAGGTTTCTTTCCACGCAGCTAGATAGACGGATTCGTCTTTGCCATTGACTTAGGCGATATAATTGTGCCTTCTTTTCCGATGGATAGCCATGTATGTCACGCCGTTTGATGCTTGTGGTGAGACCTTTATCGTGGATTGCAAATGTATAGGGAGCTCCAACCCGCACTCTTTTGGTGTGCTGTTCAGGGGTGAAGGCTCGCCACTCAGGTCCTCTGTCAACTAGCTTTGTAGCGACGACAAAACCACAGCTTGTGCATACAATCTCAGAACTTGCTGGATCATGGATAACCGATGAACCACCACATTCAGGGCATCTTTCAACTAACAAGGATTTTAAACTGACTTTTTCCTTAGTCATTCATTTTACTTCCTCTACTAGAGCAAAGTTCGTGCTAGGCGCATCATTGAACAGTGCATTTTCGCTTCTACACAAACATTTTCTGCGGAGGCTTTCCAACAATCTCTCCAATGAATTTTGTGACCTCATCTGAAGGGTTTTTAGGTACAAGACTCAATTCTACAAACCCCTTTGACAAGGCTTCGCCGATTAATCTGCGGCTATATCCCATTCTACGCGTTAGATAGACTGGTAAAGTTCCTTTCATCGTAATCATGTGTAACAACAGCTGATAAAGTTTCGTCAAGCTGGATGGTATACTCTTTTGTGTGTAAAACCATGTTTCGATGAATCTTAAGCCTTTGGCTTTCAACACTAAATATTGTTTTTGGCGATAAGAGAATCTTCTCCGCATTGTAGCATGTAGTTAGTCAAAGAAATTTAAAAGATTTTCGATCTAAATCAAAAATAGCAAAACTTATATGTCACCCTTCCCCAAACAAAGAAATGAATTTACGAGGTAAAGAAATTGAGTACACCAACACCATCTGTTCAGAAACTAGAGATTAGCTTGGATAAAGACATAATGACCAAATTGAAGACAAAAGCTGACGCAGCAAACAAGACACCTTCAGAAGTTGTCGCTGAAATTCTTAGAACCCAATTCAAGAAGTAGTGAAAGAGAACTTTTGAGAGAGAGAAGGAGAGCAAGGAGAGGTTGGAGAGATTCTCTCAACCTCTTATTGTCATTTACTTTCCTTCCATCCCTTATTTCCCCATTTTTTTGATGCCTATTTACAGAAAGCTATTCATGGTGTAGCATACTATTGCTTGCCCCTCCATAACACATAAATCCAAAAGAAGTGTGCTCCAATTTAGATAAGGGAAAGATAAAATGTCAAAAGACTGGCGTAAGCGGAGTAAACGAGGTTATTTTGTTAGCACTACTCCAGAATATGAGCGGTTGATGAAAGATGGAAGTGTCAAAAAATGGATTGTACAATTAAGAAAGAAAGCTGGATGGAAAACAACAGTTCCCAATTTTCTCAGAACTTTGTACAAGTTTACTGAATACTCACGCAAGAGTCCCAACGAGCTGATTAATATTGCATCTAACACCAAAAAACATGACCAGACTAACAAATTAGCTTCCGCAACACCTGCAATCACGAAACTTGTTCAACGGTATGTAAGCAAACTGCTAGCTTCCGGCAAACGAGAAGAAGCAAGACATGTTAGGACCTGCCTGATGTCTTTCTTTAAGGCAAATGGCATTTCTTTGAAGCTTGAAAGCATCACCAGAATATCTAGGAAGGAAGAGATTATTCCAAGCAAAGAGCAGATTTACACTATGGCAGACTACGCTGGTTCTCTACGTAACCGGGCTATAATCCTATTTATGTATCAGAGTGGACTTGGAATAACCGCCCTGCGAAATCTCGAATATGGATATGTCAAGGAACAACTTGAAAAAGGTAAGATTCCTGTAAAGATCCGTATCACGTCTCATATTAATAGAAAATCTTCGCAGGTGCCGTTTTACACATTTCTTGGCGCTGAGACAATTGATGCTTTAAGAGCATACATCAACGAAAGAAAGAAAAAGATTCATAAGATGATGGAAAAAGGAGGCAACGTGAAGGAACTAGCGGAAAGTGGTCCTCTATTCGCATCTGAAGGAAAAAATGTGCCCTTTGGGGAAAGAATGGCGGTCTCAAGTCTCTGGCGGGTCATCAAAGACTCGGCAGAGAGAGCAGGTTTACAGAAAGAAAAGATTCGACCTAATTCTCTGAGAAAGGCATTTGAAGCGGAGTTAGACGCTTACATTATGGACGAAGAAACAAAGAGATATCTTATGGGTAGACCTGTTCGCGGCATAAATTATAACGTCGACGAAGTGGAACGAAAGTATTTAATGTGCAACTTCGGCAGACAGGAACTTGACAAACTGACTATCATCAAAGAGTTTGTGCAATCACTTGGAATAGGAAAACTTGAAGGAAAAATACAAAAAGTCTTAGCACAAAACTCGCAGATGACGGAAATAGAAGCCATAAGATTCATAATGCGTAAAAAATGTTCATCAAACTCTAAACAAGATGGATAATTTGATATGTCACGCGGCTACCCTTTCACTTTTACGAACTTCTTTTTCTTCCGTTGATAGATACTAGTATACTTCTTGTAGATTTCCACTAATCCCATATTTTTCAGGTTGGTGATTGCTCCCACCATTCTGCTATCTGGCATGTTCTTAGGTTGAATCTCTCCCGCCTCTTTTATGAATTCGTAGGTTTTTCTTTCGATTTCACTTAAATCTCTAGGGTTCAACATGTTCACCTGTGACTGAATGAAGTAGATTATTCAAACACTGTCTAGAGCAAGGGTTAACTAAGTTTCAGATTGAGCGTTTTTACAAGGTCTTTTTTTCTGTTTGTTATTGTAACCTCAGTTAAGATAGCTGCTTCAGCAAGACGACTTTGCGTTATGCTCTCCTTTCTGATTTTAGAGGCTATATAAAGTGCTGCCGCTGCTAGTCCCGAAGGATCCTTTCCCATGGTTGCATGTTTGCTCTTAGCATCACGAATGATTCTGATTGCTAGGCCCTCTACATCGCTGGAAACTCCAGCTTTTTCAGCGATCTTTGTGACGTAGTCTAAAGGGTTGTCGATGGGCATTTTCACGCTTAAGTTTCGCAGTACCATGCGGTAATCTCTGGCGATTTCTCTGCGTTCTCGAAGACTGGCATCCGAAACTTCGTTAAGAGTTCGGGGTATTTTGGTGAATCTGTAAGCTGCGTAAAGAGATGCCGCCACTACCGAAGCGATGCAGCGTCCCCGAATTAAGTCTTTGTTCAGGGCTTTTCTGTATATTACTGCTGCCATTTCTTGTACTGAAGAGGGTGTGTGGAGTTTTTCAGACAGTCGCTTAAGCTCATTCATGGCCATCATGAGATTTCTGCTTTTAGAAGTGCGAACTCTTGATCGAATCTGCCATCTTCTGAGGCGCCACATCTGACGTCTAACTTTTGGTGATAAACGACGACCTAAAGCATCTCGGTCGACTCGAATTATTGTAGGTAGACCTTTAGCGAAATGAGAATATTTGATTGGAGCACCTGCTCTTGCTTTTGACTTTCTTTCTTCTGGTGTGAATGCTCTCCATTCTGCTCCATGGTCTAGAATAGTTTCTCGAATGACAAGACCACAGTCGCTGCAGATGTATTCTCCCATTTCCATATCTTTGACTAGGCTAGTGCTTCCGCATTCGGGGCATTTTACATGGGTAACAGTATGTTCGGTCATTTTTATAACATCCAGTTTCTGAGGCTGCAAGAACATATAAAATATGCAATTGCTGGATTTGCGCCTCTATATATATTTTACTCATAATCATTTAAAAACATTTGCAGGAAGAGCAAGTAAACGCTTAAGGCAATGACTTTACATTTTTGAGAGTTTCTCTTTCCATTCCTTTATCTTCTTCTTAAGCTCCACCGCTTTCTTGGTTTCCCCTTTTCCCGCTGCCTTATAACAATCAAGAGCATATTCTAAGGCGCCTAATCCGAAGCGGTCGTACGCCTTCCCAAAGGAAAGCTCAGCTGCTTTAAGAAAACGTTCAATAGCGGTTTCATAGTCTTTCAGCAAGAAGCTGCATTCAGCTGCCTTAAACAACGTGTAAGATGCGTCAAAGACGTTTCCAATCTTCTCGTACAGTTTTGAAGCTTCAAGAAACTTTTCCATAGCCTCCTCGTATTTTCCAGTGTCCGAAAGTGCCGTTCCTTCCCGATGAATCTTCAAGGGGTCTTTCTTTTCAGTTTCGTTTTCGCTCATCTTTATGCACCAACAGTTTGAATAAAATCATTGCCTTAGGTTTTTATTGTTTTCCACTACTCAGCCAAATGCATCTCTGTCTCTTTCATATAATTTATCTAATTACTCATCCATGATCAGGTTGGGCAAAGATAAAAAAACTTGCCTGTAAAGAATCAGAAACTCAATCAAAAATGTGGGCCGGGCCGGATTTGAACCGGCGATCTTCGCCGCGTGAGGGCGACGT
>CAYFZT010000069.1:0-8280 GCA_964347555.1 uncultured Candidatus Bathyarchaeia archaeon | reverse complement strand
CTTTGTTGCAACACCGCTTCCTGTTGTCCGTCGCATGCTTACATTGGCAGAAATAAAGCCTGGTGAAATCATTTATGATCTTGGCTGTGGCGATGGCAGAGTTGTAATTATGGCTGCACAGGAGTTTGGAGCCCGATCAGTTGGAGTGGAGATGAGAGAAGACCTTGTTAAGCAAGCGTCAGTTAAGATTTCCGAACTCGGGTTGAACGGAAAAGTTAAGATTGTTCAAAACGATATGTTCAAGGTAGACATAGCTCAAGCAGATGTGGTTACGCTGTATCTAACAACCAGCGCCAACGACAAGGTGAAGCCGAAATTAGAGTCAGAACTTAGAATAGGAGCCAGGGTGATATCTCATGACTACGAGATTCTTGGCTGGAAACCGTTAAAAGTCGATAATTTTTGTGAAAACCCAAAACTCGGCTACCCATCCCACACAATATACGTTTATCGTAAATGATATTTACACAATATATCATAAGGTTTAAATAGCTCCTACTAGAACACATATTTTTCGAAAAGAGACCTAAATGCGCGCGCGAGCCATTCTTAAAGAGATTGACGACAAGAAACTTGAAAACATCGCGAAAAATCTGGGTACAAATATGCCCAAAGCAGAAACAATGTTCTGGTTCAAGAAGTTGAACTTAGAGGCGATTCTAGAAGTGTTTTCTCTTTATGGCAAATATAGTGGCCTTCACACTAACGAAATCGAGATCAATGAAAAACACTGCATTATCACCTTTCATCACGAGCTTGGGAAGAAGTGGTCGATCTTCCTGAACCACTTCATAAGCCACTTTATCAAAAGCTCCTTAGGAATCATGCCTAAAACTGATGTCACAAATGGCTTAGTGATGGTCAGTTTCGCTCTAGACCATTAAAAAGCAGAAACTTCAGTTGAAGGGGCAATTCATAAGATATTTTCCAGAAGCAGTGCAGAATATTGTTTCCTTCATTTTAGAGGAGTGTAGGACAGAACACTCCCAAATTTTTTAAAAGCCTATTAAAAATAAAAAACTCTCATCACACAATTTATAAACCGCAGTTTTACTCAGAACAAGTGAGAATACATGTTACCTGTGCCGTGGAGATACGTCAACTCTTGGAACTGCTACGCTTGTGGCCTCTGTTGCAAAGGGTTTAGTGTAGTTCTCAATTTTGTCGAATGGATGAACGTAGTTAAAACCTATGGAATCGGCTTCACCAAGCCAAGCATAAACAAGTTCTTCTTAAAAAACAAAAGCGACGGCTCATGCGCCTTTCTTTACAACCATAGCGGCAAAGGCCTCTGCAGTCTACAACACATGAAACCTCAAGCATGTAAACTATGGCCCTTCAAAATTCTCCAGAGACCAAAATATGGCAGGGCAAAGGAAGCAGAGTACAACTATGCAGGGAGAAAACTGTACATTTACGCAGATCAGTCTTGCCCTGGTTTAACATGGGGCAGTCCAGAAACGAACTTTTTCAGAACCACTTTAACAGAATTCATCGAGCTTGCTTTGGGCTTGCGAAAAAACCAGGTGAATTCAACATCTAAGATGCCCCTTTATCCTCGATATGTGAAGCTGCGGAGATTGAAAGTGTTCTGAACTATAAAATACGGTTCAAGAGAAAGCCTGTTTTTAGATACTCTGTACTGGATAGCGATCATACTGCATCTCAAACAGCTTTTTCAGTTTCTTAATGTCGTCAACTTCTTCAACCTTCTTGTCAGATCGAAACCTAACAATCTTAGGCACTCTTAAAGCGTAGCAACTTGTGTATTCGTAGGTTTCTTGAATCTCTTGGTAAGTGGCTTCCACAACCACTGAGGGCTTGACATAAACACCTTCCTCATCCGCGCTCGTTCTGGTTTTATCTATTATGTATCGAAGATCTTCCATGGTTTTCTCTGGAAGATTCGAAACTTTGCCGATCGTGTAGAGTTTTTTCTCTTTAGGATCTCTTACAGCTAGTAGAAATGAAGAGTATAAGCCTGCCCGTTTTCCTTTTCCATATAAGGCCTTAACAATAGTACACTCTATGGTGTCACGTTCAGGCTTCAGCTTAAGCCAAGTGTAAGTTCTCTTCCCAACATCATAAATAGAATCTAATTTTTTGACTAAGACGCCTTCTAACCCGGCCTTCAACGCTTCTTCGTAGAATCCTATTAGCTCCACTTCGTTGGCACAAGTTCTTCCCTCAGCCAAAAACTTCTGGGGAACAACCTGTAACAAGTATTTCCTTCTTTCAGAAAGCGGCAGTTGAATGAGTTCTCTTCCATTCAAAAAAATAATGTCAAAAATCACAGTTGTTACTCCGATTTTTTCCTTTCTAAGTTCTAACTCTTCAGGCGAAAGCTTTCTTGGAACAGTTCTCTCAAGCAAAGCCTGGAAAGGAAGCCGATTTCCATCTTCGTCTACAGCAACAACTTCACTATCAAGAATGCAGCTGAGAACGTTAAACTTCTTCGCTGTTTCAACAATCTCCGGCAATGTCTCTGATTTCTCTAAGCCTCGCCTTGAAAACAACTTAATCTGCGTACCCCATTTGTGAATCTGCAGTCTGCTGCCATCGTACTTATATTCAACGCGAGCCGGATAAACTACCTTGTCTGGCTCATATAAATTAGCAAGCTGAGGCTTGAGAAATTGTCCAGGACGAAGTTTTACTTGCGAGAGTCTCAGCTCTCCTTCTGGCGCAAGTAACAAGCCTTCAGTTATACCAAGCACTGCAGTTGCAGTTTCAATTAATTCTGCTGGAACCTCGTAGGCTCTGGCGGCTGCTCGAATAACTGTTCTTTGATAATAACCAAGTTTCAAATCTCCAAGTATGAGGCGAATAATGTATTTTGCTTCTTCAGGCGTTGCAGTCTTTAACAAGCTGGCTACGACAAGGTTTCGTTCGGTTAATCTCTTCATTCGTGGCAGAAGCCTTATAGCTTCATAGACTTCTTCAACCTTAAGCTCAGCCGGTTTCGGCTTTTTCAAAAGGTAGGCAACTTCTCCATGCTCACCGTAGTCTATGAGAAGCTTTCTCACCTTTTGCCTTGAGGTCCCAGTTGCAACACTTATGGCTCGTTCAATTATACCTGGACCAACTTTCAAATTTTCATCAGTGATTAAGCCAAGTGCGAGCCGGGTTTTCATTTCGAGACTTAAGTCGCTTCGTTGAAAGAACCTAGCAAGCTGAGTCTCTTTTCCCCTCTTACTACGTAACACTGCTAAACGCTCGTAAGTTTCTACCAGGCTGGAAAATGGCGTTAAGTTGGCGACTTTGAAATCGTTTATAAATAGACGTATCAGAAAATAGGGAACGCCCATTTTCCATTCGATTTCTTCTGGTTTAAACCCTGAGTCTAGAAGATGCTGAACCGCTGCTTTTCGGCTGCCATACATCTCGATGAGTTTGTCGAAAGACGGTGGCTTCACTGTAGTCATTGTTTTTCCCGTGGAGACTCTGCAGTCTTTGGTATGGGTTCAGTTGCACGCAGAAAGCCGTCTGGCGTGATGTCTATGTGGATGCGTCTTCGCTCAAAGTTGCACATGCGGCAATCTAAGACGCGAGCTATTCGGACAAATTCGCCTCTGTTCGCTTCCAAATCTACTCGCTGGTCTTCCCAGTAGACGCGTCCGTAATCCACAATGATTGTGCCGTCGAGATTGTGAGCAAGTCCGATTCCGCCTGCCATGTCGTATGTGTCCCAATGCTCAGCGCTTCTCTGGTTGATGTAGATTCCAGTGACGCCGTGAAGCTGGTTATATCTAGCTAGCTCCATGACCCTGTATTTCAAAGCGCCTCTGTAGGCTTCCAATACAGTTACTGAGTCAACTATGGCAAGTTCTATCTTCTCTTTCTGAACCACATAGCGGTAGGTTTCAGCGAAGGTGTTCCAATCTCGCAGCTCTGGAAAGAAGACAGTGTCTAAAACAAACAAGTTCTTCTTGATCTTTCTCCAATCAAGTCCCAGAATATCCGCTTTCTGCTTCATACGCGACTGCAGATCAAAACGAGGCGTAACACTTTTCCACGTGTCCTCAGCTGTAGCAAAAAGCACCTTTCTTCCCGCAGCCGCCACCCTAACTGCTATTTCTTCAACCAGAATGGACTTGCCAGCTCCAGGCAAACCAGTTATTGCGAATTGTCCACAGATGGGCACACCATTTAACGGTTTTCCTTCAGGCGTAAGAAACATATAGTCGATGAAAGTGCCTGTGGAAAAACCGACAAAGGGTTTCTTGGCTTCAGCAGCCTCGTCGGGATGTGAAACAAATGCGCTCAGTTTTTCCTCTTTTCTTTCGATTTCGGTTTTCATTGGCTTGGTGGCAAGCTCCCATTCGTCTGCGGGGGCTCTAGCGCCTTTCATGGCTTCGGCAAAGGTCTTTGCCATGGCTTTCATGAGTTTCTCTACGTCAGGCGCAGGCTCTGCTAGGGGCTTTTCTTCTTCTGCTGCTGAAGATGGCGAGGCAATTTCAGGTTTAGATGGAACAGCAGATTCAGCTGCGACTAGCATCCATTTCTCGCCCTTTCTGTCAACTGTACCCTTAGTCCGTAAGGATTGCAGCAAAGAATAAGCAGAGTTGGGACCATACTTGGGAATTCCCAGTCCTTCGGCAACTTCATTTAACGATGCTTGATTATTGTGGTCTTGAAGAAACTCGATGACATCTTTTTCTTCTGTCATTTCCTTTCCCAACTTCTATGATTCGCAGCTAACTATAAAATCTTCTTACGTCTCTATTGCAGGACAGCTGGTCTGATAAAGAATTAAAAATACCCACATCTAACAAACAGCAGATCAAAGAAGCACTTCGGCGTTCACTAGATAAGAACCCTTTTGATATACCCCGCCATGATGTTAAAGGTTATTACTCCATTGACTGAACGCTTTTGAATCCCAGTGAGCTCACTGATTTCTCTGATAGTTAAAGGCTCATCAGAGCGATGTAATATTCGAAAGATCTTTTCCGTATAACCCTTATAGCGAGGAGTCTCCTGCAGATAAAACTCGTCATTGCTACATCTTCTTGATCCATCCTTAGTTAAGGCATACCTATACCTTAACATGGGGAACCCGTCTCCTCCTCCGCATATATTCTAGTAAACATAGATATATAAAAATTGCCAAAAAAATACATAGAACATTGTTCTAGTAACATGGTTTGATGCATTTCAGGAAGCGCAAATAAAAGTTAGGTCTAAAGTTGAAAAATACGACCTAAAAATGTTTAAGCTATATCAGATAATTTACTAGAGCATGCTAGGAAAGGCTTCAATAAACAACAAGGGAGCAATACTACTAGGGAAATACGTTGCTTGTGATTCGCTTGACGACTCAAGGCCTCTGCGAGTAGTTACACATGCCCACTACGACCATCTAAACGGGCTTCAGCATAGCCTGAGAAGATGTGAGGCTGTAATAATGACGCCAGCCACAAAGGACTTGCTGGAGGCTATGCGAGGTCGTTGGTCGCTGAGGAGTGACAATGTCAAAGCCCTCGATTATGAAGAACCTTTTATTCACGAAGATGAAAAGCTAACGCTGCGTTTCGCTGATCACATTCTTGGAACTGCTCAGGTTTTGGTTGAAGACGCTGAAGGAACAAGAATACTATACACTAGCGATTTTAAGCTTCCAAGGACTCCTATCATCGATGTTGACGTTCTGGTCATAGATGCAACGTACGGCAACCCTATGCAAGTTAGACCTTTCGAAAGAATTGTTGAAAACGCTCTAGTTTCTCTGGTGGAACGCGGCTTAAAGCAAGAGCCAGTCTACATTTTTGGTTACCATGGCAAACTTCAAGAGGTTATGCAGATTTTGCGCAACGCACGGGTGGGAGCGCCATTTATTGTCCCAGAAAAGGTTTTTCGAATTTCAGAGATTTGCGAAAAGCATGGCATGAATCTTGGAAAGTACCATCTTTTTAGTGAGGGGGAAGCGCAGTCGATGTTTAAGAAGAAAGACGCTTTCGTTGCATTTTACCACATGAATTCTCGCCGATACATTGGAAGCGATGCTTTCCGCATTCTGATAAGCGGCTGGGAGTTCAGCAGTCCTCGCCGTCAAATAGGCGACAATGAACATCTCATAGCTTTGAGCGATCACTCCGATTTCAAAGGATTACTACATTATGTGAGGGAAAGCAGATCTAAGCTCGTAATAACGGATAATTATCGCGTAGGCGCCGCCAAAACATTGGCAAAACATATAGAAAAACGACTAAAAATACCTGCCAGAGCACTTCCTAAGTAGCATTTTCCATTTTAATTTTCCTGTTTCTACTGCGGGCGCAAATCCAAAAAAGCACTGGTTTTGATGTTGTGCAAGAGCATGCTTGCAAATATTGGAGAAAGCCGTCCAGGTGGATTTCGCTTCCACAGTTTGAGCATAGAATTACTAGTCCTTTCAGGTTTCCTCTTCTAGCTTTGGTGTCAACTATTCTGTAAGCAGTATCGGTTTCATCGTTGGGCGAAATTGTGGCTCCACATTGTGGACAGGGAAAATCTCCGTCTCCTTCAATCTGGGCTATGTCCACCTTAAAGATAGGATGATGAGACTGCTTCATTAGCCATTTTTCCTTCTAGCGTTTTGCGGTTGCTCGGAATCATAGAGGTTTCCTCCCTATATTTTTTTCGAAATCTATCATAATTATAACTAATAATGGTGGCGAAAGATTCATCAAAAGCAGTCGAACAGTCTTTTACCTTTCTCGTTTTTCAGCTATGAAGTCTTCCACCCATTGTTTAGCTATGTCATCTGGAACCTGAATCGGTGGATGCTTGAACGCATAAGAGGAAATGCCCGTTAGAGGCCCGCTTATTTTTCTGTCAAGCGCAAGTTTCACAGCTCTGACAACGTCTATGACAACTCCAGCGCTGTTAGGTGAATCTTCCACTTCCAATTTCGTGGTTAAAGTAATTGGTTGATTTCCAAACTTTCTCCCTCTGATAAAAATGTAGCAGATTTTCTTGTCGTCCAAAAAGGGCACATAATCGGAAGGCCCAATCCGAGTGGGAACCCTGTATGGAACCAAACTTGTCACAGCCTCAGTTTTGCTGATCCGTTTCGTTTTAAGCCGTTGTTCAACGGTCATGTTGAGAAAATCGGTGTTTCCGCCCAGATTAAGCTGGTAGGTTTCGTCCACTTCGACACCCCTGTCCACGCATAGTTTAATCAAATTTCGATGCAAAATTGTGGCGCCAAACTGACTCTTAACATCATCACCAGCCACAGGCAAACCTTTGTCTTCGAACCTTCTACTCCACTGAGAGTCTGAAGCGATAAACTCAGGTATACAGTTTACAAAGGCGCAATTCGAATCCAAAGCAGCTTGAGCATAATAGAATGTTGTCTCATGACTTCCTACTGGAACAAGGTTGACTAATACTTCAGCCCCTGCATCATTAAGAGCAGTCCTCACATCTACGGGTTTTACTTCCTTTTCATTATAACTTTTGAAAGGAGTCCTCATGTGAGGCGCAACCCCATCAAGAATGGGCGCAGCAAGAACCTTAACTCCTAAAGAAGGCACATCTGTGAACTTGGCGCAGCAGTTAGGCCCGGCAAATATGGCTTTGCTTAAGTCCTTGCCAATCTTCTGCTTGTTCACGTCGAAAGCAGCCACAAAACGTATGTCTTTGATGTGATAGCCGCCGAAATTTACATGCATCAATCCTGGAACCTTAGCCTTTTCACCACGATTTTTGTAATATTCAACTCCTTGAACCAAAGCGGAAGCGCAGTTACCTACACCAGCAATCGCAACTCGAATTTCAGCCAATCCAATCAGCCTACAACCGCATTGTTGCCCCTACTCGTATTAAGCTTGCGCTAGGTCAAACCGAACAGAAACTCCTTTAATAGAGTACGTAAATTCTATCTAGTACTACACAAGAAGGCCCGCAGACAATGCTAATCCAGGAGGTCATACTTGAAAATTTCATGTCCTACGAATACGCTAGAATACCCTTTAAACCAGGCGTCAATGTAATCTGCGGGCCCAACGGTGCAGGAAAATCATCAATCCTGCTAGGAATCTCGGTGGCGCTTGGTCAATCCTATACTGAGCGTTCCAAAAAGTTAAGCAACCTCATCCGTTGGGGAAAAGATCAAGCTAGAGTCACACTAGTTTTAGATAATTCTCCAAGAGGAGGCGGCACACGTCGTCCTATCCCAAAGTTCAACAAAGACCAAATCTTCTTAACCCGCATCTTAAGACGAGACGGCAAATACTGGTTTGAACTTGAAAACAGAGCTGCAACCAAACTAGAAGTGAAAAGGTTTCTCTCAAA
>CAYFZT010000068.1:0-8404 GCA_964347555.1 uncultured Candidatus Bathyarchaeia archaeon | reverse complement strand
CATCTGCCATTATCATGCCTTCTGGTTTGATACCGTAATGTAGAAGGTTACGTAGGCTTCCTTTGACCATGCGACGTTTCACATCTAGCCCCAAGACATGGCAACCAATAAGTCCAGCCTCGATGAGTATGCTGGCTGTTCCACAAAAAGGGTCTACAACAAGTTCACCCTCTTTCGGCTTAGCTAGGTTCACCATACATCGCGCAAGTTTGGGAGTCATAGTTGATGGATGAAAGAAGGGTTTTTTTCGTGGGCGCCTCAAACTGAAAGGTTTAGGAGAAACCTCGGAGATTTTTAATCCAAATATAAACTTGTCGTCAGTCAGAACTCCGAAGAAGGTTTTTTGAGGGCTCACTAGATCTACCTTCGTTCCTTTTACACTAGTTAATATTAGTTCGCCGAGTTTTCGTTCAAGGTCTACGCCTAAAAGATGAGGCGCGCTTTCTCTTACTCTTCGAACACGAACTGCAAAGCTTTCACCTTTTTGAATTACCTTCTCTAGGGAAGCGGCACGTGCCATTTCGAAGATCTCTTCTGCGTTTGCGGAGCAGCGTAGCAGTTCTATGCCGCAGACTCTTGTCATAGCGGACCTAAACTCCACGGACTTTGCACTTTTTGTGTCAGTTTTGACTCGTGAGACCTGGGGCAATTCTTCTAAAACCTGATAGTCATGTCCTTCAGCCTCTAAAATGGCTTTCAGTTCAGAAAATGGGAGGGTTGGATGTTCGCCTGAAAGCAGAAAGAAAAGATTGCTCACCTTTTGGCTCCTTGTTTAACTAAAGCGTCTGCAATTAAAGGTGCAACTGAAACCACGCTTATGCGGCTGGGAACGCTGTCCGTGCCTACTATGCTGTCTGCCCCGCTCTTGATGATTTTGTCTTCAGCATCTCCAATGAGCAATGGGTGAACGCAGGCAACGTGAACTGTTCGAGCGCCTTGTTTGCATGTCCAAGCAACCGTCTTTATCATTGTTCCTCCGCTGCTTATGATGTCGTCAAATATAACCACGTCTCTGCCCTTAACTGGCAAAGCCTTCTCTTCAATTGTTACCTTTCCGGTTATTCTGTCACGCTTTGTGGAGATAAATCCGTAGTCGCCTTCAAGAACGCTGTTTGCTTCTACAGCTGTAGCTAAGCCTTTCTTGCCTAGCGCTAAAGAAAAGGCTCCACTGAAACCCTTATTCTTGAAATATTCAGCCAACAAGGGGATGACTGATAAATCTTTAATGGATACTTGCAGAGTTTTGAGGATGGCTGGATTGTGCGAGTTCACGGCGAAGATTTTGCTTACGCCGCAGGTTTGAAGCAGTCGTACCATGGTTCTTACGCTGAAGGCTTCTCTAGGTCGAAAAAGTTGATCTTGTCTTGCGTAGGCAAAATAGGGCACTACAGCAGTGATTGTTTTGACTTTCAACTCTCTGGCTGCGTCTGCCATGAGGAACAACTGGACGAGTTTTTCGTTTTGAGGAGGGCTTGTGGTTTGAACTATAACCACATCTTCGTTTTCAACTTCGCCATCGAATCGAATGTAAGATTCACCATCGGGGAAGCGTTTAAACTCGATGGGAACAATCTTCTCCTTCAGCAATTTTGCTATCTTGCGACCAAGTTCAACAGATGCGGGACCTGGAACAATAATCATAACTACCCTCTTCCATTAAGTCTCTCTTTGATGATTATGAAACGACCATGTTATAGTTTTTCTTTTCCTTTAAGTTCTTCCAACAATTCCCTGATTCGACTATCTTAATGTCGCATCTTCTAAAAGCATTTTTATTTCTCTCTGTCTGATAATAGAAACTTTGGTGAAAGTCGCATGAGCAAGTCTTCAGTGATTTCAGGCTTCTACAAGCTTAGCCCTAAAGACAGGTTAGCATTTGTCAAAAAGTTTGCTGATTTATCGGATGAAGAATACGCTTCGCTTATGAACACTGGTTCTTTGCCTTTGGATTTGGCTGACCGCATGATAGAGAATGTTGTTGGAGCCATGCCAATACCTTTGGGAATAGCTGTGAACTTCCAGATAAACAAACGTGACTATCTGATTCCTATGGCAATTGAAGAACCCTCAGTTGTCGCAGCAGCAAGCTACGCAGCGAAAATGGTAAGGCAGGGAGGAGGCTTCTACACGAGCAGCACGCCTCCAATAATGATTGGACAAATACAAGCGGTGAACATAAAAGACCCCTATGCAGCGAGGATGCAAGTCATACAGGCAAAGGAAAAGATTCTGAAGAAGGCGAATGATCAAGACCCAGTGCTTGTCTCTGTCGGCGGCGGAGCAAAAGATTTAGACGCAAAAGTCATCCACACAACGCGAGGACCAATGCTTATCACAGAACTGCACGTAGACTGCCGCGACGCCATGGGTGCCAACGCTGTTAACACCATGGCTGAAGCTGTTGCTCCAATGATAGAACGCGTAACTGGCGGCAATGTTCACCTGCGAATAATTTCTAATTTGGCTACGAAACGCCTTGCAAGGGCATGGTGTACAGTGCCTAAAGAGGTTCTGGGCGGCGAAGAAGTTGTAGACGCTATTGCAAACGCATACGCTTTTGCAGCTTCAGATCCATATCGGGCGGCAACCCACAACAAAGGAATATTGAACGGCATAATAGGCGTCATAATTGCAACATGTAACGACCATCGTGCAATAGAAGCGGGTGCCCACGCCTATGCAGCTAGAAACGGTTGTTATACGACACTTTCAACATGGGAGAAAAACGAAAGCGGTGACTTAATGGGCTCAATTGAGTTGCCTATGGCAGTTGGGCTCATAGGGGGAGCCGTACGAACGCATCCAATAGCTAAGATAGCTGTAAAAATCTTAGGGGTAAAGACTGCTAACGAGTTTGCCGAGGTCTTAGCTGCTGTGGGTCTGGCGCAAAATCTTGGAGCGTTGCGGGCGCTTGCCGATGAGGGAATACAGCGGGGACACATGTCGCTTCATGCAAGAAACATTGCTGTAGCGGCGGGTGCAACAGGCAAGCTGATAGATCTCGTGGCTGAAAAGATGGTTGAAGAACGCAAAATCCGCATGGACAGAGCAAAAGAACTAATCGAAAAATTAGAAACCAAATCGAAACGATAAATCTTCAAAGTTTGCGCATAATGCATCTTTCTCGAATATTATGTCTACTTTAAATGGCAAAGATCATAAAGAGATGACAGTGATTTTATAAATGATGCAGTATGGCTAAGCACATAGGAATAATTGCCGTCAGTTCAGAGGGCGCCGCTCTCTGTTATCGCACGATATTTCAGGAATCCTTTGCGATCATGGGTAAATTCGTTCACCCAGAAGTGAGCATGCACACTCACTCCTTGAAGCAATATATGGATTATATCGAAAAAGGCGACTGGGACGGTGTGGCATCCTTGATGGTGTCATCTGCCAAAAAACTAGCTGCAGCAGAAGCAGACTTTGGAATATGCCCAGATAACACGGTTCACATGGCTTTTGAAAAAGTAAAGAGTCAATCTCCAATACCCCTGATAAGCATTACAGAGACAGTAGCTAAGGAATGTCAATCAAAAGGATACAAAAAAGTGGGAATCCTTGGAACCAAATATACCATGCAAGGATCAGTCTACAGAGATGCTCTATCCAAACGCGAGATTGAGATGATTGTTCCTGATGGAGATGACCTAGAAAAGGTCAACTCCATTATCTTTGATGAACTGGTTCCAGGAAGAATATCAAAATCTTCCAGTAAAGATATCATAAGAGTTATTCAAAAATTTAAGAAGTCAAGTTGTGACGCTGTCATTCTAGGATGTACAGAAATCCCACTCGTTGTAGATTCAGAGAATTCACCTTTGCCTGTCATTGATTCAACACGTTTACTTGCTCGGAGAGCACTCGAACACTCACTAGGCAGATTGCATGGTGGTTGATGCATAACCTTTGCAGTTTTTGACTGAGATATGCTTTTAAGATTGTAGGGTAAAGTAGAAATGTGACTAGAGATTAGTTGGAGAAGTCCTTTTGTCGCCATCTAAACCTGAACCTAAACCTAGGGTTGTTGTTCCACCCGCGCGTCCTGTTGCTATGAAAGAGATTCAGCTCATCGACAGAGTTGAAGAGATGAATCTTCTCAGAGAAGCAGCTGACAGGGCGGTTCATGGCGAAGGTGGAGTAATTTTTCTCTATGGAGAGGCTGGAATTGGCAAGACAAGGTTAGCCAGAGAGCTAGGAGGCTATGCACGTTCGCGAGGTATGCAGGTCCTATCTGGTAGATGCCCAGCGTTGTTCAGGATGGACGGTGTCCCGCCTTACGTTCTCTGGAAAGAAGTTATCAAAGATTACTTAGAAGCTTGTCCTCCTGAGCAGCTGCATAGAGTTATCGGCTTCTATCCAATTGAAGTTTCTAAGCTGGTTCCTGAGCTCAAGCAGAAGCTTAGAACTCTTCCTGAGTCCTTTCCCCTGAATCCAGAGCACAGTCGTGACAGGCTTTTTGAGGCGGTTTCACAGTTTATCACCAATATTTCTAGGGAAGCTCCCTTGCTGGTTATTCTTGATGATTTGCAGTGGACTGATCAGTCTTCGCTTTTACTGTTGCATTACTTGGCTCGGGGAGTCTACAAGGAGTCTATGCTTCTCTTAGGTGCCTATCGTGATACCTACGTTGATGATCACCATCCGTTGTCTCCTGTTTTGACAGAGTTAAACAGGGAACGTCTGCTTCAATCTGTTCCATTGAAGCGCATATCTTTTGATGATGTTTCTGAGATGATTAAGCGAATATTGGAGCAGGACGATGTTTCAACAGAGTTTTGTGAACTGGTCTATGAGAAGACTAGGGGTAACCCATTCTTTGTTGAAGAGGTTATAAAATCCCTAGAGGAAGACGAAGTTATCTACCGCGAGAAGAACAAGTGGAAGATCAAGGAAGTTTCTAGGATTGAGTTTCCCAAAACCGTTAAGAGCGTTTTGAAGAAGCGGATAAGTCGGCTAGATGATGAATCTCAATACATGTTAACCATGGCTTCTTTTGTTGGAAAAGATTTCACTTTTGAGGCTCTAGGCGGAGTGACTGGTATTGAAGAGAATAGGCTACTTGAAATAGTGGATAAAATGCTCAAAACAGGATTGTTTAAGCATAGTATGATCCGTGGAGAAGATGTGTGTTCTTTTGCCGATATAATGGTGAGAGATGTTGTGCATGATGAAGTAAATCCTTTCAGGCACAAGAAACTTCATGGCGTTGTAGGAGATGCCTTGGAGAAGGTTTACGCCAAGAAGAAGGATGAACATCTTGGAGAACTTGCCTATCATTTTCTGGAAAGCGGTGACAAAGGCAAAGCGCTTGATTACTTTTTGAAGGCAGGGGAAAGAGCTCAGAGGGTATATGCCCATGATGAGGCGTTTTCTTATCTTCAACATGCGTTTGAGCTTCTTGAAGAAAAGGAGGATAATGTAGAAGAAAAGGCCCGTCTAATTGAGAGGCTTGGCGAACTTAACCAGTGGATGGGAAAAAGAGATGCTAGCGTTGAATATTTGAATAAATCATTAAAATTGTGGGATCAGTTAGGATACAAGAAAAACATTGCAAGACTACATGCCAAAATGGCGTCTTGGATCTGGCAATTCACAGGTGACAGAGAAAGGGCTTCTAAACATCATCGTATGGCTTTAGAAATACTTGAAAAAGAGCCTGCAAGTGTGGAATTAGCAAGTTTATATGAAGATATTTCACATATGCTTTGGCGAAGCGGGTCTGCGGAAGCTTTGCCTTTAGCTCGGAAAGCCTTTAAACTAGCAGACACATTAGACGACTCTGAAATTCTTGCAGGCTGCTATAACAATCTAGGGACATTATACTTGAAGCTAGGAGAATTTGAAAAGGCAGCAAAACACTATGAACAGGGGCTGAAAATAGCTCTCGAGAATAATGTTCCACCTGCCGTCGCTCTATACAACAATCTTTCCGAACTATACCGGGCAACTGCAGAATTTCAGAAGATGTTCGAAACCGCTCAAAAAGGATCCGAGTTCTCGAAAAAAGTTGGTTCTTTGTATGGCCTATCCTGGATTGATTCCGTACTAGCGGCGTCATATATGTATAGGGGAGAGCTACAAAAATCCGTTTCCATTTACGAAGACATTTTAGCATTAGCTAAGAGAATCAAATATCCTGTTCAGATCTCAGGTGCAATGTGCGGTCTTGCATGGTGTTATCAGTTTCTGGGAGAATGGGAGAAAAGTACTCAATTTTTAATGGAGGCTCGTAACATTGCAGAAAAAATCGGAGAATATCAGTTTTCTGGACTTGCTACTTTATTGCTTGGAGAATTATTTATGGAACAGGAAGATTATGTAGAGGCTGAAAAATACTTCAAAGAAAGCAGCAACATATATCAAAACGCAAAAGAGATAACCACCCTGCTTATCGGTGTATTTCCAGATCTTTCCAGACTATATCTGAAAAAAGGTGAAATCGAAAAAGCCGAAGAACTGATTGAGAAAATCTATGAAGAAGCCTCAAGAACAAAAAACAGACTTGTTACACCTAACGCTGAAATGTTGCAGGCAATGCTTTTCAGAGAACAGAGGAAGTGGGAACAATCCATACAACATTTCGAAAAAAGCCTTCAAGGATACAAATCCCTGAACGCACAAGAATGGTACGTGCCCCAATTCGCTGAGCTTCTATACGAATACGGCTCGATGTATTTAAGCAGAAATGAGGAAGGTGACAAAGAAAAAGCTTACTCGCTTCTAAACCAAGCGCTGGAAATATACCAAAAAATGGGCGCACAAAGGAAAATAAAAAAGACAAAGGCAAGAATGATCTACGTGAAAACTGGACGTGAAATAGTCAAGCCAGAACCTGTAACGGTTGAGGTTTCAGAGATTGGAAACCAGATCACTACTGGATATAGAGATCTCGACAACCTGTTGTCTGGCGGCATACCCATAAACTATGCAGTCATATTAACTGCACCTTCATGCGACGAAAGAGACTTGCTGATTAGGAGATTCCTTGAAGCAGGAGCAAGAGAGAAGGAGGTCACATTTTACATTACCACGAAAGTGACTGGAGCAAAGAAACTCTTAGATGAATCTCAACAAGACTTGTATCTTTTCATATGCAATCCTCAAGCAAACACCATCATCAAAAACCAGCCCAACATATTCAAACTAAAAGGAGTGGAAAATCTCACGGACATCAGTATCGCCTTAGCTTCAGCTTTTCGCAAGCTAGACGCCTCACCTAAAGGTCCAAGAAGGGCTTGCATCGAAATCGTTTCAGACGTGTTGTTGCAACATCATGCAGTTCAGACCAGAAGATGGCTGAATGCTCTTATTCCACAATTAAAATCAAAAGGGTTCACCACCCTAGCAGTAATGGATCCCCAGATGCATCCCAAAGAAGAAGTTCGTGCAATTCTAGATCTCTTTGAAGGAGAGATCAACATCTACGAAAAAGAAACCAAAAGAGGTTCAGAAAAAATCCTAAAAATCAAGAAGATGTACAATCAAAGATACGCAGAGAGCGAGCTGCGTCTAATAAAAGAAAAACTACAGATATAAAACACATGGCTAAAAAGAAGCCACTCACCGCATAAATTCCATTAGAATTCAAAGCTTTAGTGGAGAGTGTTTAAATCTTCTCATATTATAATATGAAAATAGTGCAATAACCATGCCTAAAAAAGAACTGAACGGACGCAAGATCGGTGAGGCAATCAGTGATTCCACCAGAGCAGAGATTCTTCAAAATCTTCTAAAGGCTTATCCAAACTCCTTAACCATCAGTGAGATCGAGAAGGTTCTTTCTAAACACGTGTCACCTACCACAATCTCTTTTCATCTACGCAAACTCAGAGAAGCTGGTCTCATAATCACAAACGGGCATAAAAAAGGGTTTAGAGCCCTACAGCCAACAGTCAAAATCACAATCAATGATAACGGCGTGCATGTAAGAGAGGTGAAGTAAAAATGACATTGCACGAAGCCATGCTGTACAAGAAGTTGCCAGAAGATAAGGTTAAGTGCATCCTCTGCGCACGATTATGCACTATACCAGAAGGTCGAGTTGGCTTCTGTCTTGTTCGGAAGAATGAGAAAGGCAAGCTGTACGCGCTAGCTTATGGAAAGGCGTGTTCCGTATGTGTGGATCCAATTACGAAGAAGCCGCTGTCACATTTTAACCCTGGCGCTCTGGTTATGTCCATCGCCGTAGGAGGATGCAACTTTCGCTGCGAATTCTGCGACAATTGGATGATAAGCCAGGAAAAAGAGATAATGGGTAGAGACTTTCTGCCAGAAGAGGTTGTTAAAGCTACGAAAGACAATGGCTGCCAAGGAATAAGTTACACTTACACTGAGCCAACCATATTTTTTGAATACGCTTACGACACGGCAACTCTGGCTCACAAAGTCGGATTCTTCAACA
>CAYFZT010000067.1:0-8425 GCA_964347555.1 uncultured Candidatus Bathyarchaeia archaeon | reverse complement strand
AGTCTATAACAATGTGCGCGTAAGGCATCTTGTAGCTTTTGAGAATTTTGGAAACCGCGTGTTCAGCCCAGTAAAAGACTGGGCAGTAGCAGTCAATGTCGCTTGAAGGCTTTCCTAAGGTTAGCAGATCTGTTTTTTCGCCTTCAACTAAGACGTCGCTCATCACTCGAGAATAGAAGTATTCGATGTCTGACACGTCAACTGGTTTTTTGGGCTCCAACTCGAGGCTTTTCTCTTTATGAATATGGTCCACAACGTGGCCTATCGTTTTCGTTAACGGTATCCCTAAAAGCTTGTAGAGATGCGCATCTGGGTCCATGTCAAAGGCTAGAGTTACCTCATCCTTTTCAGTGAAATATTTCACGGTTAAGGCTGCAAGGGTTGTCTTGCCAGTGCCGCCTTTTCCTGAGAAAGCTATGATTGTCATACATGCAACGATACATAACGAGAGTAAAAGGATTACGGTAATTCACTGTAACTACTCAAGGCACGCATCAGAACTGCATATTTAACCAAACCTTTAACTTACACAACAGCGTACTTGTGAATTCATTGTCGCTGCTCCAACGTTCAAATCAAAGGTTGCTGGTGCTTCGAACTGGAAACCGCCCATGAAAATTATCGATGGAAAATATTGGTGATGTCCTATGCATGTATGCTCGCTTTTGCCCTAGTTTTCCAGTCGATTCCTCCTATCCTCGCATTGATCATTTCAGAGTTGAATATCACATACGCTCAAGCAGGTCTACTAATGAGCCTATTTGCGTTACCAGGCGTATTCATAGCCTTACCAAGCGGAATTATTTCAGACCGTTATGGCATGAGAAAAGTTGGGATAGCCTCGCTGTCTCTCATGGTTATTGGAACCTTCGTTGTGGGATTAAGCAGCAACCTTCCTTCAATTTACGTGGGCAGATTAATATCTGGTGTCGGCGCGCTAACCTTAGCCATTGTCTTGCCTCAACTGTTGTCTCGTTGGTTCATCGGTAAAGAGATCGGAATTGGCATGGGAGTGTTCAATACCGCTATGCCTTTAGGCACCATAACTAGCTTCAATGTCTTCAGCATTTTGGGCAGCAACCTTGGATGGAAATTTCCCATTTTTCTGACAACTGTTGCAAGCGTACTTGCTCTTCTGATTTTTCTTTGGCTTTTCAAAGAGCCAACAACGGAGATCAAGCGAAATGAAGACAGTTTATCCGGGAACATTGCTGACACAGGGATCCTCATATGGATTGTGGGGTTCACTTGGATGTGGTTTAATGCAGCGTTCATCTCTTTCTTGACGTTTGCGCCGAATTTTTTCGTGTCGAAGGGTTATGAACCTAGCTTTGCTGGTTTCATGTCGAGTATAGTTATGATGGGTTCTTTGTTTCTAAGCCCATTGATCGGCTATCTTGTCTATAGATTTGGAAGAGAGGAAATGTTAATAATTGTTGGAGGCGCAGTTTTAACTCTTCTAATATTTCTCGTTCCCACAGCATCCATGCACCTCTCCTTACTCATATTTATAGGATTATTTACTGCGTTCATACCCGCGCCCGTCTTTTCCTTACCTTCGAAAATCGTGCAACCTCAAAACCTGGGATTAGGCTTTGGAATTCTTACGGCATGCTTGAACGTTGGTGTGCTAGCTGGACCTTACTTGACAGGACTTGCAAAGGACTTAACAGGCGAGTACACCGCAAGTTTTTACCTCATGTCAGTTTTCACCATAATGCAGATAGTTACAACAATCATTTTCGCGTTAAGATATAGAAGAAAGAAATCGAAGATTGAGACTTTACATGATTGAGAACTTTAAATTTAGAGAGCGCAATGTTTCCAATTAAAGCTACGTTATGATGGGAAGAATGTAGAAGGACATCGATCTTAGAATATGTATTTCGGATTCATAGGAATTAAATACACTTGAAGCGTGAG
Source organism: uncultured Candidatus Bathyarchaeia archaeon (assembly GCA_964347555.1). Taxonomy (GTDB): domain Archaea; phylum Thermoproteota; class Bathyarchaeia; order Bathyarchaeales; family Bathyarchaeaceae. The sequence goes on along the minus strand of CAYFZT010000067.1, from coordinate 6,502 downwards.
TGTGTAATACCCGTTCAAAAAGTTAGTGATATCATGGAAGAAGAGAACGAAGCCATATTATTTGCACTGATAATAGGAGCAGTAATTCTCGGAATTGGACTTGCAATGTTCTTCAACACTCCCTACAGAGGCTACGGTGCAGTAGTGTTAGCAATAGGACTAATGACAGTCGCGATGATTCTCACCATGCGCGCTGAAGAGATCATCCATCTCAAAATATATCCAACTACAACACAATCTAAAACCACCGCTAGAGTTGCAGTTGAAACCTCGGCTGAAAATGAGCCTGTTTCTTCCGCTGAAACGGATCAAGAAGTTACAGAGTCCGAAGAGCCCTATGAATTCCAAGATGAACAACTCCCAGATGTGCTGGAAGTAGAGGAAACAGAACCCTTCACGCCAAACACTTACGAAACTGAGCAGGAAGAAGAGCAAAAACTCGAAAATGAGCCAGAGTTAAGTGTGGAAGCGGCTTCACCTTCATCGTAGCAAAGTCCTGAAACAAACGACTAAGAAGACAGAACTAAGATCGTAGCTGTCAACTGAGGCTGAAGTTCAGCTACAAGTTTGGGTTTTACAGCCCTAATGTTAGTCTCTCAACTTTGCATGAACCTTTCTTGAAGATAGAAAATTATCTTTCAACGAGTTCTTCCTTTATCCACCACGCCTTTCTTTTTCCCATCCTTTCGCCAGCGTAATATTCAACTATGGATCTTCCAAGTTGTTTCTTTGAACGCCTCTGTATTTTTCGGAGACGATTGAGCACATGCCAACGGTTAGTTTTGATGAATTCTGCCATCTCAGGTGTCGTAGCTCCCTCATGACTTAAGAGGTAATCCATGATCTTTCGATCCATCTCGTCAATGCAGAAGACATGAGGGTTAACCTTGCCCTCCTCATATGTGAGCACCTCTAGCTCTGCTAGTTGCTTTTTGATTCCAGCAGCTCCCGCTTCAAGCTTGTCGATTCTCTGTTCCAACTCTAAAATCCTGTCTGGACGAGGAATCTGCTGCAGCTTTTCAAGGATAGCCTCTCGAAGAAACCTGCTTCTTTCTCCTTCTGGAACGCGCAAAATCAGCTCCTTGTAAACTTCTTCTGGAATCTTAGCTGAAACCATCCTGAATTTAACCATCTTGTTGCATCCCATATCTACTTTTAAACTGTAGGGTAAAAGCTTTAGTTTTCGTCAAAAGCTGTGTGGGTTAGGCAAATTCTGAAAAGTAGAGAAGCCTTTTAAGAGACACACACTTATCTACCCTTCTAATCTGTAATCTGCGAGGTAAATATTTGCCTAAAAAAACAACAATATCGGTAATTAAATGTGATATAGGATCATTAGCTGGGCATCATATAGTGCCTAAGCCTCTGCTGGAAATAGCAGAAGAGCATCTGAAAAAAGCACAAAAACAAGAAACGATAAACAGCTATCACGTCTTCCACGCTGGAGACGACCTTGAACTACTTATGGTTCACGAAAAAGGTGAAGGAAACTCCAAAATACACAAAATTGCATGGGACGCATTTCAAAAGGCAGCTAATAAAGCTAAAAGTATCAAACTTTATGGCGCTGGACAGGATCTTCTGAAGACAGCCTTCAGCGGAAACATTCGAGGCATGGGACCGGGCATAGCTGAGATGGAGATCGAGGAGAGAGGCTCAGACCCAATAGTTGTCTTCGCTGCTGACAAGGCTTCTGGAAGCGCCTTCAACTATCCCCTCTTCAGAATTTTCGCTGATCCCATGAACACAGCTGGGCTGGTGATCGACCCAAACATGGCTGGAGGCTTCAAATTTGAAGTTCTAGACGTCAAGAAAAACGAGAAAGTTGTCTTAAAGTGTCCAGAAGAGACATATGAATTGATCGCCCTAATCGGAACAACAGAGCGCTACGTGATTTCGCGAATTTGGAGAGCCCAAGACAACATCATCTGCGCCTCAAACAGCACAACAAAGCTAAGCCTAATTGCTGGAAAGTATGTAGGCAAGGATGATCCTGTCAGTATTGTTAGAACTCAACATGGATTGCCTGCAGTTGGCGAGGTTTTGGCGCCTTTCCTACACAGCTACTTCGTTGAAGGATGGATGCGAGGCAGTCACTGGGGACCCCTAATGCCCGTGGGGCTCAAAGACAGCAAGTGCACCGTTTTTGATGGACCTCCGAGAATGGTCGCCATAGGTTTCCAGATTTGTGACGGAGCCATTGCCAGCAATGATGATGGCACTCCATTAATAAGCGACCTGTTCGATGATCCTGCCTTTGACCTCGCTCGTCGTGAAGCCATAGAAAACGCGGCTGTAATGCGTCGGATGGGCGAGTTTGAACCCGCCAGACTGAGCGCTGAGATAGTAGAATACACAACCCTGCCGCAGATCTTAAAGAAGTTGAGCGGAAGGTTTAAGCCAGCCTAAATTTTTTCTTCCGTGTCGTATGCTTTTCTATACGTCTAGAGATTGTTAACTATGGCTTAGCTCGCGGGTTAACTTCTCTAATTCTTCGCAACGAGACTTAACAGCTTCATAAACCCTTTTTCGAAGGTCTTCTCCTAGCAGCCCAGATTCTCTTATAGCGCTCATTCTCTTGGCGAGTTCAGGATCGCCTAAACCTGAAAACCACGATTCAAAATCTTTGCGGGGAAGATGAAAAGCAATTGATGTTGCATCCACAACCTGAATTTTGTCGCGAAACTCGTTAAGACTGTTTGCGTAGATTCCTAAATATTGGTTAATGTCACGGTAGAAATGAAAAGCCTCGTCTATGGGCACACTTCTCAGAATCTGCAAGGCTTGTTTTCTGTCAGTCTTCGGCAAAAAAGTAACTTCTTTTCCCTTTTCAGTTATGGCATACAGTCCTTTTTCAGGTGAAAACACGTATCCTTTCTTCTTAAGCCATATGAGATGAAGATTTGTTCTACGTACTTCTAAGCCTAATTGTTGGGCTAACTCCGGCGACGTTAATGGTTTTCGAGCATTCAACAATAACGTGAGAGCCTTAATTTTCACTCCACTCAAACTCATAGTTGAGTTCACCCTACTGAAACACTAGTGCTGGATGGTTATATAGCCTTTTTTCAATTTTTGCCCCGTGAAAAGGAAAACGCTTGAATAGAAGTTGGTTCAATACAGTCTATACTTCACTTTCGATGAATGAAACTGAGCTACCTTTGAGGTGCATTTAGATTGAAGATGGCTGTACTAGTCTATGAGTATCCTCCCAAAATCGTAGGAGGATTAGGCACTTATGCAGCAGAAATTACTAGAAGATTCGTTCTCTTGGACAATGACGTTACAGTTTTCACAATGAATGACGACGCTGCAGGCCTTCCAACGAGGGAACTTTGGAGAGGCATTGAAATTCATCGCCCTATCCACATAGATATTTCAGACTCCTTACCCGATGTGGTTGCGGAAGACGTGACAAAATGGGATTGGGGGGGAGTTCATCTTTTCGCGAAGCTTCTCATGTACAACTACCTCACAGCCTCAAAACTTGTGAGCGACCTTGTCAGAGGTGAAGATTTCAAGTATGATATCGTTGTTGCCCACGACTGGCTTTCTGTCATTGGAGGCACAGCGGTCAAAAGAGAGCTGGGGTTACCCTTTGTTTTCCATGTTCACTCAACCGAGAAAGGGCGAACATTAGGCCACGGCTCAGATGTCATCTACAATATCGAACTTCGAGGTGGACATCTGGCAGACACTATTGTCACAGTTTCAAATGCCATGCGAGATGAGCTAATAACCTTAGGTTTCCCAGCGGAAAAGATAAGGGTAATCTACAACGGGGTTGACCCGGAAAAATACTCGATGCAGCAAGTCAGTAAAGAAAAGATTGCCCAACTAAGACAACGTTATGGACTTAAAGACGGCGACCTTATTATTCTTTTCCTGGGAAGACTTGTCTTAGTCAAAGGCGTAGATAAACTAATCGGCGCCATGCCTCATGTTCTGCACAAGATACCAAACGCTAAACTGGTAATTGTAGGTCTAGGTGAAATGCGGGACTACCTGGTGAAAATGGTTCAGAACCTAAATCTTCAAGATGTAGTTAAATTCTGCTTTGAATTCATACCTGAAGAAGAGCGGATCGCCCACTACGCTGCATGCGACGTAGCCGTTTTTCCCAGCCTCTATGAACCTTTTGGCATAGTCGCCTTAGAAGCCATGAGCATGGGAAAACCTGTTGTGGTAGGAGCCAGCGGCGTAAGTGGAATGCGCGAAATCGTAATACCTGTTGGTCAAGACCAGTGTGGCTTTCATGTAAACGCAAATGATCCCCCAGACATCGCTTGGGGCATAATCAGCGCTTTACAGGATCCTCAGAGAAGAATGCAGCTTGGACAAAATGGCAGGAAACGTGTGCTTCAAGAGTTCACGTGGGACATCATTGCTAAGAGAACTGTTGATGTATACGCTGAGCTTTTAGAATCTGGAAAATCTCAGGCCAAATAATAATCTCAGTATTGGATGCGCGTTGCTATGCAGGATCAACCCAACGAAATGCGGAAAGACTATTTGATAAATAGATGGGTTGTGATCGCAACAAAGAGAAAGCGACGTCCTACAGACTTTGTAAAAAAAGCTGAAAAAACAAAACTTAACACGTGTCCTCTCTGTCCAGGCAACGAACACATGACACCCCCAGCAGTTTTAGTCTATCTTTCTTCCGATGGCGGAATTAAAAAGGAGAAAGATCTCGATGGCCTACGTCACAAGAACTGGCTGATTCGCTGTGTACCAAACCTTTACCCAGCCTTCACTCCACCGCAAGAAGATGTAGCAGAGCACGCTTCAGAAGGATTCACTTCTGAGCGAGCCGTTGGTCACCACGAAGTTTTAATCGAGTCTCCCCGCCACGACGAACATCCAGGAGTAGCAAGAGTCTCTCAGCTGGTTCACGTTATTAACGCGTATATTGACCGAACAAACGAACTGCACGAGAAAAAATATGTGAAGTACGTCTCAATTTTCAGAAATCATCAACTTGAAGCAGGCGCCTCCCTATCCCACGCACACACCCAGATAATTGCAACGCCTTCGATTCCAAAGACAGTTGGAGAAGAACGGAAAGCAAGTAGAGAAGTGTGGAGAAAAGACAAAGAATGCGCCTTCTGCGAAATTTTAGTAAGAGAAAAAGAAGGCCCTCGCTTCATCTGGGAAAACCAAGACTTCATGGCTTTTGCTCCATGGGCAAGTGTTCATCCCTTTGAGTTCTGGATTTTCCCGAAAGAACATCAATGTTGCCTCCTCGACTTGTCAAAAAAACAAGTTAAACGCTTTGCTGAGACCTTGCGAATCTGCTTGGGCGGTTTAAATTCGCTTTTAGAAGACCCGCCTTACAACTTTGGATTACATCAAGTAACCGATGAAGCATGCGACTATTATCATTGGCATCTGGAAGTTTATCCTAGACTGTCTATTTGGGCAGGTTTCGAAAAGAGCACTGGAATGTTCATAAATATTGTCTCACCAGAAGACGCAGCAGAAAATCTGAGAAAAGCTGTGTCAAAAGAAGAAAGCAAACAATATTAACTATATAGCGTAACAATAAACGCTACCTTAATTACTTTGACCATCCATGTGCTTCGCAACACTTCTTTCAAGGAGTCCATGAAAATTCCCATAAACCTACTCTTTCCGTTTCGGCTTTCGTCCAAGCTTTGTTGTCAGCTTGGCTCCACAGCACTTGCTAACTATGTACCCTTATTTGAGTTTCTTCTCAACAAGTTCCTACACTCTTCTTTGCAGAGAAACAGAGGTGGTTGACCGCAGCTCTCGCGCCCACATGCCCTTCTATAGTAGGTGTTAGCACTGAAAACCTGTCATCTTTCGTCCATTTCAAGTATTGCAGCTACCGTCCATCCGGCAGCGTTTTCCGTGACAGTAGAACATTTTTCATAGAAGGCCTCAAGTTCCTTAGGATCCATCGTCGCAAAAGCCGCAAGTTCCTCAGGTACTTTGGGCATAACGCACTTACCGAACAATTTAGTTTGAATGTCGTCGCATAGGTAACTGCCATACTCTTCAACGAATTTGTCTCGCAAGGTTTTCGCAGCTGCCATCATCTTCACAAAAGCTGCCATACCGATTTCCGGTTTCTTCTGAAAATCCTCTAGGTCCACCCCATACCTTAAGCCTATCGCAGCTAGCCCTCCAGCTTCATTTCCACATACTCCTGAAAGGCTTGAGAAGGCGTATATAGCTTTGAACAAGTCATCACCAACTTTCAAGTTTAGAGTGTCAGCCACTGCCAGAAGCGTGCCTGGGGCGCATCCTCCGTATTTTCGTAAATACTCTCTGCCTAGCCGTCTTGCTTTTTCTACAAGTTCTTTCTTCTCAGACAAAATCAGTCAAGTTCCTCTCTTTTCAATTGACCAGATGCGCGAGCATTATTATTGCATACTCTATTGCTTAATAGTTTTCGGCTTTGTTTGTATGCACACATGCCCCGCGCGCGCGCATGCATATTACAATAACAAACGAAACAAATGCTAGGTCAGAAATC
>CAYFZT010000066.1:0-8705 GCA_964347555.1 uncultured Candidatus Bathyarchaeia archaeon | reverse complement strand
CATGTGCTCTCATGTAATAGAACATCTTATAGAACATGGACATCAGATTTTACGCATAGATAATCTAAGTGGGGGCAGAAGAGAGTATGTTAATCCTAAAGCTACATTCATAGAAGGCGACTTGAGAGATAGAGAGCTCTGCAGGAGATCAGTAAAAAAAGCTGATAGTGTATATCACTTAGCAGCCCATGCTGCAGAGGGACAAAGCGTATTCACGCCTCGGTACACGGTGGACACGAATCTTATAGGGTTCATAAATCTTCTTACAGCAGCGATAAACGAAGGAGTTGAAACTTTTGTTTTCACTTCAAGCATGGCAGTTTACGGATCGCAACCGCAATTGCCTATGAGGGAAGAACATCCTCGAAAACCAGAAGACCCTTATGGAATATCTAAGACTGCATGCGAAGAACTGCTAGAGATTTACAGTAAGGTTTTCGATTTCAACTATGTGATTCTTAGACCCCATAACGTCTATGGCGAGAGACAGCGGCTGAACAATCCTTATAGAAACGTCATCGGCATCTTTATGAACCGAATTATGCACGGCAAGCCTCCGATCATCTACGGAGATGGCGAACAAGAAAGAGCATTCACATATATTTCAGATTGCATTCCTTACGTGGCAGAATGTGCTTTCAATGAGCGTGCTTATGGTGAAATAATCAACATAGGCTCTGAAGAAGTGGTTACGATAAACCGTTTAGCTAAGATAGTTTTAGAGAAGATGGATGCAAATCTGAAGCCTATTTATGCTCCGCCTAGACCTTTAGATGTGAAAAGGGCTTACAGCAGCTCAGAAAAAGCAAGCAAGCTGTTGGGCTATGAGACATCAACCCCTCTAGAGGTTGGAGTCGAGAAGATGGGTAAATGGGCTAAAAGCATGGGGCCTCAATCCTTCAGATACTGGAAATGGGAAGATTTTGAGATAGAAAAGAATGTGCCCAAAGTATGGAAGGATAGGGAAATATGAGTTTTCAATTTTGCTCATTTCTTTGCGCGGGTTTCAAATGATCTCTTTTCAGAAAGGCAATGGTAGATCTGTTGACATAATTGGAATCTCTATGATAGCCAAAACTGATGGTTACAATGCCTGATATAGAAATGTGGTTGTTTTATCTACGGGTTCGAAAATTCGCAAAGGTATTAGCTCTGAAAACTCTTTTGTTGTTGAGACGTGTTTTTCCAAGATTTTTAGCTGCATTCATATTGTGTCACGTTACAGGTATAAAACTTCGGCTTGAAGAAGGAAGACGTGAGGGTGACATTGTCGTATGCAGATATATGTATGGGGCGAAGGGTTGTCTCTGTTTTTCGGTGGACTTTGACGTACCAACTTCAAAAGTTGTGCAAGTGAACTGGCGCCAAGCCTTGGCTCAAAATTTACGTCTCTTTGAAATGTTCAATTTTCCCGTAAGCTGGGGTATATGTGGAAAACTGGCGCTGAACGAACCAGAAACCTTTCAGCAGATAATCGAATCCAATCTTCTCCATGATATAGGTGTCCATACCTTTACTCACATAGATCTAAGCGAAGAACACTGTACTGTAGATGTCGCCAGAGATGAAGTTCTGAGATGCATAAACTTTTTAGAAAAGGTTCGACGACCAGTGACCTTTATTTTTCCATGGAACAGAGTCAAGTACCTTGATGTTCTAAGAGAACTTGGCTTTGCTACTTACAGAGGGAATGGACAAACCCAGCTTACCTACCCATACAAACAGGAGGAATTGTGGAATATCCCTCAAACGTATTATCTTACTGAAAAGTCGGTTAACGAGGTGAACTTTATTAGGAAACTGATAGACCTTGCCATTGCGTATAATGTTGTGGTTCACATTTGGACTCATTTGTGGAACATGGCATTAGAGGGGGACGCTGTAGAATTCGCTGATAGGGTTATGGAACCTCTTTTAGGGTATGCCAAACAAAGACGTGATGAAGGTTCCATATGGATATGCACAATGCGTGAACTAGCCAATTATTGCGAGGCAAGAGAGAACTGCCGTATCAACCACATAGAAAAAACAGAAGACAAAATAAGCTTTTCAGTCTACTGCAAGGTCAACAATTCCAGTTTTGACTTTCCGCCAATCCTGACTCTAAAAATACAGATTCCCAAAGGATGGAAAAGCGTAAAAGTTTCCACGGATGTCTCGAATCCAAAACGGACTTCTAAGTGTTACATCACAAAACGAAGCGGGGAATGCCATTTGTACTTTACGATTACATTTGACAAAGCATCCTACACAGTTCATATCACAAAGCATCCTAGTATAAACCCAAAATTGGCATAAAAAAAGTGATTTGTTCAGAACATTTGCTGCTTACCTTGAAGGGGCCAATTCTAGCTTTCTTGACCAAATAAATTTTATTGATTGTAATCTTAGTATATAGATTATTAATCTATATGCAAGGATTTTAGTATCATAAATCATTTAACTTCTGAAACCCACCAAAGATTTACACCGAAAATTCTACTAGGTGATATAAGGATTGAAAAAGGAGAATCTCTTCAGAGTGTGCATTATTTCAGTGGTTGTTCTCAGCGCTCTAAGCCTTACAGGAAGTGTTCGAGCGAACACCCTTGTACAAGTAGGACTATGTCTTGACAGCTCTGGAAGCATTAGCATTTCGGACTGGGGCATCATTGTCGCCGGCGTGGCGGCGGCCATTCGCAACAATATACCCGATGGAAGCGACCCCACCCTACCAGATGTCGAATTAACCGTTGTTGTGTTCAGTACTGGTGCGATTACGGAGGTACCTCCAACCGTCATTACAGCAGCTAATAAGGAGAGTGTAGCGACTACTGTTGAGGCAATGGGATACTGGGGTGGAACTACCGCCATGGATGCTGGCATCGACTTAGTTTGGGATGAAATGCATGGCTCTCCAAACTTCGCAGGTGCCTCGAAGCAGATAATCAATATAGCAACTGACGGAGTCCCAAACAGCGATGCGGCTGCTGAGGCTTCGGTTGCCGCCGCGGTCAGTCAAGGATTAGACGAGTTGGATGCAGAAGCAATTGGGTCGGGTCCAGACCTCACTTGGATGGTAGGTTCCCTTGTATGGCCTCAACCAGGCACCCTTGCGCCGCCATATACTGCTGGATGGGTTGAACATGTTGCAGACGCTGATGCGTTCGCTGCGGCCATTGGCCAAAAATTCGAGATATTAACTAAACCTCCCAACGGAGTGCCCGAGTTCTCCATGGCTATACCTCTAGCGACCTCTATTGCCACTTTAATATACTTAGGTCTGAGAAAACGCCACGCTAAGTAAAAGACACATATCACCCCCTTTTTTTTGAAGAGGGAGTTTTGTGAGAGTAACTTCTCGCACGCGCGCGCGAGCAGTTGCAGACAAAAAATGGTAGTCATATTATAGAATTGGGATCTCTTCTTCACGGAAGCCGCCCGCGGCAATATACCTTGATCTAAGAAAACGCTTCGCAAAGCAAAACAAATACCTCTCTCCCCCTTTTTCTGTTAGGGTCGTCCAACGCCTCTGTAGGCGAATCCATTTTTTTCTACTTTACGTCGGGGTACTACGTTTCTTGCATCTACAAATGCGGCTGGCATGTTGCATAACTTGGAGAGGGCAGTAATGTTTAGATTCATAAACTCTTTGTGTGCTGTCCCAATGACAATGCAGTCTGCTCCTTTTAGGGCTTCATTTAAGGTTCTTGTGGTTTTGATGCCGAAGACTTTTTCTTCCTTATAGAAGGGGTCGTATATCGTTATTGAGGCGCCCATATTTTCGAGGTGGTGGAAGACTTTTTCCATGGGAGTTAACTGTATGTCTCGGATTTCTGGCTTGTATGAGATTCCAAGCAAGGCAATTTTTGATGTTTGAACAGTTTTTCCAACGTCGTTTAATGCTTTGGTTACAAGGGTTACGACGTGTTCTGGCATGCGGTCGTTGATTTCTCTTGCCATGCGAACCAGATATGGGATGTAGCCAACTTTTATTCCTTCTGTGATGAGGTAATAGGGGTTTTGAGGTAAGCATGGACCGCCAACTCCTGCTCCTGGATAATGGGGTATGAAGTTGTATTTTGTGGAGCATGCTTGAATGACTTCGATTGTGTCAATTCCTAATTTTTCATAGAGAATCGAGAATTCGTTAACTAGTGCTATGTTTACGTCTCTGAACAGGTTTTCTGTCAATTTAACCGCATTAGCTGTTTTTGGGTTGCTAACCTTAATGACTTCAACTCTTAAGACAGCATGATACAGAGCAGCAGTGATTTCAGCGCTCCTTTTGTCGATACCTCCAATTATCCTTGGAATCTTTTTCATATCTTGGAGGATTTTTCCAGGGTCGGCTCTTTCGGGACAACTTGCTACGCCAAATTCGGTTCCAGCTTTCATTCTGGTCTTCTTTTCCAACAATGGAATAACTAAGTTCTCAATTGTTCCTGGCCCTACTGTGCTTTCAATAACGACTAGACTTCCTTTTCTCAAAGTTTTGGCGATGTCTAAACATGCCTTTTTCACCATTGAGTAGTCAGGAACCTTGTTTTCGTCGACTGGCGTGGGTACGCAAATTGAGATGATGTTTGCTTGTTTCACCGCAGAGGGAACATTCGAAACTGCCTTGAGTCTTTTTTCCTTTACCATCTTGCTAACAAGATTTTCTAATTCGGGTTCATCGCTGAACTGGCATTTTCCTGAATTGATCAGTTGAACCACTTTGGGATTGATGTCTGCGCCGATTACTAGGACTCCTGCTTGGGCGAATGTTGTGGCTGTAGGCAGTCCGATTCTTCCCAGTCCAATTACGCAGACTGTAAGCTTTCCTTTTCCGACTGCTTCTGTGATTTCTCGTTCTGAAAGGTTAATGATGGGCATTTTTAATTCACAACCGTTTTGCACTTTTTTGGGATTTTACAGCAAGTATGATTGCTTTTTATTTGACTTGAGAATCTTCATACCACCAAACAAGTCTGGTTAATCCGTCTTTTATGAATACTCTTGGCTCATATTGCAGAAGTTTCTTGGCTTTTGTGATGTCTGCATAGCTGTGTTTTATGTCCCCGGGTCTCGGGTCTGTGTATTCAGGTTTGAGGTCTGTTTTGTTCATGATTTGCTGGAGCATTGTTGCCAATTGGTTGATGGTTATTTGGGTTCCAGTGGCTATATTGAAAATTTCTCCAATTGCGGTTTCTTTGGTCAGGGCGAGCATGTTTGCTTCAACTACATCCTGTACGAAGGTAAAATCTCTTGTCTGTTTGCCGTCTCCATAAATAATGGGAGGTTCATTATTCAACAGTCTGTTTATGAAGATTGGGATTACGCCGCTATAGGCGCTGTAGATTTGTCTTGGACCATACACATTAAAATAGCGCAGACAAACAGTGTTGAGACCATACACTCTGTGATAAATCTTAACATAGTTTTCTGCCGCAAGCTTTGAAACTGCATAGGGCGATATTGGTTGCGGCATCTGCATCTCATGTTTGGGCAACATCTCTGTTTCGCCGTAAATTGAAGAAGAAGAAGCGTGAATGAACCGTTTCAGATCTGAGTTTCTGCAAGCTTCCAAAAGATTCAATGTTCCTGAAACGTTAACTTCATTTGTTAATAAGGGGTTTTCTACTGATTTGGGTACGCTAACCCGTGCAGCTTCATGGAAGACTGCGTCTACGTTTTCTACAGCCTTCTTCACCAGAGTTCTGTCTTGGATGTCGCCCTTGATGAAGTGGAAATCTTTTCTGTCCTTATGTTGAGTAATGTTCTCTCTTTGTCCTGTTGATAGATTGTCAACTACTGTTACTTCAAATCCTTCCTTCAGAAGCCTGTCAACTAGGTGGCTGCCTATGAAACCTGCTCCGCCTGTTACAAGTATTCTTAGGTGTTTCTTCTGCATATACGTCTACCGTTCGGTTTTTCTATATATCTTGTTCAGTTAAAGATTTTCTAGTTGATGAAGTAATATTTCACTTTTGGAATATTTTTTGGTTAGGAGCACGCCTTTTTAGGATTTCTTGTTTTGTGTTATAGATGAATGTTATAGAAAAACTTTAGTGAGGATTTTGAGTTGGTTGCAGATCCCCTTGGGGGCTCACGTAGGCGTCGAGACCGCTTGTTAATAATGGCTGAGATCTTAGAAGTAGCCAGAGAAGAAGTTCTCAAAACGCAAGTTATGTACAGGGCGAATTTGAGTTTTGCACAATTGAACGAATACTTATCCCTCCTTTTGGACTTGGATTTTCTTAAAGCAGTAAATAAAAGCGAGAAAACTGTTTACAAAACAACCGATAGGGGTCTCCGTTATCTTCAGAGTTATGGAGAACTTAGAGAATTGTTGAAAAGGGAAGGGGGAAACAGCGCGAAAGCGGCTGATTCGCTTTGTTTAGTTAAACGTGGATCGCAAGTTATATGTAGCAAAGGACCCTTTTGAAGTTTCCAAAGTCTGTTAATCTAACTTATGTGCAGCTCAATTTTTCATCTGTAGGTCTCATAATAAAGGATTTCACTTAAGGGTCTTCTTGAACGAGCCATAGGTTTTTTTGCTGGGTATCCCAAGGGGATTATAGCAACGGGACGTATTCCTTCAGGTAGATTCAATGCTTTTCTGGCTTCTTCTTCTCTGAAGGCTCCAATCCAACATGTTGCGAGATCACGGGCACATGCAGCTAGCAAAAGGTTTTGCGTTGCAGCGGCTGTGTCTTGTAAACAGTAGAGATGTATGCCTCTTGCTCCATATCCTCGACCTGACCGAATCTGATTGGCACAAACCACTATCACTACTGGGGCTTCTTCAATGAAAGTTTGATCTAAGGCTGCTATAGATAATTTGCGCTTAGTTTCTGGTTTTCGCACAACTATGAATTCCCAGGGTTGAATGTTGCCTGCGGAAGGCGCCCACCTCGCAGCGTCGATGAGCTTTTCAACTTCTTCCTCTGAAACATTTTTCTGCGTGAATGCTCTCACGCTTCTTCGGCTTTTAATCGCTTCAAACACGTTCAAACCATGTTCTCTCCTCTAGACGTACAAAGCTTGTAGTCTTCAAATTGTCAACTAAGACCAGCTTACACTAGAGTAATATTGCAGTTGTCTCTAATATAGGCAAACACAAGGGCTAGTGGAGCTTCTGATCAGAAACCAGCGAAAGGAGGCCTAATTATATCTACTCCCAAAGTAACCCAACCAACGAAACTCTTGTACTATGACTCTGCATACCTGAAAGAATTTGACGCAGAAGTCTTGCAGATAAAAAAACTTGACAACAAATACGGCGTGGTTCTTAACCGTACAGCTTTCTATCCTCTTGGCGGTGGGCAACCATCAGACAATGGAGTTCTCAGAAAGAATAATGAAGAGATCCGTGTTGTTGATGTTCGAATGGAAAGGGGCGCTGTAATTCATTTCGGGGATGAGATAGTCGGGCAACTCCCAGAAGGCGACCGCGTTAGAGGTGTGATTGATTGGAAGCGCAGATTCGCCTTAATGCGTATTCACACTACGGCTCATCTGATATCCGAAGCCATAAGAAAAGTTGTGGGTAGCCCTTTGGCGATTGTTGGTTCTGGAATTGACGTAGAAAAGGCACGTTTAGACCTTGCCTTTGACAGGTCGCTTGGTCCTTTGCTGTTGGAAATTGAAGGAGTTGCAAATCGCGTTGTGAAGGAAAATAGATCGGTTGAAGTAAAATTGATGCCGAGGGAAGAGGCTGAAGATTATGTGGCAAAGTTTCATGAGAGCCTAAAGATTTTGCCGCCTCAGGTTCAGAGGGTTCGCACAGTAGAGATCAAGGATTGGCATGCTTGCGCCTGTGGTGGACTCCATGTAAGAGCCACTGGAGAAATCGGTGTCATCAAAGCTTTGAGGCGAATGTCTAAGGGTAAAGGTGTTGAACGCATAGAGTTTACAGCAAAAACGTCTTAAGCAAGAAACCACGTCAATGAATGTGGATGATGACTGCGAGATTAAGCAGAGCCACAGCGCTGTGATATGCTTTCGACGGGCGATCTGACACAAAACCCTCTTCTATTGACAAGGATTACACAAAAAACCTTATTAGTTGAAGCAAATTAAACAAGAACTTGTCAAGAGGTTGGAGAACAAGTTTATGCCATGCACAGTTGTTGTTTGCGGCTTCTTTGGAGACACAGGCAAGGGAAAAGTCATCTCGTACTTGGCATTAAAAGATAAAGTAGCCATTACAGCTCGGGCAGGTGTTGGACCAAACGCAGGGCACACCGTGGTTTATGAGGGCAAAAAATATGGTCTGCGAATGTTGCCAAGCGCCTTCGTTTATGATAAATGTCGCTTGTTGATAGGACCAGGTGTTCTGGTTAATCCAGACATACTTCTCAGAGAGACAGAAGAGACACACGCAGAGGACAGAGTCGGCGTCGATCCCCAATGTGCCATCATTGAACAGAAACATATCCAGAATGATAGAGGAGGACACTTGGCTCAGAAAATAAAGACCACCGGCACTGGAACCGGTCCCTGCAATGCCGAAAGAGCTCTGCGCACTGTTAAAATTGCGAAAGACATCCAAAGCCTGCGAAGATTCTTGATAGATGTTCCCCTTGAGGTTAACCGAGCGATTGATGAGGGCAAGAATGTGATAATCGAGGGAACCCAGGGAACGTATCTTTCTCTTTTTCATGGAACCTACCCTTATTGCACGTCAAAGGATGTGACAGCATCCGCTGCCTGCTCAGATGTGGGTGTGGGACCGACAA
>CAYFZT010000065.1:0-8955 GCA_964347555.1 uncultured Candidatus Bathyarchaeia archaeon | reverse complement strand
ATTACACGCTCAAAAGATATTATGTCTTAGCGCGCGCGAGTCCCTGAAAACTCAATAGGCCTACTCTTTCTGTTTTGGCTTTCGTCCACGCTTTGTTGTCTGCTTAGCTCCACAGCATATGCAAACTATGTATCCATCTTTCAGTTTCTTCTCAACAAAGCTCCTACACTCTCGTTTGCTGAGAAACAGGGGTTGACCACAGCTCTCACATAATGATTGCTCAAATTCAATCTCGTTCATGGTTTAAGAGATTCCGGAGAGAACTTATTTAGATTTCGTATGTTAGCAACCTCAATGCGCGCGCAAAAGTTTTATTTCAAAACTGAAAATGGAAAATATCTCCAAAGCCTTTTCTCCTTTCTTGCTACCTTGTAAGTTTGTAACATGGTTGTGGTTGTGCTTTTAGCATAAGGACACGAATGACTTCTGGACCAATGTTCTCAGGGACGTTAGCCTGCTCACTATGTGAGTTTCAGTACTATAGCTAATATTCCTTATGAACTTATTAGAACGCAAGCATCTATTTTCAGCGAAATCTTGAGGTGGCTTTATGGCAAAAAAGCCAAAAGTCTTGCTTGCGCTGGCACTGTTTATATTTGGACTAGTACTTACCGGAGCATTATCAACTAATACTTCCTCAGCTGAGCAACCCGATTCAAGCATGACCTTTTCTCTGGGAATAGCAGACAATGACGACGCAGATAAGAACGGAGCACAACTGCTGACCCTCAAATTTGAAACAGGCACCTCTAGTGATACAACGATCGTCGCAAAAAACGGAACCCCGACAATAGACGGCTACGACGGCGACGCTGCGTGGGGTTCCTCCTCAACCCTTGGTCTGTCCGCGGCTGGGTTAGGGGGTGGCCCCTCACAGGCAACTGTCAAGGCTGCCTATGACAGTGAAAACATCTATTTCCTTGTGTCATGGACGGACCCAACGGGGACAGAGAGCATCCACAAGAAGATGTGGACGTACAATGCTACTAGTGATACATGGAGTCAGTCAGGAAACGAGGATAGAGTCTACTTTTTATGGAATATAAATGCACCAGACTTCGAAAGCGGATGCGCCATTTATTGCCATGTTGGGGTATCTGCTTGGGAAAATTCGACACAGATGGGAACCAATGATGTGGGGGCAATAGTCGACGTCTGGCATTGGAAGGCGGCACGAACACACCCAGTCAATAACGCAGAAGACAAGTATTGGGTAGATCTCTCAGAAGCTACTGAGATACCTTACGAAGGTGGGATTGAACTCAGAACACGCTTGCCTGATTTGGGTGGAGGGTTCACCGGTGATAACAAGGAGGGGAGTCTACCAAAATACATGGATCCATTGGATCCAGGAGCAAACGCTGACTTTCTAATTCAAGGTAGCACTATTGCGTTTGATCCTAATGCAGCATGGGATGACGGTGACACAATTCCAGGTTACATAGTGAAGGAGGGAACTGGAAGCAGAGCCGATGTCGAGGCTGTCGGAGTATATTCCAATGGCGTTTGGACAGTTGAGTTCAAGAGGGCGTTGCACACAGGTAATCCAGACGATGTCAGCTTCATGCCTCTTTACACTGCTGTCCTCAAAGGCATAATGAATGAACAACGTGACAACATAACGAGCTTACAAGGGCAACTAGCAGACTTGGAAGAAAGAGTATCAGGACTCGAAACAACTAGTTACTACTACTTAGTGGGAGGACTTGTTGCAGGCTTAGCTGTTGGAGCAGTTATCGTATACGCTGTCAAAAGAAAGCAAACATAGATTCTCTCAAGCACCTCTCTTCGATTTTTTCTATGACACAGGAAACCATTTGGAAACTTTGGCTCTTAAGGTCTTACTTATACCGATGCTTGCGATGGAGCAACCACATATTTATTGCCGAAGAGAACACGGTTCAGAAGCTATGAAGATAGTCATATGAACTATATGGCTTTCTGCGACTTTTTTGAAGTATTTTCTTAACATTTCTTGTATGAATGCCTTCCCAAATTGTTGCTCGTCCTTTCTGATAGTTTCATGTTCATACTTCTCTACGAATTCGCCAATTGTTAATGGATCTTCGTAACTACTGATTAGAAATGTAGGAGTCAAAATTGCTAATCTCCCATTTTGCTTGGAGACTCTATGACACTCCCGAACCATGGCCTCCAAACGGTTCCATTTAGGAAGGCCTATAACCACAAGGAGGTCGAAGTAACAATTCTTCATCGGAATGTTACTGTAAGCACCATCCAAAAATGCCAGATAATCGAGATTCATTTTCACCGTAACCGAGCTTGGCTTAACAAAGTAAATCGTATCCTCAGGAACGTTTTTATGAAGTGCGTGTATCACTCGCTTGTGCATCCCTGAGGGCCTTGAAGCAACATAAGCAATTTTGCCCTGCCCCTTCATTTCATCGGTAAGCGAACTACAGATGCTATCAATAGGGTTGACCTTTATAGGAAGATTCATCAAGTACTTTCCATAGAAGCTATGGACGGTTTTAATAGCGTCCAAGAGCATCTTATGGAGTTCTTCCTTTCCCTTCCTATCAATCCGGTACAACCTCCTCTTGGGCCCTAAATGACTCTTTTCCCAACGACCTTCGAGCAACCGCTTACTTAGCATTCCATTGAGAACCCGATAAAGGCGACTGATCTCGATCTTGAAATCTTCAGACTCGAGCCTTTTATGAACTTCGTAACCGTAGAATTCCTTGTCCCCGAACATCTTAAGGATTATTCTCTCGAGATTTCTTGTTCTCATAGACGTTGAGTCTCCTCACTATGTGAGTTTCAGTACTATAGCTAGTATCCCTTATATGCTTATTAGAGGAGTGATCTGAATTATTTAAATAACTGAATATGCGCGCAGATGTTGGTTCTTCCCCTTTTACCCAACCTTCAACTGCGCGCATAATAATTTGACGCAACTCCACGATAAACAGATAGACAATGGCTCTTAATAACTACACGGCATTCATGGTGTTGTACGATTTTTGGGTTTTGGAACACATTTTGAAACGAAAACCTTTTCAAAATTCCATGCCAAGAAATGGTATCGCTTTGTCGCGCGCATATTTGACATGAGCATAGTAAGTGCTCACTAGGTAGAACTTTGGTGAGTCGATCTGGAATGTGTTAGTTAAGATTACTTTCACTTTTCAGTCTGAGCTATCTGCCTATTTGTTTCTAGGTGAGCTTTAAATCTCAAATCTCACAAGTCCTCTTTTTGAAGCATCCTACTAGTTTCCAACTCCAGAAAATCAGACTAGAGCTACTACGGCTGGTTGATGACTTGGAGTGTCATTTCAAAACCCTAGAACTCAACATCTTGAAAGGAGTGATCGGAGAGCATTTAGCAAGAAGCTTCATCCGGAACACACTTGCCCCAAAGCTTGTGAAAGAGGAAGGATGGAGCCATGTCTTACTCAGCAAGAACGCTTACAAACAGCATAAAGGCACGTGGATGAGAAGACTGTTCAAATTCGATCCTCTTAGAGAGGATTTTGTGGTTCATGGCTTTTATGCGAACAGTAAGCTTTTGTCGAGGTATGCTCAGGTAGCAGGAGTTCTTGTCGAAAATCATTGTACGCCAGATGGTTTGCTCATGAAGCTGCAGCTTACTGGAAAAACTAGAAAGCTGAAGAAGAGTACATGTCCAAAGGTTGCCAGTTTGAAAGTTGATGCTACTCATAGATACGGTGACATTTTAGAGTTTCCGGTTGTTGAGGGCGACCTGGAAGTCATTGAGATCAAGTGTGGACGTAAAGTCAAGCTAATGGACAAGCAGAAGAAGACCTACAACGACCTTATAGCAAAAGGCATTCCTCTTCGAATGATTCACGTGAGAATTGTCTCTTTCGACCTTAACAGGTTTCTAGTCGAGGAACACAGGTATGAAAAGTTCTTATAACGAGAAGAAACGCATAATATTCCATGTCGACATGGATCATTTCTTTTCTGCCGTGGAAGAGAGGGAACATCCTGAGATTAAGAGTAAACCTGTTGTTGTCGGTGCAGATCCAAAAGAAGGCATTGGCAGAGGAGTTGTTAAGACATGTAATTATGAGGCAAGAGAATTCGGGATACACTCGGGCATGCCGATTTCAAAAGCTTGGAGACTTTGCCCAAGTGCTGTCTATTTGCGAGGCGATTATCGGCTCTACAAAGAAGTCTCTGGAAAGATCATGACGATTTTAAGAAAATATTCTGAGAAGTTTCAGCAATGGGGGTTAGATGAGGCTTTCCTTGACGTCAGTTCAGAGGTCCAAGATTTTAAAGAAGCCGTAAAACTCGCTGAAAGCATAAAACACGAAATTCTATGGAATGAACGACTCACTTGTTCCATTGGTATTGCTCCAAACATGCTTGTAGCCAAAATTGCCAGCGACTATGAAAAGCCCGACGGCTTAACAGTTGTTTCGGAGGATTCTGTTGAGAGTTTTCTGGCTCCGTTACCTGTGCGAAAGATGCTGTGGGTTGGCGAGAAAACAGAGAGCAGGTTAAATCAGCTGGGAATTAGAACAATGGGCGACCTTGCATCTTTTGATGTTTCGGTGCTTGTTGAAAAGTTCGGTGTCATGGGGTCACGGTATCACCAGCACGCACATGGCGTATATGAGTCTGAGGTTGGAGGAAGAAAGCGAATGAGGAAATCTGTGGGTAATGAAAGCACCTTTTCGATAGATACTAACGACTTCGACATCATCTCCCAAAGATTAAGAGATCTCTGTCAAAGAGTTCATCAACGAACCGTTAGACGCAACTTGCTTTTCAAGACAGTTACAGTTAAAATACGATTCAAAAATTTTGAGACTCACACTCATGGAAAAACCCTGTCTCTTTTCACTAATCGTCTTCAAGATTTACAGAAAGTAGTCCAGAAACTTGCTCAAGACATTCTTAATGAAAATGAAAAGGTAAGACTAGTAGGAGTGCGAGTGTCAAATCTTAAGTCTACCGGTGAGCAAGAAACTCTTGCTAAGTTGCTGAGGCAACAGTAGAGCTTTCTAGTTATGGCATAAGCACATTTGCGCGAGCAAAATGTCGAGTCTGGTGCAATTTTCAAAGTTCCGGCGTGCAGTGCGTGAACCTAGAGATGTATGCGTTTGTTCAGGAACGCGAAAGTCTTTAGTTAGCGTATAAAACATTCTTGTTTATCTTCCAAAAGGCTGAGATAGTTGCATGCGCAATTCGATAAAAAGAGAGAAATCCTGAAGTGGATCGCAATTGTCACAATGACAATAGACCATGCAGGAGCTGTGCTGTATCAAGACTTTTTAGTGCTTCGATTAATAGGTCGGCTTTCTTTTCCGTTGTTTTCCTATCTTCTGGTTTTAGGAGTAGACACTACAAGAAATCTGCGAAACTACATGTTGAGGCTTTTATTGTTCGCGGCTATCTCTCAAGTATCATTCTACCTAGCCTTGGGAGACGATTGGCTGGATCCACTGAACATATTCTTCACTCTCTCGTTGGGTGTCCTTTTCCTTTATTCCTTCAAAAGAGCAAATCCTTTGTTGGCTCTTATTCCACTATTAGTATCTTTCGTGTTGGACATGGATTATGGCATTTACGGAATTATGACAATAGGTTGCATTTATCTTCTCACTAAAGCCGCAAAATTAGGCGTGTTCTCGCTGATTACGCTGAATCTTGTATTCCTTTTCACTGAAACGCCATATCAGTTTCTGTCACTTCTTGCTTTACCACTAATTTTCTATCATAGAAGTGAAATATTCTTAAAGGAAACCAACCAAAAAACAATCTATCCATTATGGAGGAAATTATTCTTTTATGTGTACTACCCTCTACATCTAACTGCACTGTTTCTAATCAAAGTATCAGTGTAATCAAGTTTGGGTTGTTTCCAAAAGAAAGGGCTCATTTTGAAGAAACCTGTGCAAGACATATATGCGTTCCCTAGAGATCAAAAAACAAGATGGGCTATAAATCTGTTAAAAAGAAAATGCAAGAAAATGGAAACGGGTAACAGTAGAAGCCAATAGATTCGCTTTCTAAATATGAGAATTTGAACAAGACCATAGGTGGCACACCCCGTATAAATCATGTGCATAGGCCAACTGATAAGACCTCTTTTAATGACTAAATCTAGACCTATATCGAAGGTTCTTATCCAAGAAAGGTCTTCTAGAAACGCAAAAAATAAACCAACCAATACCCCAAACCACACAAGTGATTCTTTATACCTTAACAACATCTTTCTCAGATCTTTCCAAGAAAAGAATAAGAACACAGAAACAAACTTGCAGGACTCCTCAACTACTGGAGCATAAACATTCAGACTAAGAGGGAAACGATACAAGAGGTCTACACATATTACGGAAAAAACCGCGACCAAAAAACCTGTCAGAATCATCAGGACACGCCCCGCTGAATAGGACCCAATTAAGCTCCAAAAAATGATTAGATATATCAGTAATATGCCGAAATCTGTTAGATACCTTATCATGGTTTTCTATACCAACGGGACAAACTCAGTTTTGACCTGCTTTAGTGAGATCAGAGACGTACTCTTCTCGACACCTTCTCGAGCAAGAATGCTCTTTAACAAATCATAGTATTCATCCTGATCCTTCGTCCTCACCTTAAGAACGATATCCCATTCCCCAGCAAGAAGGTCTGCACTCTCAACTTCCTCATATCTAGCCAATTCACCTACAATCCTATCAGGGTCAGCACCTGCACTAGCAGTTAATTTGACGAAGACGTACACACAAAAACCTTCATCGATTCTCTTGTAATCAAAAACAGCCTTGTAGGTTTTTATCGCCCCTTCCTTCTCCAACTTTTTTATGTTGTAGTGAATAGTAGTGGAGGGTTCCTTTATTATCGCGCGCGCGCCTAGAGAAGGTGTTCAGCGCATTCAAATCATTCTTCAGAAACCTTCTTTAAACATTTGATTCTGGCTTCATAACATAATTAGCCATCTTTTAGCTTCACTAGATAAAGGTGAATCAGAGATGCCTTTGAGAGTCGTTCAACTGACTTGTAAACGCTGCAATAGGACTTTTCGTTGTTGGGATGACAGTGATCAAGCAATACTAAAGCTATGCCGTGAATGCTTGAACCTTTTGGAAAAACAAGTAGCTCAGTAGACGCGAGCGCTGAACAAGAGTAGAGTCCGTCGTTCCCGTGCATGGATCCAGCGAAGGTTCCTCGAGTGTTTGCCACATACCAAGAGGCGTCCCTAAAGGCGCAATCTACAAGTAAGTTCTCCTTTCGAATAAGCTCTTCGCGGGTTTTCTGGTACTTCCTTTTCAACAAAAAAGCAACGAGTCAAGAGACCTATTTGGAAACAAATACAGGGGCTATCACATCTTGCACACGCAAGGAGTTTAAGAAGCGGCTTATCTGTCAAGTCTTTGCGTGAAGCTACACAAGGCGTTTTGGTAGCAGGTCTTCCTTTTTGAACTTCTTTACTAGATCTATATGTCTTACCAGTGCATTAACCGAAGCCTCAAAGACTTTCTTACCAATCTTCGGTGAAGAAGTACTGGACGTTCCAGAGACTCCACTCCTGGTGTAATCCACAAAATCATATGGCAAAGCGATCGCGTTACTTCTCACTTCTTTGATCATAGCCTTCAGAAAAGGACTCATCTCTCCCTGGTCTGCATCTGGAGCCTTGTCCATATCAACTAAATGAGGATACAACGCAAGGTTCATTGAAGTCTCCTCGGCAGAAGCATGTCTTCTCTCTTCACTAGTGAAAAGTTTTGGCAGAAGTCCTTCCACTGTTTTCCACCAGACAAAAATCGACACAAAAATTTCGTGCATTCTTAGCTCCCTCGCCATATCTGAAAGTGCATTCATGTTTCCACCATGTCCATTCACAATTACAACCTTTCTAACCCCATAGTACTTCAAAGCTAAACAAACGTGTTTTACATATTCAGAGAAAACTCTGGACGGAACAAAAATAGTTCCCCAAAATTGTCGATGATGAGAACTCACGCCAAAGGGAATAACGGGAAGACAGAGAACATTGGTTTTCTTTGAAGCCTTTTCAGCTATCGCTCTCGCAATAAAATGATCCGTCCCCAATGGATTCTGCGGGCCGTGCTGTTCAGTTGACCCAACGGGTAAAAGCACCATATCATTCTTGGCAAAATATTCTTTTGCTCCAACCCAGCTAATCTCATGAAGAAATGTTTTTTCCATCTCGATTCAACCAATTTCTGATGATAAGAACCAACCACTAATTAACCTTACCAGCATAGATTTGTGCGAGCAACGCTTCTAGCTCTCTGCTCAAGCAGGAAACGCGTGCAGGCACGCAGCTTTCTATTAAGCTAGGGTCTCCTTGTTTAATGGGTAGGCAGTGCACATTCTAATGTCGTCGACTGCCAGTACAAACTGAGTAACTCGATTTAAGCCGATCCCACAGCCCGCATGAGGTGCTGTGTTGTATTTCTTGTAGACATTAATGTACCAGTCAAAATCCTTGACAGAACCCCCCTTGGCCTTTAGTTGTTTGAGCATTTGAGATTCTTCCAATCTTTTGTACAATCTGTCTAATCTGTATTCTCTGGATGCGGCTCCTACTGCCTCACCGCCAAATGGTAATATCAGATCTGCACTATCCACTACTTCTGAGTTGTCTTCGTTTTCTATCATGTTAAAGAACTTCATAGACTTCGGGTAGTGAGTGATGAATAAAGGCAAATCACCAAACTTTTTGACTAGCACCTGTTCTTCTTCTCTGGAAATGTCGTGGCCAAATTCCATGCCAAGTTCTTCTATAGCTTCAGCATAAGTAATTCTTTGAAAAGGCGGAAAAATCCGTCTGAGTTTGTTTCTATCCAGCCATCTACTCGTCATCTTCCTTAACACAGACTCTATCATAGATGTTATTACGCCTTCTATGTGCTCCAGTAACTCTTCGAAAGTACCGGCAAATTCTAGTTCTATTAGAGTAAACTCTGTCAAGTGTCTGTTGTC
>CAYFZT010000064.1:0-8970 GCA_964347555.1 uncultured Candidatus Bathyarchaeia archaeon | reverse complement strand
GCTGATTGGATGAGGATGTCAGCTGCTTCCTCTGTTATGTGGATTCCTGACAGGTTCTGAACTTGTGGAATGAAGTCATATTCTAGGACGTTCTTAGCTTCGTCCACTTTGCTTTTGTCAACCAATCTTTGCACCACCTTGAGTTTTGCAAGGAGACTCTTAACTATCCCTTGATTGTCGATTTCACCTTTAGAGCCTAGTTCTTCTATCTCAGTTTTCAACTCACCAATGGTTCTTGGAAATGGAGTCCATGGTTCCATCAGAGGATAGTTGTCTTGATTGTCTTCGTCGATAATGTATGGGATGTCGCCTATTCCATCACCATTAACATCTGTTCCAGTGTAGTCGCTCCAATAGTTCCCACCAGAAGGATAACCATCATCCCAAACATTTATTGAGGGAGGATAATATTCTGGCCAGTCTTGTGAACAGTCAGAAACCTCTTGGGTGTTGTTTCGAAGGTTATTATGATAAAACGTGTTGTTATATGACTTACAGAGCCTTATGCCAAATTCGTTGCTTGCTATGCTGTTCTCACGAATGCTGTTTTTTGAAGAATCATAAAGGTAGACGCCTTTCTGGTTGTTTGTTATGCTGTTTCCAGAAACGACGTTATTGGTAGACGACGAATCAAGCATAACACCCTCGTAATTGTCTTTTAGTGTATTTCCAATTATGTTGTTATTTGAGGAAGTAGGGAGATATATACCTGCGTGGTTGTTTGCAACGTTGTTTCTGACAATCGCATTATTTGAGGAATAATAGATTCCTATGGCTGTATACATACTTGCCATTATTTCATTTTCAACAATGATGTTGTTTAAAGAATTTTTGACCTGGATGCCATAGTCGTTGTTTGTGAGTGTGTTTGCAGATATGGTGTTATTGTTTGAAGACCAATCGAGATTGATTCCAGGTCCATGATTTGAGGTGGCATTATTGTTAGTTATGTTGCTATTGGAAGAAGAAGTGAGAGAAATGCCGTAGTAATTCTCTATTACTGTGTTCTCAGTTATACTGTTATTTGAGGACTCGTAAAGGCGGATGCCATCATAGTTGTTTCTCAGATGATTCTCTGCAATGTTGTTGTTTGATGAGCCATACAAAGTGATTCCATCAATATCGTTCAAGATTATGGTGTTCTTAATTATTCCATTTCTTGAGGACTCGTAAAGGCGGATGCATTCAAAATCTATGGATGTAAGAGTGTTCCCATTGATATTACAATTCGCAGAATGATTGAGATAGATTCCGTAGCTGAATTCTTCTATTTCCATGTTTGTGATTGTAACGTTGCTTCTGTCTGAGAGGTCTATTCCTCTAGAATTGACGGTCCTTGTACCCTGCAATGAATAACCTGCTCCATCAAGTACAATGTTGTCTCTCTCTACAAAAATCTCGTCACGAATGTTGTCAGTGAAGGTGTATAGGTCTCCGTCTCGTTGAATCTTATCTGTTCCCTCAACCGTCCCATCTGGTCTTATGTAGATAAGACCACTCGCTCTAACTGCTTGAATGTCAAATGCCAAAGTCAACATACTGATTAGCAGCAGAGTCAGCACTATTCCAGAAACTACTCTTCTTCTCAATTCTGATTCTCCTTTCTAAACCAATTAACTGAAAGATGAAACCAAAATTTACACCTTATGGAGAAATTCTCTATATCAATTGAGCATTATTGAAAAGGATGTGTAAACATCTTCAGTTCAGTAATCTAAGAATTACCGAACAAAAAGTTAGCGAATCTAACACCTTATTAGACAATTCCACTAGAGATAAAGATGTAATGCCAAGCACAGACTCAAACGATTATTTACAGTTTTTCCCTAGAGGGAAACAAAGCACCAGATATCAGAATGCGTTAAGACTAAAAGAGTTTTGTTTATGGTTGAAGACTACACCAGAAACGCGCGCGCGGGGGGGCTATCATTCGCGTGCGCATACACGTGCTGCAGGCGCTTGCCAAAGAAGATTTATGTTTTGACCACCTTGAATAGTATACAGTAGTGGTGATTGAGAAGTGAGTTTATTAGATTATATCAGTGCTTTTGGCGAGTGGATTCTGGCTAACCTCGACAAGATGATACTATCAGCAGTGACCATTGTTGCTGTTTACGTCGTTTATAGAATTGTCGTTCGAGAGATCAAAAGCCTTGAAGTGCGAAAGAAACTGGAGGAGCACCTCACTTATACGTTGATACGAGTCGCGAAATGGGCATCCACTTTTGTGGTTATATCAGCTGTTCTTGCTGAGTGGGGAGTTACATTAGGAGTCATTTCGGGACTCCTGGCCTTGTTTGGTGGGACAATTATTGGCTTTGCAGCCATAAACACTATAGGCAACGCAATATCAGGGTTGATTGTAATGACTAGCAGGCCGTTTGAAGTCGGAGACAGAATTTTCTTCAATGAACAGCTCGCCGACGTAGTCGCCGTAGATATCATCTACACAAAAATGTTGACACTCGACAATGTTTTGGTGTCCGTACCTAATCAGGAGCTACTTAAAGCCGAAATAGATAATTATGGTAAGAAGAAAGTGATTCGAAGACACTGCACGGTGACTCCTGGCTTCGAGTACGACAGTCAAAACGTTGAGAGTGCCTTGTTGGAAGCTGCAAGCAATGTTAATGGAGTTTTGAAGGAGCCTAAACCTTACGTTTGGATCACGAATTTTCAAAGCTACGCTGTTGAGTACGTTCTTTACGTTTTCATCAATGACATCAAGAGATTGCAGGAGATAGATGCAGAACTCCATAGAAAGGTTTTGGAGACCTGTAAAGGGCATAAGATAGACATAAGCACACCCCTGCTACTAAGGCAGCTTAAACACTAGGAGTCTAGTTGATCCTTGTTCATCAAGCGACTCGGTGTCAGAGCCATCTCTTTCTTCTGAAGTAAATGACCATTAAGGCTCCTATGGTAAACATGATGAGCAAGACGAAAGGATAGCCCCAAGGCGACTCAAGTTCAGGCATATATCGAAAATTCATTCCGTAGAGGCCAGCGACTAAAGTCAAGGGAATGAATATTGTTGCGATGATTGTTAGAACTTTCATGACTTCGTTCATTCTATTGCTGACGCTGGAAAGGTAGATGTCAAGCAATCCGGACAACATGTCTCTAAACGTTTCTATTGAGTCAATGACCTGGATTGTATGGTCATAAACATCTCTCAGGTATATGTCCAGAGATTTGGCAATTAGGGGTGATTCCCATTTTTCCAAGCGATTGATTACTTCTCTCAAAGGCCAAACCGACTTCCTTAAGAATATCATCTCTCGTTTCAAACTATGAATAGTCTGCAAGGTTTCTACTACTGGATTCGTAACCAACTCGTCTTCTATATCCTCGATCTGCTCTCCAAGTTTTTCAAGAATTGTGAAGTAGTTATCAACAGTAGCATCTATTAATGCGTAGGCAAGATAATCCGCTCCCATCTTTCTTATGCGCCCTCTATTACTCCTGATTCGCTCTCTAATTTGGTCGAAAACATCTCCTTCGCTCTCCTGGAACGAAATGACGAAATTCGAGCCTAAAATTATGCTGACCTGTTCAGCCTTCGTTTCGTTCTCTTCTTCATCGTAGTAAAGCATCTTTAAAACGATGAAGATGTAGTCGACAAAATCCTCCATTTTTGGACGTTGCCCCGTGTTTACTATGTCTTCTAGAACAAGTGGATGCATGTTGAAATGTTTTCCGATTTTTTCTATGACGTCCACTTGGTGGATACCATTTATGTTAATCCACGTTACAGTTGGTTTGTCTTTGAAGGAAAAACATTCCTCAATGCTTTTAGCCTCTTTTTCTTGAAATTGTGCTTCGTCATAGTCAATTATTGCGATCCTTACCTTCTCAGTCTTCTTATCCCCGGTATACACCACAGTTCCTGGCGGAAGACCCGCTTTTTTTGACCTCTTCCGAATGATGTGGGGTATTCTGATCCACCTCATGCCGATTTTCTTTTAATACGCTTATAAGTCTTTGAGCGCGCGCTTTGAAGAAATCTTAAAGAAGATAGAGGTGTAAACTCCTTATTAATCTCGGCAAGCTGAGACCAGATTTATGTCAAAATCCACGGAGATCAACTACTGGAAATTTCAGAAAGAGGAGCTTTTTAGAGAACTCAATACATCAGAAAAGGGGCTTGATGACACAGAGGCTGCGCGGAGACTTGAGAATTATGGGCCAAACGAAATTCCTTCTACTGGACACAGAACGGCATTCACCATATTCGTGTCTCAGTTCAAGAATCCTCTGGTCTACGTGCTCATCTTTGCTTCAGCACTTGCCAGTTTCTTGGGAGAAATCACTGAAGCAGTCATTATAATTGCCATCATGCTCTAACGCTTTGTTGGGTTTCGCGCAAGAACATAAGTCCGAGAGAGCCGTAGACGAACTCAGAAAGTATCTATCTTACACAGCGATTGTTGTCAGAAATGGAAAGAAACTTGTGATTGACACTGGCAAGCTGGTGCTTGGAGACGTTACCCATCTAGCGATAGGTGATGTTGTTCCCGCAGACATCAGGCTTGTGGACGCTGACGAATTCCAAACGAATGAATCAGTACTGACGGGCGAGTCAACGGCGGTCGATAAGAATGCCTCACCAGTGGAACTCGACAAACCGCTTCCACGCGCGCGCTTCATGCGGGTCCTGAACTCTTTAGAACAGGTTGGTTCATCGAGTCTGTGATGTCCGAAATATTGGTCACTTTTTCTATCAGAACAAGAAGAAAGTTCTACAAGTCAAAACCCAGCAATCTTCTGATTGCAGCTATATTTTTAATCTGGTTGTAGTCTTTTGTTACATTCTGGGCATCTGCCATTGTACCGTTCAATAATTTCTTGTGGTGAAATCAGTTTTGTGCCTTCATAGAGGAGTGCGCTACAATCTTCACAGAGAACACATAGAGGTCCAGAAGACTGCTGGGTGACGTTATTGTTAGCTCTTTGTATTTTCCACTTTTGAAATTGATAATAGAGAAGTCCTGAGCCTATAATCAATAGGGGCGCTGCAATTCCAACTGTTTTCAGGAATTCCATTAAGAAATACTGCTGTCCAATGACTAAGACTGCCGAATAAGTGACTAAGATTGCTGAAGCACTCACTAAAAGAACCCCTAAGAAAAGTAGTAAGATTGTGTTGATTCTATCCACAAATACCTCGTCAGCATCTTTCATGGACACATAGATTCCTCCCATAAGGCTACTTCTGTAAAATAAATCGTACGTTTGAAATTACTATGGCTGGTAAGCATTTATCTCTAATCTATATTGTGTATTAATATATAATAAAAATTATCGTCTTTTTGTTCCACAAAAATACACATTGCTAGAAAAAAATGACAAGACAGCTCGAGTCCGCAGAAAAGCTATGAAATAATCTCAGCGAATTTCAAACCTTCCAGTGTCAAGACCCAAAGGTCTGGTTTCATATCAACTGTTTTCTTAAGGTGCCCCATTTTTTCCATATCTGCACGCATGGAAAGCATCTCAAAGACCGTGACTTGATCGAGATTCATTTCCCTCTTGGCCTCATTGACCAAATCTATATAGGCTCTTTCGTCCATCACTCCGCCGACAGCATTCAAAATCTTTATGAAGCTTCTAATGAAATTTTGATCTTGCGATTTCACGTTTTAACACGTCCTAAAATAGATTATATCTTATATCTTAATATATGATCTGTTTCGTATTTCCTACCGTATCTAAATTTGGAATATCCCTTTTTCTGTACATATAAATCACATACACTGCAATTCCAAAAGGAAACTTACGAATGCAAAATAAATATTATTTATTCTTAACCTATATATGCAGAAAGCAAATACTTTTTGGATGGATCCCATTTAATCAACAAATTTAGGTAGATGTGCGATGTCGCCAAAAGTCCATGATGTTATGGTTAGGGATGTCATAACGGTGGGAGCAGAAGCGACAGTTTGGGAAGCTGTGGACCTCATGAATAAGCATGAGATAGGGTGTTTAGTAGTAATGAAGGCGGCCAAACCTGTTGGAATTGTGACAGAAAGAGACATGTTAAAGAGAGTTCTAGCCGGACTTGAACACCCTGAAAAACTTAAAGTTAAGGAGATAATGTCGAAGCCTCTTGTAGCTGCAAAACCTCAAATGGATATCGAAGACGCTGCGGGAATTATGCTAAAACGACGAATTAAAAAACTTCCTGTAGTTGAGAATGGACATCTTGTCGGCTTAGTGACTCTGACAGACCTCGTGTTTTCTTACTATTATAAGAAGACATCGCAACGGGTTAAGGTCATGAACTACATTGAAGGTATGGTAACGAAGCCCGTTTAGTCGTCGCATGCAATTAGTTCATATCACCTTGGTTTTTTCTGCCTTAATGGTTTATTCTGTCGTTCAAATGTCTTCACAGATCTTGTTAAAAGGCTATACTCTAGTCATAATTTGCACAGAACTTGATGACGGAGGTTTTTCATGCTCCATTAATTCATGATTATGATCGATAATTCATAAGAATTAAATGGTTTGAACTGAATGTTATATCAACCAAACAATGTGGAGGTTTAGAATCGAATGGCTGAGTATTTGACTCTGCTGAAACTGAATCCAGGCAAAATAGTAGATGCAATAAACGCTCTAAGAAGTCTCCCTCAAAAGCCTAGCTCAGGAGTGGACCTGTGCTATACAATGAACATATTTGGAGCTTGGGACGTAGGCGTCTGGCTTAATGCAGAAACCACTTCAAAAGTCGCAGACTTCGTAAGCAAAAAAATAAGAGAAATCCCGGGCGTCAACGACATATACACAGTACCAACCTTCCCTCATGGAAACGCCCAAAATAATCGGTCGGCTGAGTATTTGACTCTGCTGAAACTGAATCCAGGCAAAATAGTAGATGCAATAAACGCTCTAAGAAGTCTCCCTCAAAAGCCTAGCTCAGGAGTGGACCTGTGCTATACAATGAACATATTTGGAGCTTGGGACGTAGGCGTCTGGCTTAATGCAGAAACCACTTCAAAAGTCGCAGACTTCGTAAGCAAAAAAATAAGAGAAATCCCGGGCGTCAACGACATATACACAGTACCAACCTTCCCTCAAGGAATAAGCACTCTAAAAACACGCCAAGCACATGAAGCACAGACCACTGAAGAAACTGAATAAGCACACATTCATTTCTTTTGTACCTCGAATACGCTTCCTTTTCCCCTCAATTTCTTGCATTATTATTGTATTGCTTACGTCTCTTGTTGTTCAGCAGAAGTCTAGAATCTCCGTACAGTTCATCCCTTCTTCCTAGGGTTCAGAGTACATCTTTATCATTACTTTTAGAGTTTTTGAATACAGGTGTCAGCTGAAGATTTCAAATGTGAAGTGCAAGTTCATAAAGAATAATTGACGAAAAAACTTTTCCTTTAAGGTAGAAGTGTTTACCATTGACTGAGATCACAGTCTTACCACAAAAGATAGTTAACAGAAAAACTATCGTTCTCAAATCTCGTCTCGATCTCACAATGGCAAAGCTACTGGGAGAGAAGGTGAAAGGAAAATTCTTCATTAAGTTTGGCTTTTTTAAGCCTAGGTCTGAAGATATAAGACTCATTTCCGTTCACAAGTATTATGTACCATACATTGTTGTTGGTGGAAGATACGCTGTCGATTATTGTAAAAGGCGTTTCTATGCTATTGAAGTTCAAAAAGAAATGCAAGAAATTGTTATTACTCGCAAAAAGTTCAAACCTGAGACTTTGAACCCTAAAGGACATTCTAAAGTGGTCAAACTCGAAGGAGAAGGATATTTTCACTACGAGAATGAGACATACTTCGTTCTTGACAAGATGGGGCACGAAGTTGCACCTGAACAAGTCCCCTTTGCTCCTTCTGAAGAGCAAGAATTACAACAATTAGCGGAAGTTGGCATAAAAGTTGAAGAGGTTAAAATCTCTCGTGACGAAGAGATAGATTTTCTCCGATCTAAAATCGTAAATAGGCCCCCAGGCGTTGAGGTTACCAAAGAGGTATTTGAAGTCAACGAGCGCGCCCTAGTATGCTGTCCTATCTATCAACTTACATTTCAAAATGTGAAGACTGGAAAAAAAGTGACTTTGAAAATCGATGGGATAACCAGCAAGATAACCACAGTTAAACCTATAGCTAAACAAAAGAAGGACGCCGTTGAAATCCACAAGGAGAATCTGTCAACAGTAGAAAGGAGAGAGCTCAAAGGCAAACCGGAACCCTCGAGATTACCACCTGCAGAAGCGAAGAGGAGGTTTCCAGCAAAGGTCGCTGGCGAAGTCTTCTTTGTCGGAGACAACATTACCGTTGCAGTTGGAGACGCGCAGATTCTTTCAGGGACTACCCTGGTACAAACTATTGTAGTCAGAGGTCATCTAGAAATTGGTGCTGATTGCCGAATATTCGGAAACGTAAAGGTCTTGAAAGATATTGTAATAGGCGCCAACACAACAATTGACGGAAACGTTATTTCCGGCGGCAAAGTTTCGATAGGTCCAGAATCCATTATACATGGATCAGTAGAATCCGAGGGAGTTGTTGAAACCGGCGAAAACGCGGTCATTGAAGGAGGACTATATTCAAAACGTACGCGCACACGCCGCGTAACAGAAGCGTCCAAACACTCATTCGAATAAAAACTCAAAAAAATGCTTCTCAGCTATTACGCAAGGTTTTTTTACTAAAAGTTATGCTGAAAAAATTGCTAGTGTGATACCTATTAAAAATACATTAAATTTAAGCGATCAAGAACATTGCGCAGGTCTTTTCTGAGTTTCTTTTCATTTCCACCCTTTAGTACCGTTATTCCGTATATCTTACCCAGAGAAAGAAGGTCATCTCGGTCGGACAGGTCAATTATCATGCATTCTGTCGGTTTTACGTCCGTCTTCTTCCCCAAGAGTGAGATAGCATCTTTTTTGTCTCCTGCGAGGGTGGCATCGGCAACTAAGAGAACGCTCTCTCTTT
>CAYFZT010000063.1:2065-9147 GCA_964347555.1 uncultured Candidatus Bathyarchaeia archaeon | reverse complement strand
GCTTCCGTGGATGCTGTGGATGTCGTGTTGGTCTTCTGCGATGTCGCATATGATTCCCAGTGCCCAGCTTTTGCATTGACCATAATACTCTGTGTTGTATATGACTGCTGTTTTGGTCTCTGGATTATAGTAGGCATGGGGTTTGCCTCTGTCAAAATCTGGGTCAAGAACCGCGTAGATTCGACCATGAGATCTTGCGTCTCGTTTTTCGGCAAACCAGTTTTCTATCCAGAATTCGTAGAGATGTGCGGAGTTAGTTTCAAGTTGCATGCAAAAGTTGTCTATGCTTGCCTTCCAGCCATAGCGGATGTCGCCTAAGGTTTGCTCCGCTTTTGCAACAAGTTCGTTTCTCTTGTCTATCGGTATGATCTCGTAGTTTCTTGTTCTTCCGATCATTTTGGTTAGTTTGTTGTAGGCTTTCATTTGTGTTCCTCTCCTAATAGTGTAGGATGCTATAAATCCATTACATGAGTGCGCTTTGGACCAGTTTTTTGATAGCTAAATCTTAATTTGAAGCTTTTCCCTAAAACCGCTATATCTCTGTATCGATGTTAGCATTAACTGTGTGGCTGTTGAATTTGGCAAAACAAACTCGAGAGCGAAGATTTTTGGGCGCAACTGTGAGCGCTATAATTGAACGTTTTTACGAGGACGAATGGGAAATCTTGCTTCAAACCAGATGGAAACCTGAAGAAGACGCTAAATATTCTGGGCTTCTGGAGATTCCTGGAGGTCGCATGGAATATGGAGAAGACGTGTACACAGCCTTAAGGCGGGAAGTCAAGGAGGAATGTGGCTTAACTATTAAATCAGTCAAGCCTGGGATGAACCTTGAAACTAAGGGCAAATATGGAACAGTAAGCGTCGCTTTTGTTCCCTTCTGTGGCGAACAATTTCTTGGCAGTAATTACATAGGATTTGTTTTCATGTGCACAGCAAAGGGCGTATTAAAGCAAAAAGGAGTATATGATGCCAAAGAACCCAGATGGGTCAAACTATCTGAACTAAAGAAGATTCTTTCAGAAGAATCGGAGAAGATCTATCCTTACCATCTTAGCGCACTAAGATACTATGTGAAGCAAAAAGAGAAAGAATCTGTTTAAACTAGGCTACCTTTTTGTTGGAGTTGAGAATGAAGTTAGACTGCTTGAATAATATAATAGCGGCAATGCAAGGAGCACCGTATTCTTGCCTCTTCTCGTGAGGGAGTATTTCACTCTTAAGGGTGGTCCTTGTTCCACGGTTCTCTCGATGTACCCGTGTTTTTTCAAGTTTTTCAGCTTGTCCGATAATGTGCGTGAGTTCACACCTAAAGTTTTTTTCAGTCCACCGAAGCCGATGGTGTCCTTGAGGAATAATGTGTAAAGTATTTCGAGACTCCATTTTTGAGACAGCAGGTTGAAGCTCACCTCAAGGCTTTGCACAGCTTCCTTTAAGTCTTTCAAGCTTACCTCTTGATTTTCCAGTATGCGTCGAAGCGTGTCTTCTATTCCTATAAGAGTATGCTCCAATCGTGCCTCCACAAGATTACGAAGTTCATCACTCAATGTTAGCTGAGAACTCATTCATTCTACACCTAGTGTGGAGAAACTTACTTCACAATTTATAAAGGTTTACATATACAACAAGGTATAGAAAATACATCAAACAACACGCATGGAGAAATACTCTTGAGGAAATTCGACGTAATCGTAGTCGGCGCGGGAACAGCAGGATGCATAACTGCAAAAACTGCTGCTAAAGCAGGCTTGGAAGTATGTCTAATCGACATAAAAACAAGAGAGAAAATTGGCGAAAAAATTTGTGGAGACGCCATTGGAAAACACCATTTTGTCACTCTTAGACTGAAGTACCCCTCAGGAGAGGAACTGCAGTCAAGAATTAAAGGTGTTAAAATTCATTCACCTGACATGGAAACCGCGTTCCAAATTACAAGTGAAAGGCTTTACGGATTCATTGTTAATCGTCATCTCTTTGGACAAAGACTGCTCAACCTTGCCACGAATGCAGGAGCAACCTTACTAGACTCAACTCAAGCGATAGACCCTATTCTAAAAGATAACACTGTTCTAGGAGTTTCTGCACGAGACATCAAGACAGAAACCAAGATGCAGCTCCAAAGCAAGGTTTTGGTAGATGCAAGCGGCTTTTTCGCTATTTTAAGGAAAAGGCTTCCTCCAGAAATTGGCGTTGACACTGAAGTCCGCAACGAAGACGTGGAAGCATGCTACCGAGAGATTCGCCAACTAGATGGCTACGTAAAGAGCCCAGACTTCTGCGAAATCTACCTAGACCAAAACACCGCACCTGGAGGTTACTACTGGATTTTCCCAGAAGGTGAAACCAAAACCAACGTAGGCGTCGGCGTATCTATGAAGAAAAATTTTCCAAAGCCGAAAAACCAGCTGTACAGTGAAGTTTTATCCAAACCTTTGTTCAAAGACTCCTCTGTTATCACAGGAGGCGCATGGTACGTTCCAACTCGGCGACCCCTTGACAGTATGGTTGGAAACGGCATTATCTTAGCCGGAGACTCAGCATGTCAAGTAAACCCAATTCACGGAGGCGGAATGGGGCCATCCATGATGGGAGGAGTCCTCGCTGGTGAAGTCGTAACCGCGGCATTGGAAAAGGACGATGTAACCCGCGAGGGTCTGTGGCAGTACAACAAGAGATATATGCAATCTTATGGTGCCAAACAAGCTGGACTTGACATCTTCCGAATCTTCCTACTTCAAGGAGTAAGCAATGAGGAAATAAACTATGGAATGAAGTATCAGCTAATAACGGAGGAAGACATTTTAAAAACCAGCATGGGAGAAAACGTTCGCCTCAACATCACTGAAGCTGCCCGAAGAGCCCTAAAGGGACTAGGAAAACTTTCAATGCTCAGACGATTGAAAAACGCAGCGAAACTCATTAGAGAGATCAAAGCACTGTATAGGAACTATCCAGATTCGCCAACAGGCTTCGAAGAATGGCGAAAGAAAACACACGAATTGATAACAACTGCAAATAAACTTCTATCAAAGAAATAGTAACCTCAAAAAGGTTTCCGAGAAAAAATAATAAAAACGCATAAGCATCAGAAGGTTAGGGCTTACAAGAGAATGCAAAGAAAAATATTAGCTGAAAGGCTAGTTCAAAAATTAAATGAGAAAATCCTAGGCAAACTTGACATTAGGAAAGCTCTAATTTTTGGAGTTGTGCTAAAGGGACTCCCCATAGCATATAATATAGCGAGGATGAATCACTCGATAGAAAACTTCGTCCCAATTGTTGCTCATCGCCCCCTTCACCTTCAGCATTATGTCAACTCATATCTGCCAAGCCTAGAATGGAAATCTTACCTCAAAGAACAGCTTAGTCGCTACGAACACCTCATCATCAGTGATGACGTTGTAAACTCTGGATTTACA
Source organism: uncultured Candidatus Bathyarchaeia archaeon (assembly GCA_964347555.1). Lineage (GTDB taxonomy): Archaea > Thermoproteota > Bathyarchaeia > Bathyarchaeales > Bathyarchaeaceae. The sequence goes on along the minus strand of CAYFZT010000063.1, from coordinate 5,728 downwards.
AAGCAGAAGTTGGAAAGCATCGCAATTACATTAACAAAAGGATATAAGGTCTCCCGTCTGTTCGCCGCGTTGATTCTTAATCGGAAAAACTTGGCGGGTCCAAGCTTGATAGGATCTAGCGACATCTTCGCTCTAAAAGTAAACGCCAAAGAAGTCATATGTGACTGGGGAGCAATAACTGTTCCACTATTGGATTTGCCAATAGAAAAAGCTAGGCAACAATGTGAAGAATACTTTCAAGAACGCTGGCTAAACGAAGAGAGGTTCATCACCATAACTTATTAGCCTAAACATGCATCCCACTAGCTTGGTTGTCTAATGAAATTGAACATTGCTGCTTTAGTCTCAGGAGGAAAAGACTCAGCTCTGGCTTTATATCGAGCATTAAAACAAGGCTATGACATAAAATATCTTGTGACAATGATACCTCAGCGCCCTAACAGCTGGATGTTTCATTACCCAAACATTCACCTCGTCGACTTTTTCGCTGAAGCTGTAGATATTCCACTAGTTAAAGGCGAAACTTCAGGAGTTAAAGAAACCGAGCTCGAAGATCTTAAACGATTATTAGCTAACCTCGATGTTGACGGAATTTTATCAGGCGCCGTAATGTCTCAGTATCAAAAAAAGCGCATAGATAAAATCTGCCAAGAACTAAACTTGAAGTCAATATCTCCTCTCTGGCATAAAAATCCTAAGAAACTACTAGAGGAAATTGTGAGTTCAAATTTTGAAGTTATCATCATTGGAATATACGCTTACGGTTTCGACGCTGCATGGCTTGGAAGAAAAATCGATCAGAAAACGATCAGTGACCTTATCGAACTTGGCAGAAAACACCAAATCTCGATGATAGGCGAAGGTGGAGAATATGAAACCCTAGTTCTCGATGCCCCATTTTTCAAAAAGAGAATTCAACTAGTCCAAACAGAAAAAATATGGGAAAATCACAGCGGATACTTACTCGTTAAAAAGGCTAGACTAGTAAATAAATGAGTCATTCAAAATTCTTGAGTTCTCCGTCTAGCCAAGGATAAAGCCTCTTAAGTTTTCTCATAGATTCATCTACCTTTTCCTTAGGATACTCGTAGGGAGGCAACTTGCCATTGTTATAATCGTCATAAGCTTGCATATCAAAGTGACCATGTCCACACAACAAGAATAGAATCGTTTTCTCCTCTCCGGTCTCTTTACATTTTAATGCCTCGTCAACCACAGCTTTTATGGCGTGAGCTGGTTCAGGAGCTGGCAGTATCCCTTCAGTCTTAGCGAATAGGGTTGCTGCTTCGAAAGTTTGAACTTGATTATAGGCCTTTGTCTTAACGATTCCTTCCCTGTTCAAGAGACATAGGGTTGGTGCCATTCCATGATAGCGTAGGCCACCAGCATGGATAGGTGGTGGTACAAACATGTGACCCAACGTGTGCATCTTAACCAGTGGAATTATTCGAGCAGTGTCTCCGTGGTCAAATGTGTAGTATCCTTTTGTCACCTTGGGACAAGCTGTTGATTCCACTGCTAGAAGTTCTGCTTCTTTAGGAGCTTTGCCTGAAACCTTGTTATAATAGAAGGGCCAGTAAAGTCCTGAAAAGCTGCTTCCTCCACCTATGCATCCTACGATCAAGTCTGGGTAGTCATCTGCGAGCTCCAATTGTTTCTGAGTTTCTTGACCGATAACAGTTTGATGGAGAAGAACATGGTTGACAACGCTTCCAATGGAATATTTAGCCTCTTCACTGGTAAGTGCGTCTTCCACAGCCTCACTTATCGCTATTCCGAGGCTTCCTGGGCTTTCCGAATCGGTTTCCAAGATTGCCTTGCCGCTTTTTGTTCTGTCTGTTGGGCTCGGATGGACCTTTGCTCCCCACGTCTCCATCATAACTCTTCTGTATGGCTTTTGATAGTAACTCGCTTTAACCATGTAAACTGTAGATTCTAGTTCAAACAGCATGCAACCAAAAGCCAATGCAGAGCCCCACTGTCCTGCTCCCGTTTCAGTTGTTAACCTTTTAACGCCATCTTTCTTGGCATAGTAAGCTTGAGCAACGGCGGTGTTCGGTTTGTGGCTTCCAGGAGGACTCACGCCTTCATATTTGTAGTAGATTTTCACCGGAGTCTTCAACGCTTTCTCAAGACCTGTCGCTCTGTAAAGCGGTGTAGGTCTCCATAACTGGTAAACCTTTCGAATGCCTTCTGGAATGTCTATCCAGCGTTCCTTACTGTACTCCTGTTTTAAGCATTCACTTGGAAATAGGGGAGGTGGCAGTTTTACGGGTTCTCTTGTTTCTGGATGTATCATGGGTGGCAACGGTTTTGGAAGGTCAGGTTGAATGTTGTACCATCGCTTGGGTATTTCTTCTTCCTCTAGAGTTATTTTTTTGGATGCCATAGGTTTTCACATGCTTTAAGTGTTCAGTTTCTATCTTTAAAGTACATATAATATCTTGAAGGATAAATTTATATCTTCCTTGTACATAATTGTACATAGATATCTGATGACCTCGCTTTGGAACAAAGTTATTACCTGTTTAGAAGGTTATCCGGAACGCCTTAATGTAGCTAAAGTGCTCATAGAAAACGGTTTAAGCATTAGAAATGAGAAGGTCTTTTGCAATGAAATTGAAATTCCACCTATTAGAATCGGGCGCGTTGCCAAAGTCGATAGGAGAACTGTGGTTGAAACTATAAGGATGATCGAAAAGAACTCTGAGTTGAGAGAGATTTTTGAGCGTTTACGTTCTGCTGGGCATTCTCTTAAAGAAGTTGCTAGGCACCTGGAATTAGGTGTTGTAGAGATAACGCCAGTTGATGCGCGTATACCAGGTATTCTTGCAAAATCCGCAATGATATTGGCAAAAAAAGACATAAGCATTAGACAAGCTATTGTGGACGATCCGGAACTTTCTCCTGAACCAAAACTCACGTTGATAGCTGAAACCAAAATCCCAGGAGTGCTCATTCCAGAATTCCTGAAAGTGAAAGGCGTAGCAAAAGTTTCAGTTTATTAGCTTTTGATTTTGAAAAAGTTTATTAGTTGTCTTGTTGTCTTAGCTACAAGCCAGCGGCGGACATGGTCCGTTGGAATGTAACCTTAAGGGTTGAACCACAAACGTGAAGGAGGATAGAGAATGGCTTACAAGCATATGGCTGAGGCTTGGAAAAAACCTGAGGCCTCTTTTGTAAAGGAGATTATGAAGCAGAGAGCCATTGAGTGGCGACAGCAACCAACCGTCACTAGGGTGGAGCGGCCAACACGCCTAGACCGTGCACGAAAACTCGGGTACAAAGCCAAGCAAGGATTTGTCATTGTTCGTGTGCGTGTTCGAAGAGGCTGGTTGAAAAGACGTCGGCCTAAGGCTGGTCGTAAACCCAAACGTATGGGTGTAACCAAGATTAAGTTGGCAAAAAGCTTGAGGCTCATAGCAGAGGAGCGTTCTGCTAGAAAGTTTCCGAACTTAGAGGTTCTGAACTCCTATTGGGTTTGGGAAGACGGCCGCCACAAGTGGTACGAAATCATCATGGTGGACCCGCATCATCCAGTTATTCAATCAGACGAGAACATAAACTGGATCTGTGACAAAGTTCATCAGCGACGTGTTTTCCGCGGGCTCACAAGCGCTGGTAAAAAGATGCGTGGTCTTCAGCATAAAGGGCGAGGTGCAG
>CAYFZT010000063.1:1724-2032 GCA_964347555.1 uncultured Candidatus Bathyarchaeia archaeon | reverse complement strand
CATGGGCACTCTTAAAACTTCCATTCTATAATTTATTTTGTCTATCTTGATCCCTCTTATTTTTGCCATCTCTTTGATTTTCCACTGAAGGGTTTCTTTCAAAGCCCTTGCATCCATATAGCCGTGGGCTTCTGCCACGAGTCCATATCTTCTTTGTGATTCCCACGCCCATGCGATTCCGGCGCCGATCGTTGTACCTTCGCCTCCATCCATTCGGGCTATTACAGCGTGTGTGATTGAGCCAGCTGGTATCTTTCTCCATTTTCTGTTTCTGCATTTAGGCGGAAGTATGGAGCTCACTGGTACAA
>CAYFZT010000063.1:621-1504 GCA_964347555.1 uncultured Candidatus Bathyarchaeia archaeon | reverse complement strand
CATTTTGTCTAGTTCCTCTATTGCTTTCGTTGACATCAGTTTGTTTGCTCATGCAACCGAAGATGAAGACAGGGTGATGCGGGCTGTGCAGAATCTTTTTCCGCAAGAATATCTGGACAGCATAACCTTTAGAAGGCAAAACTTGCATGGACATCATAAAAACCCAATAGTTCTTTTCGAAACGAGAATAAAAGATAGTGAAACCATTCAAATGTTTGTTGAAAACCTGTCTTCTGGTCTCTCCGTACTAGACAAAGAAAATTTGCTGGAAGAAATCAGCAGGTATGCAGAGAAAGGAAGTCTTTATCTTCGTCTTGACAAGCAAGCTGCATTTCAAGGCAACTTCAAGCTTTGTACAGCTGACCCTATTCGTGTGCGAATACGTTTTAGAAAGAATAAGCTTGAGGATGTTGTCCAAGTCTGTCGTAAACTTGGGATATTGCCATGATACGATTTGCAGATTTACACCTGAAGCCTTCGTTGGAAGATTTTGAACAAGTGAAGAGTATTATTAGCAAATCTGCTGAGCTTGGGTTTCGAATGGTCGGTATGTCTCTTCCATCAAAGATTAGCGTTGATGAAGTAAATCGGGTAAGGAAGGTATGTCATGATGCTGGCGTTGAATTTGCTACCAGAATTGACTTTGCACCTCGAAGTAGACGTGATCTTCTTGGGGGTTTACGCATGTTTAGGCGTAGGTTTGAAATAGTAAATGTTTTTTGTGCCTCAAAGGCGGTTGCGAGGCAAGCGGCTAAAGACAGAAGGGTTGATCTTCTCTCGTTTCCAGCTGGAGGATATCCGGGAGTTTTCTTTGACCGTGCTGAGGCGGAGTTGGCGTCTAGCGCGTTGGCTTGCTTGGAGATAGACATGCGACCTCTTCTTT
>CAYFZT010000063.1:0-611 GCA_964347555.1 uncultured Candidatus Bathyarchaeia archaeon | reverse complement strand
GGATTTGCGAGAATTCGTCTTCTTTCGGTTCTTCGGAGAGAAGTAGCCGTGGCTGAGAGTTTGAAGGTCTCTCTTGTGTTGTCTAGTGGAGCAACGGACGTGCGGTCTTTGCGGAAGCCTCAAGATTTTGCTTCTTTGGGGATGCTTTTTGGTTTGGATTTGCCTCATGCTTTGGAGGCTTTGTCAGAAACACCCTTTGCGATTGTGGAGCGGAATAGGCAAAAGTTAAGTCCGGATTATGTGGCTTCTGGTGTACGCGTTGTTGGGAGGCGGGACTGCTGTCTCACCGGGTGAAGCGACGTTACCTGGCTGTTAGCGCAGAAAGCGAGAAGTCTTTTCAAGGAAAAGAAGTGCTAGATGCGGTTTGGAATGCTCTTACGCAGCTTTTCGGAGAGTATGGTGCTAGTCAATCTGAACTTGCTTTGATTCGTGATTACAGGCAGAAGGGCTACTTCATTTTGCGCTGTTCGCGTAGGGCGCTTCCAATGGTTAGGGCTTCTATTACTTCTGTAACAGAAATAGGCGGGAAACCGGCTACTGTCCACGTATTTCGAGTTTCTGGAACCCTTAAGGCACTTCGCAAAAAGACCACTTATGCAGAATTAACATAC
>CAYFZT010000062.1:0-9373 GCA_964347555.1 uncultured Candidatus Bathyarchaeia archaeon | reverse complement strand
CTCTCCATTATAATGTATGCACAATTCTGAGTGCTATTCTTTGCTTAAAACATGCATATCCACGTTTTGAAAGTGTCTGAATGCTCTTTTGCCGTACTTCTCCTCAAGTTTCCGCGTGTAGGTTTGTAGTGCTTCGAGAGCAGTTGCGCCTCCGAGAGATTCATCAAAGGATATCTCTATGTTCCATCCCTTTTGCTTTAAACCTTCCATTTCAGTCTTCCATTTTTTAGTCAATGGAACAAGTTTGCCGTGCACTCCGAACTTGGGTAGTATCTTGAAGATCACATCTCTTACATAAGACCATGTGGCAAGTGTTTTTTCGCTGCATCGATTGTCTATGTATGTCTTGGCATCAACAACTAAGCGCGAACCGTTGTCATCCTCTAACTTTCCAAAGCGCCCGAGAATCCATAGGAACCTCATTAAATACGGTATTCGGTTTTTCAGTCTTTGTTGCTGAGCGAAAGTGTCAATATCAGTTAACCCCAACGAAGAACGTTTAACATTTGCTAGTAACCTATGAAGCTTCTCAAACGCCAATTTCTCCTCCTTAGGCAGGGATAAGTCAGGGAAGCCGACATTTTGCGTCTTTAGCGGTGCGACCTTGGCAGCTTCCACAATGTCTTCTGGCTTGAGGCTTGCACGAGTAGCCTCTAAACGCTTCAAACCCTCAAAGGGTTCAATAAACGCAGTGTAGTCTTCGTCTGTAACTGGTTTGCCGTGTTTTTCTTCAAAGAATTTCCGATTCCATTGCGTGCTGTGTTCTTTTATGAAGTCACATGGGAATCTAGAGCAATAAGCGCAGTTTTCGATGTTCATTCTGGTTACGCATTTGCGTGCCAAACAGTTGCGAGGAGGCAGTTTCGCTCCTTTCGGTATATCTTCGTCTAAGATTTGACAGGTTAAGCAAGGCGTTTTCATTGGCATGTAACCTAAAATCTGCTTGGCTCTCTTTCTAAACTGCTCGAATTCTTCATCAGCCATGTTTTCCCGTGCATGCGGTCCCCAAGGACACCCGCCACAATTGAATCCACATTTACTGATCAGCTCTTTCATCTTTTAATCCCAACTAATTGCTTATGAAGTAGGATAGTAATCTTTTATATTTTCTGTGTGCCGCGTTTTAATTTAAAGTGATGTTCTTTTTAAGCACGTAAAGAGACTTTACCATGGATATATGAAAAGATTGGTTGAGCAAACGATGCGATCAGATGCCACATTGAAGAAGAAGAGGGGTAAGGTAAACCCGGAAAGGAAAATTAGGGGAACGCTGGTTCTAAAAGTCAATGCAAGACACCCTGAGAAGGAGAAGATACGAATCGCTGCAGACGCAATCCGAAAAGGTGGCACTGTTGCCTTTCCAACTGAAACAGTTTATGGTCTTGGCGCTGACGCGTTAAATGCTGAAGCAGTAAGGAGATTGTTTGAAGCGAAAAGGCGGCCTCCCGATAATCCCATAATTGTGCATGTGTCAGGCAAGAAAGACGTGTATCGACTTGCAGGAGAGATTCCAAAAGCGGCTGAAAACTTAATGGCAAAGTTTTGGCCTGGACCCCTAACACTTGTTTTGAAGCGTTCTAGGCTGGTGCCAGACATAACGGTTGTTGGCTTAGATACAATTGCAATTAGGATGCCAAAGAACAAGGTTGCTCTTGCTCTTCTGAAAGAGTCTGGGACGCCAATTGCAGCGCCCAGCGCCAATCTTGCAGGCAAGCCTAGCCCAACCACCGCTCAGCACGTGATAGAAGATTTAGCTGGAAGAATAGACATTATACTAGACGCTGGACCAACCGAAATAGGCGTCGAATCCACAGTTATTAACATGATCTCTAGCCCTCCAGAAATTTTAAGACCTGGAGGAACTCCCTACGAAAGGCTGAAAGAAGTTTTAGGCAAAGTCCAGTTGCATCCCCTTGCCAAAGCAGAAAAGAAAGTACGCATAACTAAGGCTGTTTCACCTGGAATGAAGCATAAGCACTATGCTCCCGAAGCCAAAATAATTGTGGTTGAGGGAGAACTTGAAAAGGTGATAAGGAAAGTTCAGGAGCTTGCTAGAATTCAAGCATCAAAAGGAAAAAGAGTTGGAATTCTAGCTACCGACGAGAGTATCTTCGACTATAAGGCGGATGTTGTTAAGTCTCTTGGAAGCCGAGAAAACTCCATAACGATTGCGAAGAACCTTTTTGGGCTTCTTAGACAGTTTGACAAGGAGAAAGTTGACGTAATCATCGCTGAGGGAGTATCCTTGCAAGGTTTAGGACTCGCTGTAATGAACAGACTTAGAAAAGCTTCAGGTTTCAACATAATAAGAGTTTAATAGTCACCGCGGACTCTATGTCCATCGCCAAATTTTTCTTCCAAAAAATATCTCAGGAAGTATAAGCAAACCTGAAAGAGATGCCACTATAATTACTGTCCAATCAAACGAGTCAACAATGGGAACTGTGCCGAACAATCCCGCATTGGTCCCTGGCAGTATGATAAAGGGTATGATTAACGTCAATCCGGCGGACACAATAACAGAAGCTAACAAGTATTTATTGGAAAGGAACCCTACTCTGAATGCATTACGCCTTTCAGATCGACAGTTCCATACCACAAATAATTCCTGCAGAGTCGCACGCATAAAAGCCATAGTTCTCGCATACGCTAATTGCTGGGATTTGAGGGGTTCTTGAAGCAAGTAAGCGCCAGAAAGATAGAACTGCCAGTAGAATATGCCTCCAGTTAGAGCAAATTGAGCGATAAAAGTTGCAATTATTGAAGCAAATCTTCCATAAAGCACACCCTCATTTGGGTCGCGCGGAGGTCGCTTCATTAAGTCCTCTTCTGGAGGATCCATGGTCAATGCAAGTGCGGGTCCTCCATCAGTGACCAAGTTTAACCATAGAATCATGCCTGGAAGAAGTGGAATTTCTAAACCCATCAAGGCGAAGAGACCTATGATTCCTAACTCATCAAAGTTGCAACGCATTAGGAAGAATGAAAACTTCTTAATGTTGTCGTAGATGGATCGCCCTCCTTCTACTGCGTTAACGATTGTTGCAAAGTTATCGTCTGCTAACACCATGTCTGCTGCTTCTCGGGTTACATCTGTGCCGGTTATGCCCATTGCAACTCCAATGTCCGATTGCTTCAGAGCTGGGGCATCGTTGACACCGTCACCTGTCATTGCAACAATGTGTCCCTTTTTCTTTAAGGCTTTGACAATTCGAAGCTTGTGTTCAGGGGAAACTCGGGCATAAACTGTTACTTTTTCTACTATCTTCTCGAATTTCTCGTCATCCATCTTGTCTAGTTCGTCACCTGTTAGAACCATGTCGCTTCGAAGCATGCCTAGTTCTTTGGCTATTGCAACTGCAGTTAGCTTGTGGTCACCGGTTATCATCACAGTCTTTATGCCTGCTTGTTGACATTGGCTGTTTGCTTCCTTGGCTTCATCTCGTGGAGGGTCAATCATTCCAGCCAAGCCCACAAAGACTAAGCCTTTTTCAACTGCTTCATCTTCAATTTTGTCTTCAGCAGTGTCTTTCAACTCTTTGTAGGCTACTCCAAGCACACGTAGGGCATCTCTTGCCATTGCCTCATTGGTTACAAGAATTGTTTGTTTATCTTTCTTATCTAGCTTCTTCACTTCTCCGTTTTTTAACAGATGAGTGCAACGTTCTAGAATAATCTCTGGAGCTCCTTTTGCGTATGCAATAAGTTTTCCGTCAGTTGTCTTTTGAACGGTTGTCATACGCTTTCTTTCAGATGTAAAGGGCACTTCATGTACTCGCGGATATTCGGCTTCTAAATCCTTTTTTGTCATTCCAGCCTTCGCTGCTGCTACGATCAACGCTCCTTCAGTTGTGTCTCCCAGAATGCTCTTTCCATCGTAATGAGCGTTACTGCATAATGTACTCGCTCTCAGAAACAGATGGAGCCCGCCATTATCCTTGGGATTTACGGGCTTTCCATAAAGGAGAAACTCACCTTTAGGTTCGTAGCCCACTCCTGTCACGTCAATTACCTCATCATTCACGTAGATTTTGCGCACTGTCATTTCGCCCTTAGTTAGTGTGCCAGTTTTGTCTGAGCAAATTATCGTCGTAGCTCCAAGAGTTTCTGCCGACGCAAGTTTTCTAATAATTGCGTTTCGTTTTGCAAGTTCTCTGGCGCCAAGAGCAAGAGACACTGTGACCACAGCGGGTAAGCCTTCAGGCACGGCTGAAACTGCAAGGGCTACTGCGGTTTCAAATGCGACTATGATGTTTTCTATGGCTTCAGTACTTGCGTGTACCTGAAGGATGAAGATCTCGTAGAGTTCCATTGCAAAGATTATGGCGCATATAACTACGATTAGTATTCCCAGCTTCTTTGCGAAGCGTTCCAGCTTCTGTTTAAGGGGAGTTTCTTCTTCCTCCACGGCTTGTACCATTTCAGCAACTTTTCCAAACTCAGTTTTCATGCCTGTAGAAGTGATTACTGCTTTTCCTCTGCCATAAACTATGTGAGTAGCCATGAAAACAGAATCTTTTCTATCAGCTACTGGTGCTTTTTCTTCGATGATCTCAGTTGTCTTCCCAACAGGTGTGGATTCGCCAGTTAAGACTGCTTCGTTTGTTTTTAACTCGACGATTTCTAGGAGTCTTCCATCAGCTGGGATGCGGTCGCCTTCCTCAAGGATGGCTATGTCTCCAGGTACCACTTCTTTTGCGGGTATGATCTTCTCGTCTCCGTCTCGTAACACGCGGGCTTTCGGGGCTGTCAGTTTTTTCATAGCTTCCATTGCCTTTTCAGAGCGGTACTCTTGGACAAAGCCTACGACAGCGTTGAGGATAACGATGACTGCTATGGTTGAAGCGTCAATAATCTCTCCGACGAGGAAGGAAATTGCGGTTGCAAAGATAAGCATGATCACGAAGACGTCTTTAAACTGGTTGAGAAATATTTCAAGAAGGGTTACTCCTTTGCGTTCAACAAGCTCGTTGTATCCGTACTCTTGTAACCTCCGTTGGACTTCTTCGCTGCTTAAACCATCATTGCTAGTTTTCAAAGTATGCAAAGCTTCTTCAATGTCCACCGCATGATACGCTGAAGTCAATCTTTAACCGCCTAGGATTCAAAGCTTCTCTTTAATAACATGCCTATTTGCCTTGCGTCTAAATACAACCTTTACTTAAAAGATTTTCTTCGTGGAAACACGGGAAGGTTAAAGAAAAGGTTAAAAGGAAACACCCATTCTTTAAAGAAAGAAATCTGCATGGCTGGATATGAATGGACTGGTTGATAATTGCGCCTATCGCTGGCTTAACTTCAATCGCATTTGCAGTATACATGTTTCTATACGTGAACAAGCAGGAAAGCGGAACTATGAAAATGAAAGAGATTGCGGCAGCGATAAAGGAAGGCGCAACAGCCTACTTGAAAAGACAGAATATCACTTTAACCGTTTTCGTTGTGGTCATGGCCATAGTGCTTGGAGTGGCATTTGGTTACAACAACCCAGCTTATGGTCTCAGTGTAGCTTTAGCCTATGTGTTTGGCTCCTTATGCTCAACAATAGCTGCGTTTTTAGGGATGCACGCCGCGATTAGAGCTAACGTAAAAACAGCAAACGCTGCAAAAAATGGGTTGAACAGAGCCTTTCCAGTTGCGTTTTACGGTGGAGCCGTAATGGGCTTCTCCATAGTAGGCCTAGCACTGCTGGGATTAAGCGTGCTCTATTATGTTTTCCGCATATTACCCATTCCAGGTCTGAATCCTGGAGACCCAAGCATGGTTCTATATTTCAGCTTTGGCGCAAGCGCCCTTGCACTTTTCGCCAAGGCAGGGGGAGGAATCTACACGAAAACGGCTGACATAAGCGCAGACCTTGTTGGTAAGGTTGAAATTGGCATTCCCGAAGACGATCCAAGGAACCCAGCCGTGATAGCTGACAATGTTGGCGACAACGTAGGTGATGTTGCTGGCATGGGCGCGGATTTGATTGACTCATATATAGCCAGCATAATAGCGGCGATGATACTGGGCTGGGAGACAAGCAGAAAAGTGTTTACAGAAACACACATAATTGGAATTTACACGGTTCTTCCAGTTTTGATTGCGGCTGCTGGAATTTTTGCATCAGTGCTTGGAACCCTCTTTGTCAGGGTTGGCAAGCGAGGAAACCCAGGCGCCGCGCTAAACAGAGGAACTTTTTCAACGTGCTTCATTTTCGCCACCTTCACGTTTCTAGTAACCTACTACGCAGGACTTGACCAACAACAGGGCTTGGGAGTGTTTTTCGCAACCATAGCAGGACTGATTGCAGGAGTGATAATAGGCATAACAACTGACTACTATACCTCCATAGACAGACCACCCGTGTTAAAGACAGCTGAAGCAGCTCAGACAGGTGCGGCAATAAACATTTTGACAGGCTTTTCTTATGGTATAGTAAGCATAGTTCCGCCAGTTTTAGGTATCTGCGCCGCAACGCTAGCCTCATGGTACCTAGCAGAAGCTTATGGAGTTAACCCTGTCTACGGTGTTGCAGTTGCGGCTGTCGGAATGCTATCGATTGTTGGAATGATCATCTCTGCTGACGCTTACGGACCAATCGCAGACAACGCTAAAGGAATAGCAGAACAGGCTGGTTTAGGAAAGGAAGTAATAGCAATTTCTGACAGACTTGATGCTGCAGGCAACACTTCAAAGGCGATAACCAAGGGCTTCGCAATAGGAGCTGCTGCCCTCACAGTTCTTGCTTTGTTTGCGGCATATGTAGAGATTGTTGGCATACAAACGATTGACGTAACTAAGCCAGCAGTAATAACGGGAGTTTTCTTGGGCGCCATGATGCCTCCTTTGCTTTCAGCCCTCTTAATATTAGCAGTTGGAAAGAACGGGTTCAGAATGATTGAAGAGATCAGAAGACAGTTCAAGGAAATCCCAGGGTTAATGGAGGGCAAATCCAAACCAGACTATGCAAAGTGTGTTGACATAGCCGCAAAAGGAGCCTTAAAGGAGCTTTTGCTTCCATGCTTACTAGCGATTATTGCTCCTTTGGCAACTGGATTCCTTTTAGGTAAAGAAGCTCTCGGAGGATTCCTAGCTGGAAGCATAGTCACAGGAATAATCTTCGCTTTGTTCATGGCTAATTCAGGTGGAGCATGGGACAATGCTAAAAAGTATATTGAGGCTGGAAGCTTTGGAGGCGAAGGGTCAGAAGCCCACAAGGCAGCGGTTATCGGCGACACCGTTGGCGACCCATTCAAAGACACGGCAGGTCCTTCCCTTAACACCATGATTACAGTGATGTCTCTGGTCTCTTCAGTTTTTGCACCTCTAATTGCCATGTATGCTTTAACATGGTGAAAAAAAAGCAAGATAAGTAGAGGGATATTTTGGATTCCTTCAAGTGCATATCTTGCAGTTTAAGACGTTAACTATGCTACTTATCGTTAATCTTCATTGTTAAATCATAGTATACTGTGATCATTTTGTAGGCTTCTAAGTAGCTTTCGGCGAATTTCTCGGCGTATTTCTCTATGCCTCTCTGCGCATCTGTAAAGTTTCTAAGATGATGATAAAACTCGTGAAGAATTACACGTGGATTGTGAAGAGTCTCCCTATCAGAAACGTGAATTGTTCGTTTCTTTGCGACATAACAAGCCAGTTTCTTTGAATGCCGCTTCGGCATGCCAACTTTGAGGTTTGGTTCTGCAACTCTGTGATGTTGACTTAGCATTTCAAGGGCTTTCTCAGTGTCTTTCGAAAGAATTAAGCTGACAACTTTTGCTTTAAACAATAAATCAGCAGTTAACACATTCGACAAGGCACATTTGCTCCATTCATAAAGCTGCTAAAACACGCTCAACCTCTTCCACGCTTGTTTTCTCAATCAAAACCCGCTTCTTTCGACTACTTAATCCAGAAATGATTGCAACTTTTCTCTTGAAAAGCCTCGCAAGTTCCTTTTCAACCGTTCTGTTCACACGACCCTTTACAGGCGCTTCCTTACAAAATACAGTGATTTCATCATTCCGCTGAATTTCAAATTTGTTCGACTTAGGTTTCACTTTAATCTCCAAGACAACGCCTTTGGAAATTCGCGTGAGCTTCATAGAGATACCAGACACCACTTAGTAAGATATTTGAAAACTTTTCCTCAGTTAAAAACGCGTGTGCATTTTGTTTTTGCTTACCAACCGTGTTTAAATGTTGAGGGAGGAGTTCCTTTCTTCTTTCGTTTTTCCTTTTTCTCGGTGTGCTTAAACTTGTTGATTTTAACGACATCGTTTTCCTGCGCAACCCAGTATTGGTTCATTAGATTTCGATGGTAAACAAATTTGTTTACCATTTTCTTCAGCTCTTTTGGGGACAGATTTTCGGAATCTACCAGCAGTTTATTGCCAGTTGAGGTGACAGCCACTTTGAATTTTGAATGCAAGAAACTGGACAGGGATTCTTTTTCGTCTTCTAAATCACCCAAATCCACTTTTAGCTTTCTCTTTCTTCTAAGAAACAAATCGCTCAACCTCTAGCTCAACAAGAGTTATCTTTGAAATAATTGGCATTTGTGAAAAGATTAGGGGTGCTTGAAAAAGATTGAACTGCAGTTTTTCACTTTTTAACAACAAGAACATCACAGTCAGCGTTAGAGACTACTTGCTTGGAAACACTTCCTAGCAGGAAGGATGCTGCACTGCCTAAGCCTCTACTCCCAACCACAATAAGGTCGAAATTTTCGTGTTTAGCCAAGTTTATCAAAGCTCTAGAAGGATTGGACCCGAGAATTGATGACAAACTATAATCGATTTTTTCTTTTTTCAAACGTTGTACTGCATTTTGGAGGACTTTTTCAGCTTCCTTATCCATTCCTTGCTTATAGACAGTGATAACTTTTACGAACCCAGAAAATTTTTTAGCAACATTGAGAGCTTCTATGAGCGCGGCTTGAGAGTGGTCTGAACCATCGATTCCAACTAAAATCTTCATCTTGTCCTTCATTTCTATGCACCTACCATTTTGGTAAGTTTAGACAAATAAATTCATTTTGATTTTTTAACCTCTGATTGATTATTGAGATGCGCGCGCGCAAGACAAATCGACTTATTTTTAAGTTGTGTCTTCACGTATTTTGTTAGAGAACTGTAGGTAGTACAGAATGAGAAGACTGGTGGAAACTCCAAGTAAGCCTAAAGACAGAAAGAAAACTGGAAAAGAAAATCTCTGGATACTTGATATGCTTGACAATTCCAACGTTACTGCATACCTCAATTATAACGTTGATTATCTTGCTGCAAAGTCTCAAGGAGTAGCTTGGGGCAAAGGTCTATGCGTAGCCTGCAAAGGCGGCAAATTTCTATGTGGTAAAACCCGTTGTCCACTGCTTGTTCGAGCGCGT
>CAYFZT010000061.1:0-9471 GCA_964347555.1 uncultured Candidatus Bathyarchaeia archaeon | reverse complement strand
GGTTGTGGTTGAAAGTGTCTTGATTATTGATGGACTTCTCGAAGGTAGCCAAGCGGAGTTGACGCTGAGCTTTCCATTCTGTAATGTTCCTCTTATCTTGCACACAACAATACGTGCATCTTGGATTAGGGTTATCTGAGACGTTACTTCTAAAGGGTCAAGGTTCTCGCCGTCAACGATGTCGCCATTGTTGGTTGATTCACGCAACAGCTCTTCCAGAATACCAGGAATATTGGCGAACTGAACGTCTATAACCTGAATGAGCAGAACTTTGTCCTGCTTTGGGTCCTCAACCTGAAGGTAGTCTCCTTTCTCTACGCTTTCGTTTGGAAAGCACAGGATCTGAATTGTGTTGCCTTCTTTTCGGTAGAGTCGCATGTTTAAGCCTCTATGAGCTCTTTTCAGCTCTCTGGTCCCTTGCCAAAAGGTCCAAAAAGTAGTCGGCGCACATTGGGTCTTGTAACGATTTTTAATTGGTGAGTCTGAGCTAAGAAGCGTTGTATGCCTATGACTTCGTTGGCTGTGAAAGTTGAGTATATGTGTGCCAGCCGTAGAGTTTCTGGATAGCTCTGCAGAAGAATGTCGTTACCCATCAAACGTTGGACAGTTTCTAAAGCTTTCTCCTCTGGAAGCTTGCGATCTATATCAAGCCTGAACGCACAGTTGCCTTCGCCTAGCTTGACCACATAGACATTTCCCAGAAGGCGTAGAGCATTTGACAAAGCCATTGGATATCCGCTTATCTGGAGCAGGCATGGCGAAGTACATCTGGGGACGTAATCAGTTAGGCGATATCCTAGAAGGCGTAAGCGTGTAATCTTTGTGAAGGCTAGAACAGTGTTGAAATGATGTCGAGCTGCTTCTAAGAGTTGTGAGATTACAGCAATTGGAGCATCTTGTGTTCCTGCTGTGAGGGAGCCATCCCACAAGTTAATGCTGTTTCTGGTTTGAGAGGCGATTCCCATCTGTAACCAGCGCTCTAGAAGTGCACCTAAGCGAGTTGGTACGTGGATGAGGCTTGGTGTGCCTGAGTAATCGAGAGTTGGCTGTTCAAAGAAAGAGTATTGACGGAAGAGATGGTAGACTTCCTCTTTATTTTCTTCTGTTATGTGAAAGGGAAACGGTCCTAAGCGCAGGTAGCGATACCGATGCTTCTGTTTCCACACGATTGCAGCTCTTATGGCGCAGAGGATGCCCACCTCTGTCTCGCCTATTTTGATGCTGGAAACGTCAACTGCTACTATTGGGGTTTCATCTTTTATTGGTTCAAGGGGGATGGGTTTGAGTTTGATTTGGCTAGGTTCAGTGTAGAAGATTGCTTCTTCTTCTAATGTTGGAGTTGTTGCTTCTGCGAGTTGTGTTATTGTGCGAGGAGGGATTAGTCTGTTGTTTTTCATGTTTCTTAAGGTGCGGAGGCTTAGTTGTATAAAGTGTTGTGGGAGTTGAATATCTTGGGCTGCCTGTGGAAAGTTATATCTCGGGGTTGTTGTATATTGGTATTGTTCAATCAATTAGATTCACCAATTAGCAGTATAGGGCGGTGGTGGATATTTAAATGTTGTGCATGAACAAAATGCACAATACAATAAACAATATGGATTCCAAGTGAAACCCACATGAACGAAACCCAACAAGACAAACAAAACCCAATCCGCGTCAAAATGAAAGTAGGCAACATAGAATTCGAAATAGAAGGCACAATAGACCAGTGCAATGAAGCTGTGGGAAAATTCCTCGAGACGGTGACTGATAAGCTTAAAGAAACCCAATTGATCGCCGAACGTGAAGCGCCTCCTGCCAGGGCTGAAACGTGTAAGTCAATTATACAAAGGCTATGGCAAGAGGGCTGGTTTTCAGAGCCACGGGGACTTGGAGAAGTCCACAGCGAAATGGCGAGGTCGGGTTATCATTATGATCGTACAGCAGTCGCTCACGCACTTGTGGATCTTGTTAAAGACGGCGTGTTAACACGGGAAGGAAGGCCTAGACGCTACCGCTATGCTCAAAAGAGACCACCAAGTCGCTAGGCGCTAGTTCGAATCTTAGGCAGTACTTCCTCTTGCAGTTGTCTTATCCCTCTAGTGGTTATTTTGTAGTTTCCTTCTTCTGTACGCAGAATTGAACCTTCTCTCGTAAGTTCGCCCAGCCTTGTACCTGTTATTTTCATGCTTTTTCCCAGTTTGGCTTGCAGTTCCTCTCTCGTAAGCAATTCCCTTTCCAATTTCCCCAGTTTACAGCCTATGTACGTCGCCAAAAGGGCTAACAATAGAGTTTCACTGTCTGTCAATCTCTGCTTTGAAATAAGAAGCTCTGGTCCTTCAGGCGCTATCGCAATTACACCCTTGAAGTCTTCGACAAGCCTTTGCAAGTCCACTGTAAGCGTTATCTTGCGGGCTAGATCGAAAGCTGGAATCATCTCACAGAAAAATTTGCTGATGTTAACCCACACATCGTTAGCATTGCCCTTGAAGGTTTCCTCGATGTCTCTGTACTTTACGTGAACCGTTACAGTATCTTTCTCCTTCGACTTTTCCAACAGGTCCTTTACCTCTACGCAGTTTTGTTCTGCGAAACAATGTCTAACGAGTCGCGGCTTTCAGCCTTGGCAACACTTCATCTTCTACCCATTTCTCGCCTTGTACAGTCAGCTTAAAATCTGGCTTCGAAGGATCTGGCTTAAACACTAAACCCCTTTTCGTCATTTCATTCAGCCTAGCAGGCACCATGGATTTGATTCCACTCGATAAGAGCAGTTTATTGATTTGACTAGACGTGTTCTCCTTTTTTTCTGAAGCAAACAGGACCAAACCTATTGCTTCGTAGTGAGACGTCTTTTCGCGAGTTGTGATGACTGGTCCTTCAGTTGTTAATTCTATGATGCCTTCAAGCTGAGTCTTAACGGGAGGAGCTAACTTCACCGAGACAACCTTGTTCATCTCGTTCAAAAATTCAGGTGTCATTTTCTTTAACATTTCAAGGAGTTCTTGGAGTGATTCGCCTTCGACTTCTATTTTGCCAAAGCCTGTTTTTATGTGAGCTTTAATCTTTGTCATGCTTAGTGTCACCAATTTTTACGCCATACTGATTATACGTGTTACCTTTTAAAATTAGAGATAACATCAGACAACTTTCATTTTCAATATCCCGAGATTATGGCACGAATTTGGCAGAGTAATAATTCATATTTGCGGTTATATTCGAAAAGTCTGATTCCAAAATCAGAAACGTTAAACTACAACATGCTAAAAGAACAAAACTACTGATATCTCCAGGTGACTAAAACTGGCTGTTCCCGATTCCAATCGTCACGTGAATAGTTATTACTGGCTAGCCCTGATTTTTGCCGTAAGCCTTGTCGCGATTTACTATTTTCAAAACTATTACAGTCATGAAATAACTCTTTTCTCCAACGTTTTTCCCGTCTTCATCGCTGGAGCGGCTGTGGGTGCCTCATGCTTTGCTTTGCGCAGCTATTGGGAAAACCTTGAGAGTAAATTGTCCAGAATCTGGCTTGGCTTTTCTTTAGGAATGATCTTCTGGTTCATAGGTGAACTTATCTGGGCCCTTTATACATTAATCTTCAACGTCAAAACACCCTATCCCTCAGTTGCAGATGTGTACAGACTTGTTGGCTACGGCTTTCTGCTTTTCGCCGTCGCCACCTATATAGAGCTTTTTCGCCCTGTCATATCCAAGAGGATGGTTGCAATTGCCTCAATTTTCATATTGCCCACTAGTGTAGGCGTAATTCCCCCCTTGTTGTCATCTATCGGAGCCAAAGCTTCTACAGTGAATCTAGCCACGCTTCTTGTAAATCTCGCATATCCTCTTCTTGACCTTTCGTTGTTAGCCTACGCTATGCTTGGTTTGTTAGTGTTCACGAAAACAGAGTTGAAGGGAAAGATCGGATCCGTATGGCTGCTAATAAGCGCTGGAATAATAATGAATGTGTTTGGAGACATACTATTCAGCTACACAAGTTTACATAATACATACTATAATGGGCATCCCTTAGAACTCTTCTTCCATTTGGGATACCTCTTCTTTCTGTTGTCTTTTTACACTCACATGAAAAAGCTCTAAACCTGACCTTTCAGAATTTACCTGCAATCTTCTCTAGTTTTTCTCTCAAAACCCTGCTAACAAGCTCAGCTTTTGCTCTTCCCCGAATCTTCCTCATTGCAAACCCCATGAGCGCTCCAAACGCAGCCTTACCTCGTTCTTTCACAAGCTTTTCATTTTCTGCAAGCAAGTCATCAATTATCTTCACGATTTCCATTTCAGAAAGCATGGTCAAACCAAGACTTTCAATTGCAGCTTCAACAGATGAGCCTTCATGCTTCGAAAGCCAAATTACAATATCTGGAACAGCCTCCTTCGCAGTTTTGCCGGTGCCAACGAAGCTAAACAGTTCCTGGATCTGCTCATCGCTTACATTGTCAACTTCCACGCCGTCGCGTCTCAAGGCTTTAATGGTTTCAGTCAATACAGCTGCAATAGTCGTAGGCGAAACTCCGCTTTCACGGGCGATCTCTTCGAAGAGTAGAGCATATTCAGAATCCACAACCTGCCGAGCCAGCTTTTCGTTCAGCTCATATTCTTTCATCAACCTTTTCAGCTTGAGTTTTGGCAACTCTGGCAGACGACTTTGCAGACTACTCAAATATTCTTCGCTGACTTGGATAGGCGGCACATCGGTTTCAGGATACATTCGAGCGGCTCCTGGCCTAGGCCGCATGTAACGTGTTGTGCCGTCTGGATTGGCTCCACGGGTTTCTTCTGGAACACCCTGCAGGGCTTCTCTTGCTCTTTCCACAACAGCCTTTAGGGCGTCAGATGCATTTTCCAAACTGTCAGCCACAAAGACAACTGCGTCATCTGGCCTTGCTTTCACAACTTCTCTCAACTTTTTTATCTCTTTGTCATTTATTCCATACGCAGGTAACTCGTCAGTGTGAAAGATGCCCCCGACTCTGCCCCAAAAACGTGCTCTATTCGACATTTCAGTTCCAAGCCGAACACCAGGCATAAGCTCGGTTTTAAGCAAACCGGCAAATTTGGGCAGCAGAACTGCTAAAACATGCTTTCCCTTTGAAACTGCTTCTTGCACAACGCGACACTTAGTTTTCTCAAAAATTGCAGTTACATCGGTAAACTCTTCTTTGATGGCTTTGTCCTCTACTCCATGCTTTCGCAGTTCATCCCTAATTTTCAGAAGGTTAAGCTGACGTTGAACTTCAAGCTCGATAACCTTGGAAACGAGCTCCAGCTCTTGGACTCCTTTTATCTCGATAAGCGCACCTTTTCGAATGGAGACATTTAGGTCTTGACGAATTGTTCCTAAGCCTCTTTTAACTTTGCCCGTGGCTCTTAAGATCCTTCCAATAGCTAACGCTACTTTTTCAGCTTCTTTGGGAGAGTAAAGAACTGGGCCAGTAGCAACTTCAATGAGGGGGATGCCAAGCCTGTCAATTCTATATCTAATCACTGAGCCATCTTCGCCCATCTTTCGCGCAGCGTCTTCTTCAAGGCTTACGTGTTCAATTGGAACTTTCTTCCCGTTAACTTCGATATTTCCATTTAAGGCGATGACACATGTTCTTTGAAAACCTGTTGTGTTCGAACCGTCAATAACGGTCTTTCGCATTACATGAATCTCGTCAACTGGCTTTGCATTCAGCATTAAGGCTACTATCAACGTGACTTCAACGGCTTCCTTATTCAAGTCATGGGGAGGTTCCTCATCCATCTCTACTAGGCATGAGCTTTCATTGTTTGCTTCATACAGAATTCTTACGCCCTTCTGGAACTCGAAGAAGGCAGCAGGGTCAACTTGTCCTAGCTCGCTTTGAGTTGGTCGAAGTCTTCGTAGAAATGTGATCTCTGGGTTTTCCTTAAAAAGTTGAGGTGGGCATGAGCAGAAAAGCTTCTCAGCGGTGTCGAGTTGCTGATGAATCTCAAGTCCAGCCTTCAATCCAATTTTTGAATAGTCTAAGTTCATGTTTTCTCCTCGCATTCTTATTATTGAGAGGTTCTAATCAGTGTAGTTACTGAAATAGTATTTAAAAAAATGACTGAGGCTATGAAGCGAAAAAAGATAGAGTTTTACATCTGCACGGCGGTTAAGAGTCTACTTTTCCTTAACTATTCGTGCAAGGACATTCTCAAATCTGCAGTTGTCGCACAGATTATCCTCGCCAGTAGCAGTTCTCTTGCCGCATTTCGTACATTTTGTCTGCAGCTCCTTCTCTTCTACCGTAGAGGTCTTCACTTTGAGCCCTAGCGAACGTATAAACTTTGACATGTACCTTCCAGTTAAAATATGGGTAACAATAGATATTTCAAAGTTATGAAGGAATGCTACATACCTTTGGTACATGATCAAGAAGAGAAAATCTAAAAAAATCATTGTTAGCACAGGCTTCTCGGTGAAATCTCATGTGCCACGTTATTCAGTAGAAGCCTCTTGGCTTCGTCAATGTCTTTTGTTTGTCCGAAAGCCCACATTAGCTTCACTAAAGCAGTTTCTGGCAACATGTCTTCAAGGGGAATCACTCCCATCGCAAGTAGGTCTCTTCCTTGATTGTAGACGTTCATGTTTATGCGTCCCCAGATGCATTGGGAAGTCATGGCTACAAGCAAGCCTTTTCCTATGGCGTTTTTAACAGCGGAAATGCAGTAGTTTCCCACGTGGCCTAGCCCTGTTCCTTCAAGAACAATGCCTCTGTAGTTTTTGTCAACGTACCAGTCAATGAGTTGCGGGTTTAAACCAGGATAGAACTTTACAAGCGCCACTTTTTCGTCAAAGTTCGGCTTCAAAATGAGATTTCTTGACGAATTGCGCTCGTTGAAGTGCTTTACTAGCATGGAGATTTTTTCGTTTTCAATTTTCGCAAGCGGTGAGGCGTTAACGGATTGAAAGGTGTCTCGTCGGCTAGTGTGGCACTTGCGCACTTTAGTTCCACGAAGAAAAATTATGGCTTTGTCAGAGACTGTTTCGTGCATTGCGATGACAACTTCGGCGAAAGGAGCTTTAGCTGCTGCCTTAACTGCGCCAATGAGGTTTGTAGCAGCATCCGAGCTTGGTCTGTCCGCCGACCTTTGAGAAGCCACCATTATAATTGGCACTGGAAGGTTTTGAAGAGTAAAGCTTAAAGCAGCCGCAGTGTAGCCAAGCGTGTCGGTTCCGTGGGCAATCACAACTCCAGCGGCGCCCTTCTCAATATGCCTAGCCGTGGTCTTTGCTATCTCTGTCCAATGTTTGGAAACGATGTTTTCGCTAAATTCGCTGAAGAGGATTTCAGCTTCTATCTTGGCGATTTCTGAAAGCTCAGGAACAACACTGTAGAGGTCTCTTGCTGAGAGTGCAGGTCGTACTCCACCCGTTCGATAGTCTACTCGGCTCGCGATTGTTCCGCCAGTGCTTACAATTGCAACTTTGGGGAGGTCTCGTCTCTGTTCTGGAGGCGGTGGAGCTGCGAAAGTTGGTTTGACGCCGACTCCAACCTTTTCTACTTGTGTAGTTGACGTTATACGTATTCCAATGTTGTAACCGTTTTTGAGTTTGATAACAATATGCTCTTCGTCGCCGTACTCTGAGCGTGGAATCAGAATGCCTTCGTAGGCTTCGCCATTTTTGATTACACGAACGATGTCGCCTATTTCAGCTTTCACCCTCTTTAGGAGTTGCAGTGCTTCTCCTTTATAGCCAGGAAACTCTTCACTCAACTATATTTCTCCAACACGCTAAATACAAATCACTCTATTCTCTATATGTAACTATTCATTTTTGCGCACATCTTAAAGAAGCAGCATAGAGTTAAGCATGTAAGGTTTTTGACATATACGGCCCGTCATAATCGTATCCATACCGTTTATAGTACTGTTTTGTTCCCAACGCGCTTGTAACAACAATTTTTTCAAAGTTGTACTTTTCTTTGGATACGAGTTCCGCTTCTGCGAGGAGGTTTTCTCCGTAACCTTTGTGCTGCCAAGCTTTGGCTCTGTGTTTTCCAACTGGAACTAGAGGACCATAAACATGGAGTTCACGTACTATTGAACACGGTTTCGTGTTTATTTCTGGTCTGTAGGCTTTTTGAGAGGGGATGCGGAGTCTTAAGTAGCCTATGAGAATATCGTTGGTTGAATCTTCGGCTGAGATGAAGATGTCTTCTCCTTCAGATGCTTCTTCTTTAGTTGTCAATGTTTGAACGCTCTCTGGGTCTGGTTTAACTTTGTCTTTTAGCCAGCGATGTCCAACTTCTCGGCATCTTATACATCGACACCGCATCTTCTGTTCCTGAAGCTTCTGCTGAACCAATTCACGGAGATTGCCATGGTGCACCCCAGCCTCAATAAGATACGCAGGAATGTCCCTCTGCACCCGCATTATTCGAACCCACGGTGGAACAAGTTTTTTCACCTCTAAAATGAGCGTAGCCGCCTCCTCGGTTGTGTAGGGCTTGTATTCGCCGTTTTTCCACCATTCGTAGACTTTGGTTCCCTTTAAGACGAGGCACGGATAGATTTTTATCATGTCTGGTTTAAAGTCGGCGTCGGTGAAAATCTTCTCGAAAGCCTCCAGATCTCGTTGAGGGTTTGAGCTTGGTAGTCCAGGCATGAGGTGATAGGCTACTTTTAAACCTGAGTCTTTCAATGTGCGGGTGGCTTCAACAACGTCCTGAACGGTGTGGCTTCGATTGACAAGTGCGTAGATGTCGTCGTAAGTGTTTTGAACGCCTAGTTCCACGCGGGTAACGCCCATGCGCAACATGCGGTCTACGTGTTCCCGTTTAGCCCAGTCTGGACGGGTTTCCACTGTGATGCCAACGTTGCGGATTCTGCTGGTCTCCGCATTTGCCCTTGCCTCTTTAAGGGAAGACGCTTTTTGCATGGTAACAGCGTCTAAGCATCTCCTAATGAAGGTTTTCTGGTATTCCACTGGTGTACTCGGGAAGGTTCCACCCATTACGATTAGTTCAACCTTGTCAACCACATGTCCAATGGCCTGTAATTGTTTAATGCGGTTCTTCACCTGCAAATAGGGGTCAAAACTACTTTGCAAGCCTCTCATTGCCGCTGGTTCATGACCTGTATAGCTCTGGGGAACTCCGTATGGCGGGCCTCCTGGACAATACGCACAGGGCTTTTCTTGAGGGCAAGGCCAAGGCTTGGTCATAACTGCGACAACTGTTACGCCTGAGATTGTTCGTGTGATTTTTCGGCGTAGAATAGGGAGCAGCTTATCCTTTTCTTTTGGCTTGAGACACCTTATCAATTCAGAGTTAGATGGAATCCTTTTGAGGCTGTATCTTCCTGCAATCTTCACCTTAGCCTGACTAACATCTCTCGTAGTGGGCTGGGGGATCTCTAGAAGTATCTCGATGATTTCCCTATTAGCTTGGCGTGTCATTTGCGTGTCCTACGAATTATGCATTAAAACTGCTTTTAGATAAATGGTATGCCTTTTCT
>CAYFZT010000060.1:0-9622 GCA_964347555.1 uncultured Candidatus Bathyarchaeia archaeon | reverse complement strand
TTCTAGTTCGTAGATCTGGTTCACGTCGAAGTCTATGCCTAGCAACTCGTATTCTGGTTCGGTTAAGAACAGGATCAGTTTTGGGAAAGCGAACTGTGCTTGGGTTCTAGCCATAGGAAGCTGTTGTTGAAGAGCTTGAACAACATCGCTGACTATCTTGGCCTCTTCGGTTCTGGGCTGGATCGCAAACCTTGGAATGACGCGTTCTTCAACCAGTTCTATGCGTTTTCCAAGATTTCCTTCGGGGTCGCGGATGGATTCGATACGTTGAACTCTAACTCTTATCAAAGGATTCACCACAACACTACAAACTCATTGTGGATTCCTTTTATACATTTTTCCTAGAGTAGAGCGTTATATTTTTAAGGTCATAACGCCGATATGTACATCCAAACATAACGAGGATTAACAGATGAACCGAACATACATAATCTGGCTAATTTCACTCCTGTTAGCTGTTGTTGGCTCAGTTGCGGGAACCACCTATTACCTCCAAACTACCACAAAGGAACGCCTCATAATCTCGACTACAACAAGCCTCTACGAGACAGGCCTCTTAGACGCAATCGAAGCCAGATTTGAAGCAGAAAACTCAATAGACCTAAACTTCATCTCGGTAGGCACAGGCATCGCCATCACGCACGCAGAAAGAGGCGACGCAGATCTCATCTTAGTCCATGCGCCAACTCAGGAACTAGAATTTCTAACAGACGGAATTGGAGTTAACAGAAAAATCGTAGCTTACAACTTCTTCACCATAGTTGGACCAGAAACAGACCCAGCAGAGATCATGGAACTGTCGCCAATAGAAGCCCTACAAAAAATAATGGAAAAGGGAAGAGACGGAAAAGCCTTGTGGATTTCAAGAGGAGACAACTCTGGAACCCACTCGAAAGAAAAGGCTTTGTGGAATATGTCGGGATTCAACTGGGAAACGTTGTCCACTGAGTCATCATGGTATATCAACGCTGGCTCTGGAATGGGTGCCACCCTCAAGATTGCAGAAGAGATGTCAGCCTACACTCTTGCCGATATGGGCACATACCTTCAGTACTACTATGAAGGGTTAATTTCACTCAAAGTGCTCGTAAGCCAAGGCAAAGAACTGCTCAACGTTTACAGCGCCATTGCAGTTAACCCAGCACTTCATCCCGATGTGAACTTCAAAGGTGCTATGACTTTCATAAGATTTCTCACATCAGAAGAAGGCCAACAGATATTCGAGCAATATGGCAAAGACACGTTTGGTCAAAGCCTGTTCCACCCAGCGGTGAAACTGCTCAAAGAAAATGCCGACTTGGAAATAGCTAAGTGGATAAGAGAATTCGCCTTCTTCGACGGCTACGAATGCCCACCTGAACATCGCCTAGATTATGAAGACCTCTACGACTAAAAAAAGGAGCACATTTAGTTTGGTAACAGAAATCATCGAAGGACTGATAAAGGCTCTCGAACTGATCTTCTCTGGAAACCCAACAGTTATAGAGATCACTGCACGATCAGTTTTGATCTCTGGCTTTGCCACCCTTCTTTGTGCTCTATGGGCAATCCCGATAGCAACAGTTCTCGGCTTGTACAGATTTCGGGGCAAATTCCTCCTAAAAGGGTTATTCAACGCTCTTTTGGGCATACCAACTGTAACCTTAGGGCTTATTCTCTACCTCTTCTTTTCAAAGGCGGGTCCCCTAGGCTTTCTAGGCATATTGTATAATCCTCTCGGGATGATGCTTGGTCAAGCCGTTCTCGTGACTCCGATAATTGTAAGCTTCGTTGCAAACGCCATCGAATCTGTGGATCCCGAAATCAAAAATCTTGCAAAGACTTTAGGAGCCTCAGAATTTGAAGCTTCAATAGCTGTGCTAAAAGAATCCTTGAGCGGAGTCGTCTTAGCAATCACTGCCAGTTTCAACAGAGCAATAGCCGAGTTAGGTGTTGCCCTCATGGTTGGAGGAAACATAAGCGGTCGAACAAGCGTTTTAACCACCACCATCGCCCTTGAAACCAACAAGGGAAACATTGCCCTTGGAATAGCATTGGCAATCATACTCCTACTAATAGTTTCAACCGTGAGCCTTTCAATCAACCTCATCCGAAGGCGCAGAACATGAAGCCCATAATCGAACTTGAGAACATAACAAAACAATACGAAGAGATAAAAGCCCTAGACAACGTCAGCATAAACATCATAGAAGGCGAAATTCTCAGCCTCCTAGGACCCAACGGCGCAGGCAAGACCACACTGCTGCGAATAATGGCTGGCATCGAGAAACCAACAAAAGGCAAAATCCTCTTCAAGGGCGCAGAAGTCAACCACAAAAACATAGACAAAGTAAGATTAAACGCAACCATGGTTTTCCAAAAAACTGTACTATTTAACACAACTGTCTACAACAACGTTGCCTACGGGCTTAAACTAAGAGAAACTGCAAAACAGGAAATTAAAAGTAGGGTCAGAGAAGCGCTGAAAATAGTGAAACTCGAAGGATACGAAAAACGACCAGCTAAGAAACTTTCAGGCGGCGAACAGCAACGAGTAGCTCTTGCAAGAGCCCTAGTGCTTAACACGGAACTCTTGCTTCTAGACGAGCCCACAGTTAACATTGACCCCAAAAATGCTTCAATCATAGAAGAAGCCCTCACATGGGTCAACAAACAGAAAACAACAAGTATTGTCATAGCAACCCACAATATGTTTCAAGCAGAAAGCCTCGCTAAAAGAGCAGCACTACTCCTTAACGGAAAAATTAAAGAAGTCGGTGCAATCAAGGAAATTTTTAAAACTCCATCCAAATATCTTGCAAGCTTTGCAAGACTGGATAACTCGTTTTCTGGTTTTTCAAAAACAACCTCGGAAGGCACCTCTCTAATAGAGATAGATGAGAAAGTTCAGATTGAAGCAGCCTTTCAAAAAACGGGAAAAGTAACAGTCTACGTGAGACCTGAAGATATCATTCTTTCGAGAAGGACCATTTCTTCTAGTGCCAGAAACATGTTCAAGGGAAAGATAGTAGAAGTGGTTGACCTTGGGGCAGTATTGCGATTAAGGATTGATGCTGGAAAAGATTTTGTTGTTCAAGTGACTAGGCGATCGTTCAATGAGATGAAGCTAAACATCGGCTCCAAAGTCTTTCTTGTCTTCAAAGCCTCAGCGGTTCAATCAGTCTAATCATGGCTTACCTTCGCTTTTCTCTTTTTCCAATTCGTAAAGAATAACGAGAGCCTCACCGAGAGGGATTCCAATCTTAGCCGCAAGGTCAGTTGCCTTCACGTCTGGCTGCTCACTTAAGGCAACATCCCTTGTGTAAGCCTTATGTTGCGGATACATAATCATGCTGTGAACCGTTTCTACAAGAATCGGCCAGAGATGATTGTTCACGTGTTCTTGCCAACTCATTAGGAAACCCAGATATAAAGTGGAAAACCGCAAAATATATCTTATAGGATTCTAAGCAATACGCAATCTTCAGAGCGACCAAACGCAAAAGGTGAACTCGATTGAAAATAAAGGCGGTTATCTTCGACTTAGACGGCACAATAGTTGATTTCAACCTTGACTACAAAGCATCAAGAGCTGACATCATCCAAAACCTGACAGAAGAAGGCTTTCCCCAGTCCATATTCTCAATGAACGAAAATCTATTTGAAATATTAAGCAAAGCCGAGATCTTCTTGAAAAATAATCACAGGGAAAAACAAGTCAAAAGAATTGAGAAGACTGTTTATTCCATAGCTGAAAAACATGAGATGGAAGCCGCCCGAAAAACTAGACTCATACCAGGAAGCTTGGAGACTTTAAAGGCTTTAAAGAAATTGAAGCTTAAACTGGCATTGTTCACGGTTAACGGCAAAAACTCAGTTAATAGCATTCTAAGAACCTTCAACCTTAAACGATATTTCGACGCAGTTTTCACCCGAGACGACGTGTTGATGGTTAAGCCAAACCCTGCTCATTTAAAGACTGTATTGAAAGCGCTGAAGGTTAAGCCAAAAGAAGCCATTGTTGTGGGAGACAGTGTTTGGGACATGAAAAGCGCTCAAGCACTAAAAGTGTTTGCAGTAGGCACGACAACTGGATTTGCGTCTCCACAAGAACTAACCTACGCAGGAGCCCACTGCCTAATCTCATCGCCAACCGAAATTCTCACATTAATAGAACAACTAGACAATAAAGAGAAACAAAGAAAGACCTAAAACGGTTTGAAATAATATCTTGACCATTGGGGCCACTCAGACGACGGGGCAGTGTCAAAGTCTACTCTCAATTTCATGCCAACCTTGATCTTGTCGGCTTCAATGTCACATATCATTCCTGGCAGTTGAGGCCCCTCATTTAATTGCACAATGCCTACTGTATAGGGAACCATGCTTTCGAATTGTTTAGGCGAAACATGAATAACCGTGTAAGTGAGCAGTTTGCCCGCTCCTTCTAGTTGAGTCCATTCTAAATCCTTTGAGTAACAGTCAGTGCACATTAGCCTAGGTGGAACAAACAGTTTTCCGCATCGTCTACATCGGGCAGCCATCAGTTTTCCCTGAGCGACATACTTGTAAAAGCTTTCAATAGTAAACGGCAAAGAAGCTTCAACCATGCTCATCCTCTCCTTAAAATGTGCACTGTAGCAGTGGCGCCTGAACCGCCTACATTATGTGCCAAGCCTATTTTCGCTCCCCTTACCTGTCTCTTATCGGCTTGTTCTGTTAGCTGCAGAAAGAGTTCATAAGCCTGTGCGATGCCAGTTGCACCCACTGGATGACCCTTCGATTTCAAGCCTCCACTTGTGTTGACAGGGACTCTGCTTTCAAGCGTTGTAGTACTGCTTTCAATCATTTTTCCGCCTTTTCCTGGCTCACAGAAGCCCAAATCTTCCTAGGCTATGATTTCAGCTATGGTAAAACAGTCGTGAACTTCAGCTACATCTATATCCTTCGGCTTGACTCCACCCATTTTGTAAGCTTCTTTTGCCGCCAGCCTTGCTGCCTTCAAAGTTGTGAGCTCTTCTCGTTCATACATACCGATTGCGTCGCTAGCCTGCCCGGACCCAACAATATGTACGGGAATGTCCGTGAATTTTTCAGCTAGTTCTGGTTTAGTCAATACTAGGCAGCTGGCGCCGTCGGTGATGAGAGAGCAATCGTAGAGTTTCAGAGGCCAAGCGATTGTTCGCGAATTTAAAGCCTTTTCTAAGGTGACTTCTCTTTGCATGTGCGCTTTAGGATTCAGAGCTCCATTGTGATGATTCTTCACGGCTACTAGTGCCATCTGCTCTTCAGTTGTGCCATACTTATGCATGTGAGCTGTCGCCATGAGCGCATAAAGACCGGGAAACGTTAAGCCATGCCACTGTTCAAAGGGGAAGTCAGAAGCCATAGCTAAAAACTCTGTTACGTCAGGTGTTGTTCTGTGCGTCATTTTCTCCACACCGCCAACGAGAACTACGTCGTAAACTCCTGAGAGCAAAGCAAGGATTCCGATGCGCAGAGCAACTCCTGATGACGAGCATGCAGCTTCGGTTCTAACAGAGGCTGAAGGCAACAGTCCAGCCCAGTCAGTTAATGTAGGTCCAGTATGGCCTTGATGCTCATAAGATTCGCCCATGTGTCCAACAATAACGGCTTTGATGTCTTTTTTGGGTTCGAGATTGGGACACCGCTCAAACGCTTCTGTCACAGCTTCAGCGAAAAGCTCTCGTCCATAAACTCCTTCTCGTCTACCGAACTTTGATAACCCTGCGGACACAATTGAAACAAGGGGTTTACCAACCAACGTATTTTTCCCCCAAAGGAAAGTAATGCAGCTCATTCTTTGGGAGTGCAATATTGTAGCCGAACCACTATTTAAAAGATGAGTGGAGACATCTCCGCCCGCATAAGTATTAGTCTACTATACTAAAACTTGTTTGTGGTGCTCCACAAATCGGACAGTTCTCCGGAGCTTTACTATCAGCGACGTAACCGCAAACTGTGCACACATAATACTTAGTTGCCCGCTGCGCTATCAGATGATCAAGCGCCCTCTTGTAAAGTCGCACATGTCCCTCTTCAACATCTCGGGCTTGAGAAAACACAATTGCTGCTGAGTCTTCACCCTCGTCCTCTGCTTCACGCAACATCCTCAGATACTCCACTGCAGCAACTCCACTCTCTGACTGAAACGCCTGATCTAAATTACTCTGAGTATCCCCTACGCTTCTCTCAAGCAAAGCAAAATGCCTTCTGGAATGAACACCCTCTGCTGCAGCAACAGCTCTAAATAAATGGGCAATCTGCGGTAAATCCTCCTCCTCAGCCTTTTTTGCGAACATCAAAAGTCTTTGATAAGCTTTCGCTTCTGCAACAAAAGCTACGTGCACATTATTGGCAGTTCTCTCCTTCAATTCTTGTGCCTCCTACACATCGCTTGATAAAATCAACATTAAGCGGTTCTTTGTAAAATTTGCTCTACTGGCTCCCTTATCTCTACACGCGCGCAGCTGAAAAACTAACATTTCAGTGCATAGCGAAGGCTTTGATTTAGGTTTTCTTTTTGCGTCTTTTGGTGATGACCAGACCCAGCGCGTATCCGATTAAGGCAAAAGCTACGTAGATGGCGAAGAAATCCAACACAGGTGAAATGCTGAGGTTGAACAGGTCACGCCAGATTAATCCCAATATTAAGTATGGCAAGAATACAAGAAGTATGCCCAAAAAATGTGCACGCAGTCGGCTGCAAATATACCCCCAAACCAACGGTCCCGCGAGATAGAGAACCATACCAAAGATAATCCATTCTGCTGGAGGCGGCAACTCTTTTCAGCTCCTCGTCTGCACGTAAATTAAGCCCTTCTTGACATAAAAGCATCTTTCTTACCAGACTTCAACTATGCACAAACCCACGAACATTCCAGGTTAAGCATACGAAACATGTATTTATGTACATAACAAAAGATAAAAAAGTTCAAGAGAAGGTCATCAGACTGTTTTCAGCTATTTGCTATTTTTGTGCTTCTACGCTTACGCTTGTTATTCTACCTTTTAACTCTTCAGAGACATCGATATCATAAGTCGACTCAGATACAATCTTAACCTTTTTGAACCCAGCCTTCCTTATCGTGTCTAAGTATTCACTTTTTTCTAAAGCTCCTGCAACGCATCCTGCCCATGCATCAAAGCTTCGCCTTATTATTTCAGGCAGTTCTCCTTCTGTAACGAGGTCGGAGATCATAATTCTTCCACCTGGTTTTAAGACTCTGTGAGCCTCTCGAAACACTTTTCCTTTGTCGACTGATAGGTTGATTACGCAGTTGCTGATGATGACATCAATCGAAGCGTCCTCAACAGGAAGATTCTCTATTTCACCCAGCCTGAACTCCACGTTTGTATAGCCATATTCCTCTGCAGTAGATCTAGCTTTCTTGATCATGTCTTCTGTCATGTCAACTCCAATCACCTTTCCTTTGTTCCCAACTCTTCTTGCTGCGAGAAACACATCGATGCCGCCACCTGAACCCAAGTCAAGAATGGTTTCACCCTCCTTTAAGGAAGCTAAAGCAACAGGATTTCCGCATCCCAAACCCATATTAGAGGCTTCTGGAACGTTCTTTAGGTCTTCTTTAGAATAGCCTATTCTCTTTCCAAGCTCCGCGAGGGAAGGTCCACAGGACGAACAACAGGACTCTCCAGACTTCGCAATCTCGCCATATCTCTTCTTAACGAATTGTTTGATTTCTTTCTCTTCCATATTTCACCCCTCCTCTCTTTTTTTGGTCATTTCTTAATGAGCGATCTCAGCAAATCCCTGAACTGTTTCCTTATCTCTTGTTGTCTAGCGTATTCCTTATCTGACATTGAAATAGTTTCAGCGTACTCCAGAATCAGCGGTTTTACAGGAAAGGCTACATCGTCTAATTCGACGATTGCGTCTTCAAACTTTCCAGAACCGCAGCACTCATCAAGTTCGGTTTGTAAATCAGTTAACTGAGAAATTTTGTTTTCATCAAATTCAACCTTAAACCCAAGTTTTTTCAAAGCATCAAGAATTGTCTTCACTTGTTCTTTACTGACTCTTACACTGCAACAGGCTTCTCCGACACTGGAGACGAAGGTCTCAGCGGTTGCTCTGTAGTAACTTTCGATGAGGTGGTCGACACGTTCTTCTCGTGCCACCTCCACCATTTCTCCCTTTAGAAGCTTCTTTATGTGATGATAAACCGCTTGGGGAGTCAGATTGAGTTCTCCAGCTATTTGGCTTACGGTCATTTCTTTAACGCGAAGCAGAAACACTATTTTCTTTCTAGTTTCGTCGCCTAACAGCTTGAACGCTTCAGCATCTATCTCCTTTAATGGTTTCATAACGCTCTCAATTTAAACAAATAGTTAAATGAGTATAAAAGCGTTTTCATATTAAAACAAAATCTTTATAAGAGGCGTAAATTTCATTACTAAAACGTCCGTTTAAATGTAAAAGGCTAGTGATGAATTATGGGATGCAAAACACATGAAATAAAAGGAGAGGTCTCTTCACCTAAACAGAAAGTCTCAAAGGCATTCAGATCAATCAACGGCTTAGGAAAAGAAGACCCTGACGTTTGCTCACCTTGCCCTTCATTCACATTCACTTCGTATGAGCCGTCAAATTCACTCAAAAACACCTATTCCTTGGAAGTGGAATCGAAAAAGGCAGAGCCGCTGATGTACGCCCGCAGATTCTTAGACCGTCCAAGATAGAACAACCTAACGAGGCTACTCTCGCATATTCCCTCTTTTTTTGACAACTTTAAATTTAGAAAGTTCCATTTATATGTAGGGTGATTTGCTACGACTTGCTACTTTAGGCATCTGCAAGAGATTTTCAAGAAGGCGGGAATAGAGGTTACAAGTGAAAATAAACGGGAAATTGACAAAGTCATCCACGGCATCGTGGGTGTTGAGTACAAGAATTGTCCAGCCGCTTGGAGAGAAGTGAAGAAGAGAATTGCTGAGGATGAAGAGGGTTTCGTTTCTCAGCTTAAAGAAGCAGTAACTTGAGAAGACTAGAGCATGCCTTCTGGTAGATGATGTTCAATGACACATATCCCCCAAAAAAAAGGGTGAGTTAAGTCTTGGAACTAATCTTTGATAATCTTTTACTTACTTCAGCTTTCATTATATGGTAACTGCTAAGTCCAAACACCAAGAAGACAGCTGTCGCTAACATGGTCAAAGAGTGAGCAAATGAACCAATTTCTCCCACAAAAACTCCTAAGAGTTCTGTGACCCCAGAAAAGGCAAATGCTGCTCCAACAAGAAGAAAAGGAGTCATAACAGTTCTGGAAAAACCAAGGGTTCGGTAAAGAGAGTAAACTTTCACGATGACAGCAATTACATAGATTCCCAAGGAAACAAGGAATATGTCTGAAACCAGTGAGACTACATCGGCTAATGTTTCCATTTTTCCTTTTAAGGTAGATCGTTTTTGCCATAATTTAATTACGTATGGTTCAGATTCAGAACATTTGCAATATACATATCTAGGACGAATTTACACCTTCTCTCTTTCTCGAAAGTTTTATAGTGTCAACACCTTACACTATAGTTTCCTTTAACAAGAATTAGGTGAAAAAATTGGAAGACGTAGCTATTGTTGGTGTGGGATGCACTGGTTTTA
>CAYFZT010000059.1:8525-9690 GCA_964347555.1 uncultured Candidatus Bathyarchaeia archaeon | reverse complement strand
ACACCACAACGACGAGAGCGATTACATCTGTGTTTCCAAAGTTCACCCCGAAAAGAAAATTGGCATAAGCAAAGGCTACTGCGACACTCAGCATACCGTCGAGCACGTGAACCATGGCTCTTCCAACGAAGAGGGGAAGCCTATGGGCAGGTGTGGCAAGCACAAGTGGCAGCGTTCCATCCCACTTGTCGTGGCTTGTTATGTTAATGACTGAGAAAATGGTGTTCCAAGCTAACACTTGTATAGCGTTTCCAACAGCTATGTAGGCAACAAGGTCGGTAGAGGCACTGCCAGTTTGTATGAGGAAATTTCCCACAAACACGAAAAAGGACATCTGAGAAAGCGGCATAATCAACTTCATTGTCAACCACATAGGAGGGTAGAGCCAGCCAAACTGGGCTCTAAAAGAGAACACAGCGCTGCTAGCGAATACTCTCAATAGACTCAAAGGATTCATGCTTGAACCAGCGTCCCATCTCTTCTAGACTTTGTTTCTACCTTCTTGAAAAGAAACATTGCAATACCTACATAGGCTAAGGTGACTAGAAGCATCACGCCGATGTTTAGCCAGAATGCCAATGAAACAATCTCTTGACCAGCCGCCATCCTTATGGCTTCTACCCCCCATGTTGGTCCAAGAATGTAAGAGGCGGGATGAATCCAGAAGGGCAGTAGCGCTATTGGAAACATAGATCCAGAGATTACGTAGATGGGAAACTCCAAGCCATTAGTAAACACCTGCGCATATCTTGAGAGCACAAAGGCGGAAGCGAAGATTAAACCTAGTGCTGAGACTGAAAGAAGGGTTAAAACAATTGAAAGCGCAAACAGAAAGGGATTGGCGACGCCTAAGGAAACTCTGAACACTAGAGAAGCTATCAGAAGAATGGCCACCATGTTTGTGAGACCGAAAAGAGCATTTGAAATCGATCTGCCAGCGATCACATGTAGAAGATTTGAAGGTGCTGCCACAACTTCTTCCAAGGTGCCCTGCCATTTTTCAAATTCTATGGCGAAGCCTGAAGAGTAGAGGGTGTTGCCCCACATTCCCATCATTCCTCCTCCTAAAACAGCATACAGTCCGAAGGGTCCGCTGGCTTCTTTGAAGAGGGTGAGAGCCACAAAAGTGAAAACGAAGGGTGCGATCACGTTTGGGATGACCCAT
>CAYFZT010000059.1:0-8515 GCA_964347555.1 uncultured Candidatus Bathyarchaeia archaeon | reverse complement strand
CAACGCCAGTCTAAAGGCGCTGTATATAACTCTCAGGGTCTGACGCATCACTTCACGCTTCCTTCAACTAGTCGTAGATAGGCGTCTTCAAGCGTGGGCTCTTTGATTTTGAGGTCGTAGATTCGGCTTTTCTTTAGTATCTCTTGCACTTCAGATATTATCTCAGAGCCCTTTGGGGTCTGAATCTTCAAAACCTGTTTGCTTTCGCTCAAGTCTGCACTTACGGCTAATACTTCGGACACTTCTTTGAACTTGGCTACTTCTGTTTCTGTTATTCCGAAGCCTTCAACTTCCACTACGCTTGTGTCCATGACATATTTTTTCAGTCCAGACGGTGTGTCTAACGCCACGATATCTCCTTTTCGTATTATGGCTACTCGTTTGCATAGTTCGTCCGCTTCGAACATGTAATGCGTGGTTAACAGAACGGTTTTGCCTTTTTCCACCAGTTCTTTAATCATTTTCCTTGTTTCTTTAGCTATCTCGGGATCCAACCCGATTGTGGGTTCGTCCATGAAGATGAGTTGAGGGTCGTTGATTAGTCCTCTGGCTAGATGAAGCCGTTGTTTCATGCCTTTGGAATATGTTTCAACACGGTCTTTGGCTCTGTCCCACAATCCCATAAATTGCAGAAGCTCCTTGATTCTTCGGTCTCGAATGTTTGTGGGCACCCCGTAGAGGTCAGCGAAGTATCTTAGATTGTCGATGGCGTTAACCCGCGTGTAAAGGCCTCTTTCCCCGCCAAGAACTATACCTATTCTCTTTCTGATCTCTGTTACATCTTTTTGAACATCGTAGCCAAGAACAGTTGCCTTGCCTGATGTTGGAATGAGCATTGTAGTTAACATCTTTATAGTAGTAGTTTTGCCTGCTCCGTTTGGACCAACCAATCCGAAAAGCTCTCCATGTTCTATCTCAAAAGAAACATCCTTCACTGCCACAACTGGAGTCTTTGTCCTTCTAAGAACTCCCTTTGAAACATTAAACACCTTACAGAGATGCTCCGCTACAACAGCCTTTTCAGAAGACGTTTCTCCACGTCGCGAAGCCAGTTTCAACACCGCAACCAGATTGAATGAGAAATGTCTCTTATTAAGCGTCCTCAGAATTTAATAAAACCAGCCAGATTAACAGGGGAAATGTGCAGAAACATCTGTCTAGAAAAGCTTTCTAAACTGTCTTATGATGCCTCTACCTGCCATATACCAGTTAATTCTTCTTTTCAACTCGTTTCTGGAAAATATTCCCTCGAGCCTTCTCCTCCAAGAACCATAGAAGCCCTTATAACACTTGTAGAGTTCTTCCTGCACCTCTTTTCTGGACAAGGTCTCAGTCGGCATAATCGCATGAGCCATATCATAATGTGACCAGTTGAAATCTTCAATCCATCCGTTTTGTTTAGCCTCGTCAAAGATTTCGGTCCCAGGAAAAGGTGTGAGAACGGTGAATATAACGAAGTCTGGGTCTAATTCGTTTACGAACTCTCTCAGATTCGCTATGGATTCTGCGGTGTCCTTTCGTTCCCCTATGATGAACATCGTGTGAGCAAAGATGTCGTTTTCCTCCAAGAGCTTTACAGCCTTCTTTGCATCTTCTGGAGATATGCCCTTCTTGAAATCCTCAAGAGTTGAATGACTTGGGCTTTCTACGCCGACCATGATCCAGTGAAGACCTGCTTTTCGCATCTTAGGCAAGAACTCTCTGTTCTTGACGACATCATCGCATCTTGACTGTGCAAACCACATCAGATCATCACCTATTTCACGTTTAAGAAGTTCGTCAGCAAGACTGCTTGCCCGCTTGCCTGCTCCGAAATTATCATCTGTCAGCCAAACGAATCTGCTTCCATAATTTTGGTAGCAAAACTCGATTTCATCGGCAATTCGCTCAGGTGACTTCACTCTCCACTTTCCTTGCCAGTGCCGCCATTGCGTGCAGAAAGTGCATCGATGTGAACAGCCCCTTGAACCTTCGATTAATGCATAAGGGGTATTGCGACCAGCCATTGCAGCAAAATGGTATCTATGAACGATGCCCTCAACGAGATGATATCCAGGAAAGGGAAGATCATTCAGGTCTTCAATCAACGGTCTAGAGGGATTGTGAAAGATTTTTCCTTCATGTCTAAAGGAGATGCCCTTTATTTTTGCAAAAGATGGCTTTTTCTCTGCACTCTTAACGAGTTCTGTTAAAGTTTGTTCTCCCTCTCCACGTACGATAACATCGATTTCAGGGTATATCTCTAAGCTTTCTTGGGCTGTTGCCGTGAAATGTTGACCTCCAGTAACGGTGAGGATGTCAGGGTTAACCTTTTTGGCAATTTCAAGGGTTCTTGCGACCACGTACGTGTTGCAGGTAGCTAATGCGCTTGAAGCCACAATGTCAGGATTGAAGGATTCTATGTGCTTTTCCATCTCTTCCCAGTCTACCTGCTGAGCATTACAGTCTAAAACTTCGATTTCAACATCTTTAGCTTCCTTTTCAAGATAGGCTGCAAGCTGGATAACCCCGTATGGCGGAGGTAGATACTCTCCCATGACAAACCATATGTCCTTCGGCGGTTCAACGAACAGAACTTTCATGCAGTGCTTTCCCCAAAGAACGATAATGCCGAGTTCTTTTTAAGGATAATGATCAGTCATGAAAAGAATAGCTTTGTGCCAAATTGAAAGTAAGTAACTATAATCTAATTTGAATTGCTACCTTGTTTCCAAATTCTTTTCATTATGAGAGTTCTTCACCCGCGATAATTTATCATGTAATGTCATCAGGTTATGTTTCACAATATCTTGTGATTATATTATCGGTCTTAACTTTGTGGGATTCTAGCGCCAGTTCTTTAGGGTCAACTCCCAAAGCTAAGCTTATAAGCTCTGAATAATGAATCACAGGTATGTCGAAGGTTTCCTTCAACCTCGACCTTATCTGTAGTTGTCCCAGATCTAATGCAACGAAGCAGAAGGGGCAGAGGGTTGCAATGCAATCAGCGCCTGCCTTTGTCGTGTTTACTAGTTTTTCTCTAGCTAGTTCAAGGGCTAGGTCGTCAGAATATCCTCTTAGGAGCCCGCCACAACACTTCAACTTGTTTCGGTATTCTACACTTTTCGCGCCCAATGTTTCAATCAGCCTTTCAAGAATGCGTGGACGTTCCGGGTCGTCAAGCTTCAGAAGTTCGCTAGGTCTAAGCGCATGGCAACCATAAAAAGCAGCCACTTTTAGTTTGCTCAAAGGTTTAGAGATACTTTGCTTGATACGTTTTAGCCCCACATCATCCATCAAGACTTGGAGAAAATGCTTCACTTCTATGCTGCCAAGAAACTCTTTTCCAGCTTTGGATAAAATTCCGTTTATCCTCGCCTTCAGTTGTTCGTCACCCTTCAGCATAGAATTTGCCACGGCAAGAGATTCAAAACAGCCGCTACACAATGTAACTATGTTCTGGTCGGCTTCTTCGGCTATGCAAATGTTGTATGCAGCTACCGCAAGACTGGTTTCCAGATCTATTGACTGCACTGGTGGAGGACAACAGCAAGTAAAGTTGGCTAGATCAACAAGTTCTATTCCAAGTTTGGCTAGGGACTTTCTCGCCGACAACTCGTAGTTTGGCTGTCGTGCAGGTATTGTGCAACCAAGAAATAGAGCATAGCTTGTCATGATGTTTCCTCCTTCTTCTGCAACTTATCAAACCCTGTAGCAGAAAGAATCTTTCTCAGTGAAGCTACTCCTGTTGCCTGAAGAGGCGGTAAACCAAGGGCCGGTCTTTTGTTTTCTACGAATTTGGAAACATTTACTATGCGACCGTCACCAAAGAGGGCTGATGCAAACTCTGAATAGATGTTTGGAATGTAACCTTCCTTCAAAGCAATATTTCTCAGCGCATAGATCACGTCGGCTATCTCAACCTTTTGGGGACATCTTTCTTGGCAGTTGTAGCAAGAGCAGCACAGCCATATGGAGTCTTTTGAAATCACTTCGTTTTTTTCGCCCAATAGCGATAGTTTGATGAGTTCTCTGGGATTAAAGCGATCGGTGATTTTGGCTACAGGACAGCTGCTGGCGCAGGTTCCGCACTGGTAGCATAGAGTTAGGGTTTCGCCGCCTAGATGACTCCTAACTACGTCAGAGAATGCAAGGCTTGTTGCTCTTTTCTTTTTTTCGTGTGCCATTATCTTTCATCTCTTCCTGTTAAGATTCCCCCATTAACTGCAGTGAACCCAACTTTTCTAATCTCTCAGTCATTAGGTGCGCCGCCTCGGCAAACTTGTCTCCTTCGATAAACACCATGTTGAACATCTCCAACCTTTCTGGCTCTATACCGTATCCCCTTAGCAACATTCTAGTGAGTTCCACTTTCTTTTCAGCCTTTTGACTGCCGACTTCGTAGTGGCACCCGTCACTCTTGCACCCCACAACCATCACTCCTTGGGCACCTGCCTGAAAAGCTTCTAGAAACTGGTGAATTTGCAGGATGCCTGTGCAAGGAACCTTCATAACTCTGACATTTGCGGGATACTGCATCATAGCCATACCGGAAGAGTCTACAGCTGTGTGACCACATTCTGAACAGCAGATGGCTAGAACCAGAGGCTTAGATGTTCCGTTTACAGACATGAGCGCATTCATCTGAGCTAACATCTGGTTTGGCTTCGAATGTCTAAGCTCAATGGCGTTGAGGGGACAAGTTCCCACGCAGACACCACATCCTTCACATAAGAGATCAGATATTCGCGCTATGAAGTGTCCTTCACCTGTCGACTCCAAGCTTATGGCACCATAGGGACAAATGACAGGACAGAATTCACAGTCACCACAATATTCTTCATTGATTATGGCGGTTCTCTGATCCTTGACTATCTTGCCTGTGGTTAAGAACTTTGCAGCTTTCACCGCTGCTGAATGAGCGTGCAGCGAAGTTGTCGGCGCGTCTTTTGGGAAGGTAGCTCCTCCGCTGAGGTATATCCCTCTCAGTTTTGTTTCTGTAGGTCTCAGTTTAGCATTGTATTCCTTGAAGAAACCGTCTTTACCCAACTCGAGACCTAACATTTCTGCGAGTTCCTTAGTGCCTTTGGCGGGTACCATGGCCGGAGCCAACACCACAAGGTCAGCTTCTAATTCTAGGAATCTTTTGAGAAGGGCATCTTCCACATCTACAATTAGCTTCTTGGTTTCCGGGTCTCGTGTAATTTCGGTTGGTCTGCCTTTGACGAACTTGATTCCCATCTCTCGGGCTCGCTCGTAATAGTATTCGTGTTCCCTTCCAGTGGTTCTTATGTCTATGTAACACATGGTGACATCTGCATCTGGATAGGCTGACTTAATTAACGTGGCGTGTTTCAGGGAGATCATGCAGCAGATGCCTGAACAGTATTCGTTCCATCGCCTGTCTCTGGAACCAACACAATGTATCATAACTACTTTCTTGGCGGGTTTACCGTTAGAGGGCCTAACAATCACGCCGCCTGTTGGCCCGAAGCCGTCAATCATCCTTGCAAGCTCAAGATTTGTTATGACATCAGGATCATCATCATAATGATATTCCTTTATGATGCTGGAATCGAACTCTTGGAAACCCGTGGCAACTATGATGCTGCCCACGTCTAGGGTTATCTGCTCAGGTTTCTGGTCCAGTTCCACAGCGTTTGTGGGACAGACCTCAACGCACTTGGCACAGTCGTGGAACTTGCATGCGCTCTCGTCGATGACGTAGACGGGTGGGTGAACGTTGGGAATATTCATGTAGATGGCTTTACGAGTCTTCAGCTTCGCGTTGTATTCATCTGGCACTTCCACGGGGCAAACAGTGGTGCACTTATCACATGCTATACATTTCAGCGCGTTGACATATCTCGGTTTCTTCTCAATCGTGACGTGGTAGTTGCCAGGAACTCCATTAACGCTTACTACTTTGGAGTTAGTCAGTATGTTCAGTTTGGGAATCTTAGTGAAACCCGAACGGTATACGCACTTTCGAGAAGTGTGAGTGATGGTTTTCACGTCTGAAACTGGAGACTGAATGCAGATGGCACAGTCGTCTGTTGGAAAGAATCGGCCAGCTCGAGCAGCCAAGCCCCCGAGAAATGGTGCCTTTTCAACTATGTGCACTTCAAATCCGAGATCAGCCATATCTTCGGCGGTCTGCATGCCCGCTATGCCTCCGCCTATGACTAAGGCTGACTTGAGGGCTTGAAACTCAAGTTTTTCTATGGGTTCGAGAAGTTTGGCGCGTTCGATGGCAGCTAGAAGCATGGCTTTGGCTTTTTCAGTGGCTTCAGCAGGTGTTTCTCTATGAGGCCAGGCGCAGTGGTCTTTGAGATCAAGGACTTCCACCAGATAGGGATTAAGACCTGCCTTTTCAACGGCTTCAACAATGTTAACCTCACTCAGCTTGGGAAGACTCTCCGCAACGACGACTCTGTTTACCTTTTTATCTTTAACAGCATCAACAATATACTGTAGTCCTTTGCCCCGCCAGAACTCGCTGCTTCTAGCGATAAGAGCCACACCTGCAACATTTTTCACGTAAGCGGTTAAAGCGTCGAAATCTAAGATTTCAGAGAGCTGTTTTCCCCAGTCAGAAAGGAACACTCCAACTTTAGCTTCTTCCATTTTCACTCCCTCACCTTCTCAAGGTATTTACTAGACGTTTTTCGTTATCGTAAATCTTAACTTCCAAGGGCATCTCACCGATGGCAAAGTGGGTGGCGCAAGCGAAGCACGGGTCGTAAGCTCTGAAGGCCATCTCCACCTTGTTCAGCAGTCCATCATTGACTTTACCGTTGTGTATGAGGCCCTTTGCAGCATTCTTTATAGACATGCAGATTCCTGGTGCGTTGTGGGTTGTAGCCACTATTAAGTTGACCTTCTTGGCTAAGGCTTTCTCATCCAGCCAATAGTGATGAATAAGCGTGCCCCTTGCAGCCTCGACTATTCCCACTCCTTCCCCAGGCTTGCCAGGTTTGTTCTTGATGTCTTTGCTCGTAATCTCCTTATCTGTGATCAATTCTAAACATCGCTCAGTTGCGTACATGAGCTCTATCAGCCGAGCCCAGTGAAAAGCCAGAGTGGCGTGAACGGGTTTTCCACCGAGAGTTTTGTACATCCTCTCGTATTCTTCTTGGGCTATAGGTGTTGCCATACCTTCTGCGGCGTTCAATCTCCCTAGAGGACCAACCCTGTAGATTCCACTGCCTGGACCGTCAACTAGGCCTTTCCATCCAATCTTTTTTAGATAAGGTAGTTTGACGTAGGTCCATGGTTCAACGTGTTCCTCGATGATATCTAAATATTTTGAGGAAGCAAACTTCGCGAACTCTTCTCCTTTCTGATCAACCACTCGAACTTTACCGTCGTAAAAGTTTACCTTGTTATTTTTGTCAACTGTTCCCATGTAATGTGTCCTGAGGGTGTAAGGTTCACTCTTGATCAAATTCACGTAGTCAACGTTTTTGAGAACCACATCGTCGAAGAGTTTCAGGGAGAACTTTGCGAACTCTAGGCAGCTTCTAATCATCTTTTCTATTTCTTGCCTTTCATCCTCAGACAAAGATTTTGCGATTCCACCAGGGATGCATGCGCTTACGGGGTGAGTTGGTCTGCCTCCTATCATGCCTGTGATTTTCTGTCCGTAGGCTCTGTGCTTTATCACTTCTTTGCCGATTTCCAAGCCAGCCTTCTCTATCACCCCAAGGACGTTTCTTTTTGCTGGTGGAGCGTCAGGTCCTACGACAAAGTCTGGTCCTCCCAAGTAGTAAAAGTGGAGGATATGATCGTAGATATAGTAGGCGCAGTATTCCAGTTCCCTCAATTTCTTAGCCGTTTCCGTTGGTTCCACGTTAAAAGCAGCATCAAGCGCCTTTGCCCCCGCCATATGATGAGCCACTGGGCAGACACCACAGATGCGGGTGGTTATTATGGGTAGGTCTTCAGCTCTTCTGCCTTCACAGAACTTTTCAAAACCT
The DNA here is from genome assembly GCA_964347555.1 of uncultured Candidatus Bathyarchaeia archaeon. GTDB lineage: Archaea > Thermoproteota > Bathyarchaeia > Bathyarchaeales > Bathyarchaeaceae. The sequence continues at coordinate 557 of CAYFZT010000059.1, read as the reverse complement.
CTCAGCTCTGGAACTTGCAGATAGGCGTTTTCCACGTTTCCCTTGTCGTTCAAGAATATTGTAATTTTTCCATGGCCTTCAAGCCTTGTTATAGGATCTATAACTATTTCCTTCATTTCATCACCTTCCTCCTCAGAATAGATCTAGCCAAAGAGTATTTGTAGAAGGTTCCAACCGGATCCACAGCTTGATCAATGACTTCAGGACCAATAGCAATTGAAGCCAGTGCGCTAACCGCTGCGGCACCTTGGTCGGTCACGAGAGGCCCTGGACCATCACACCCAGTGCATGGAATGTTAACACTTAGACACTGAGCCCCGCAACCTGCTCGAGTGGCTGGTCCCATACAAATCACTCCCTGATCCCAAAAACATGTTTTCAAGTCGTCGTCGATTTCATAAATTCTCTTTATTTCAGAGAGCTGTTTTTCCTTTTTCTCTCGTGAACACTCATCACAGATGGATTTGTTCGGCATAAGAACAGAACCTTTTGGGGGTAGCTTGTTTGCGAATATAGCTTCAACAGCCTGAATTATAAGAGGAACCGGTGGCGGACAA
>CAYFZT010000058.1:0-9794 GCA_964347555.1 uncultured Candidatus Bathyarchaeia archaeon | reverse complement strand
TCCAGCCACGGCGTCTCTGACTGTAATTGACTTTAGACCTGTAGCTTTTTGCTAGGACAATTTTTCCTTGGTAGATTTGTCGTGCGACTTCTTCGGAAGACCAGTTGTAGCACCAGTCTGTGTAAGAGGGTGTGTGATGGTCAAAATGATAATGGCTTAGGGTACCCACTTCAACCTTCTCAGCCGCGTCTGCTATCTTTCTGCGGCACTCAGCTAAGGCTTCATATTCCTTGGGGTGTGGCGGTAAACCGAAACGGTTTGGTCCAAGAGACACACCTGCATCTAAAAGAATCTTTACGTCTGGGGTTTCAACGTAACTGCACATGGAGCGGACACCGAAGCTTTCTGCAGCTAAGGGAACAAATCTGATCTTTTTGAACATACTGTTACACTCCATTGTAGCACTTTTATGACGAGTGTTTAGCATATATCGGATTTTTATATATGACGACTTTGAAACAAGTGATATATTAAGATATGCGATAAAGGGTTTGTAGAGGGCAGAGAATGGGTGAAGAACATAGTCAGGTTGCTGAAGAGATGAAGAGGCGCGATCAAGATATCGAGTTAATGGAGCTACTTTTGAAGCATAAATTAACTAAGAAAAGGGCAGAATACAAACTCTTGATTATGTATTACAAGGCCTGCAATGTACTATCGAAAGCCAAGTTGATGATGATGGGAGTTGACGATAGCTCCGTTAAAGCATCTGGTATACGAAAGACTCCAGACGATGTTAAACAGGCATCTCTCTTGTATGAACTATTAGAAAAGCGAGCTTCCAACCTATAGCAGACTTCTTAAAAACCCGGAAAAACGGATGAGGTTCCATAATGTTCATAAGACCAACAAGACCTCAGCTTCAACCAGAAAGACTTTACCGCCGAAAACGTATTTTCGCAGAAAACTTCTTTTGTGACAATGTACTAACTTCAGCCTGTTCTAGAATTAGTTCCATTGTAAACCCTTTTATTTAGGCTCTGCATAAAATTTTGTTTGTGGGCGATGACGACTCTGGCCCCACTGAACCAGATGATATAGATCTTGAGAGGAGATTAGCAGGAAAGAATGCAACAGTGCCGAGTGCACATCTCCCAAGAATGCGAGAGCCCACACCTATGACGTGAAGGAATAACACTTTTTGGGATATCCACAAAAAAAAATATATGTAAAGGCAAGTGAAACAAGTCGAGACAAGATGACATATCTACACAAGAGGAGTTCTACCCAGCGAAGGATTTTAAACAGCGGTAACCCAAAAGCTGAGACTAGAGTTACGGAGGTTTTCTATGCCCGTGGACACGAAAATGTTCAATCAACCCACAGAACAACTTTCCAAATCACAAGGGAGCCTTTTCTTTCCAAGCGTGGCGACTGCGTTATTGCGGTTGCTGCAACCAAAGGCGCCATTGACTTGAGTTCCAAATTTAAAGAAACAGCTCGACGCGAAACGGCACGAATTACAGTAGTGATTGAGGTAGAGAGAGTGAAGGAAGTTGTGCAAGCCAAAGGAAGCAAACGCTTAACGTTTACTCACCCACATGATCTGGTTGTGAGAAAAAGCAGTTATGTTTGCGGTCGAACCTTGGCGATTAATGCTGACAAAGCAGCCTTCGAACTTTCGAAGGAACTTGAGGACAAGCTGCGGGATCCTCAAAAGAAAGTTAAGATCACATTAATAGCCGAAACCACTACCTAATTTTCAAGGAGAAACCCAAACAACTTTTCAACTAACGTTCAAGATTCTATCCACTTGGCAATTTTCCCAGTCATGTCTAAACTTTTAATAAGCTAAGGGGGTGTAGCGGGCCCGAGGGGAATTGAACCCCTGACCTACGGATTAAGAGTCCGCCGCTCTACCTTGCTGAGCTACGGGCCCGTTTACATGGATATTGCACATTTAGAGGGTTCTAATAAGCTTGTCTTTTAAAGGTTAATTCTCACAAGTTTTCGGCTTAACCTTTTATATTATTGTTGCGCAAAGAATATGCTTGGTTAAACATGCACAAACCATACTTCCACACTGTTTTCAATCCCAAGTTAGAAAAGCCAGTGTTCGTTGAAGGCTTGCCAGGATTCGGCAATGTGGGCAAGATAGCCGCTCGTCTGCTTATCGAGTTTACCGAAGCTAAAGTTTTTGCAGAATTATACTCGCCGTCTTTTCCAGACTACGTCATGGTGAACAAAAAGGGCATATGCCGCCCACCTAATTACAGGTTCTACACAGCAACGAAGAAAAACACAGAGTTTATAATCTTAACAGGAGATGCTCAGCCTTCCATTGAAGACCTCAAGGCACATTACATGCTCTGTGACGAAATCTTGGACTTTACGGAGCAGTATGGATGTAGATACCTCGTAACCATGGGTGGAATGCCTACACCGAAATCGGATGGCGAAGTCTATGTGGCAGCTACCTCGCCTGAGCTTGCAGCAGTAACTATGGAGAAAGGAGCAATTCTTTACGGACAAGGAAGAATCATGGGAGCCACAGGACTGCTTCTTGGATTAGCAAAAAACAGAGGATGGGAAGGCATCTGCCTACTAGGGGCAACAACAGGCTTAAAACCCGACAGGGAAGCAGCTTCTTCAGTTTTCAAATTCCTCGTGAAAACTTTGGAGATAGAAGCTTCTAATCGTTCTACGAATGAAGGGGAAAAAGGTTAAGAGCTATTAACTGCGTTATTCTCGGTCGAGTTGATGAATCATGACTGAGCCTACTCCGCCTCGCAAAAAATTGTTGTCCCTTTTGTGGAAAATCATTTTGATAATTGCCGCTGCTGTCCCAGTCGTTGCGTTGGTTTTCTCTTGGTCCCAAAACAACTTTGAGATGCCTATGCCAGAAGTGGTTAAAGATTCAATTCTTACAAATCCCTTGGTGTTTTCAGTCTTCATCGGATTGATTGTTGTATCCTTTGCTGTACAATATTTTTTAGACTCTCCAGCTAGAAGGAAAAATCAGATAAAACGACGGACTCCCATACTCATCTTTACTGGTCCAATTGTTTCCTTAGCGGTATCGTTGCTCGCTTGGTGGCAAAGTGGCGCTTCCTTGATAGATGTTTTCTCAGAAGTTGCGCAAGAACCTTACGTTTTAGGGTCTATCGCAGGTCTAACGGCAGGAAGTCTCATTTTGGCTTTTGCGATGTCGACAAGAAAAGAGCAGAAACGAGGGTTTAAGGTTTTAATTACGCTTGCCTCAGTTTTTCTCATGTTTGGAGGACCCACGTATTTTATGTATGGACTTCAAGCAGCAAAGATACCTTATTCATATACCGTAGTTGTCGGTTTAGTTTCCTTCATAGTAGGCTTAATCATTTTTCTGCGATTTGTAGCACAAGAAACCAAAATCTAAGCCCTTTTAGGAAAACTCAACAGACAATGACTTAGACTAGTAATACATTCGGGCTATTCTTGAAATAGGCTACGCCATTCCTTCTGTTTAGTGAGACTTGCAAGAGCTTCGGCGTAGATCTTTACTTTTAGGAGTTCAGCGTCTTCTCTTGTCATGTCTTTCGTATGCGCGCGCGCAACTCAAATATCCGCTAAACTCGCTTTAATTACTGGGTTGTACGCATTTGTTGCCTCTTTGCTGGTTATATTTTTGCTTGCGTTGAGGGAAAAGGTTGACAAGAAGGGGGGATTGTTCTTCATTTTTATTTATCTTCTCTCTTACACAACAATATACCTTATTTGAGCCGTTAGACTCTACATAAAACATATAAGATATGTAATAAGAAATACCTTGTATGTGAAGGGGTGGCAACAACGTACAAGGAGAAAGAAAAGGAATCGGTGAAGAGAACCACAATCATTTTAGATGAAGAAGAACGCAAGTACCTAGACTCCCTCATCAAAGATGGAAAGGAACCAGGCATTAAACCCTTAATATCCAAGATGCTTGACATCTACCGCAGCATGATGATCTATGACTGGAGGTTTCCAGGCGAATACTACTGCGGAGTAAGCCGCGTAGCTTTCGTAAACGTTGAATTCATAAACCTGTTGCTACAGTCAATTCCAGAACAGAAATGGCATGAGGTCGGCCAGAAACTTGGAGAGGTAGGAAGGATTTCTATGGAGGCGACTTTAAATCTCGAAGCCACCAACCGAGAAAAATGGCCACATGTGCTGAAGCGCTTGAGGGTTCAAGGCTTCGGTGACTTTTACATTCGAGACAAATACATTATAGTAAAGGCTCCTTTCATTAACAATTACGAAGTTCTATGCGGCTTCATAGAAAACCTTCTGGGTATCCGTCTTGAGGTTAGAACAACCAATCCGCCTTTCGTTATGGAAATCGTTGGTTAGCCATTAAGCACAAGACATACTGATTTTGAATATTTATTGCTGTTTCATACGTGTTAAATATCATGTAGCTTAACAAGTTTGTCAAGAGGTGGAATGAGTGTTCAAAATTGTTCGATCTAAGAAAGGAATTTCACCCATCTTGGCAACATTACTATTGATAGTAATCGCAGTTGCAGCGGTCATCATAACCTATGCTTGGGTTCTAACTTTTACAGGAACTCAGACACAGCAGGCAGGAGCGTTTCTCAAGGAAGAGAACGTGTCTTGGCCTTCTGGTCAAATCCAGATTGTTATAAGGAACACGGGAACAACCAGCGCAAAAATCACTACAGTATATATTGGCACCTCATCTTCAAATCTAACGTTAGCCTCAGTTGCGTCGCCATCTTTGCCAGCGAACATCAATGAAGGAAGCACTCTTACAATAACTCTAACCAAAGCATGGACGTCTGGAACAAGATACTACTTCAAAGTAGCCACAGATACACCTGCAAGCTTGGAATTTTCAGCTAAAGCACCTTAAAATTGAAGCCCAGGATAAAAAACAACTATTCAACCATTAACGGCTTTCCTTTAACAATCGTTCTTATAATTTTATGTTACAAGTTTTTTACTTAGGACACTCCTACAAGAGAGTGGTGAGTAAGCATTTGAATGAAATTTTGGATGTTACTAAAGTTGTCTTTACTTTATCCTTTCTAGTTTATGCCTCTTGGAGTGATTGGAAGAAACGTGAAGTAAGCAACAAGGTGTGGGCAGTTTTTGCGCCTTTAGCCTTGCTCTTGACTTCAGTTCAATTTCTACTGTTAGGCGGAGACGTTTTGCTTTACGTCCTATCTTTCGCGGTTACATCAGGCTTAGCAATAATCCTTTTCTATGCTGGAGCCTTCGGAGGAGCAGACGCTAAGGCGTTCATCTGCTTGTCTTTAGCGTTGCCACATTACCCTACTCACTTCTCATCAGCCCTCTCAACATCTGCTTCGACGATTCTTGTTTCGCCCCTTTTTCCAATCACTGTTTTCAGCAACTCGGTTCTTTTAGCCTCTCTCACCGTGGTTTACACTCTCCTACGCAACCTTTCGTGGAAGCTCAAAACGAGAAGCAAACTCTTTAAAGGCTTTGAAAAAGATTCCTTTGGACGGAAATTGCTCGCACTGCTTACAGGTTACAAAGTGAATGTAACCAAACTGGAACAATATGAATATCTGTATCCGCTTGAGGACCTTAGTGCGACTGAAGAAAGCCTAAACGGGGCAGATAGACAATTGCTGGTGATGCCTAAAGATGAAGATCGACAGCAGATTGTTGCAAGACTATCAGAGGCAGTACGCACTGGAAAAATTCAGAATGGGGTTTGGGCGACTCCAGGCTTACCAATGCTCATCTTCGTTACAGTTGGTTTAGTTCTCGCCCTCGTCATTGGGGACCTTGTTTGGATAATTTTGGGCTTCGCCTTACACTAGAAAAGAGCGTCGCGCTTAAACCTTAGACATGTCATGATACTAAAAAGACAATGAGAAAGGCGACAAATAGGTTAAACCACATCAACGACAATCCAGCAGTTCTCAATGTAGAGAGCTTTGCACTTATTCTGTGCTTTTCCTTCACACAATCAAAGCAAGCCATGTGTAACAGTTGCAGAAAAGTCACAGTCGTTCCCTCAGATCTGCCTTCTAGTTCATCTTCCCTTTTTGGCTTTACTTCCATCACCGCTCCTCTAAGATGCCACCAAAAAAATGTTTGGCCTAAGACATAGATGACTACAACTGTGTAGCCGCTGAGAACAAAACTATATAGAATATCTTGGGAAAACTCTGGCAAGAAAAGGGGAAGCACGATGAACTCTGCAAAAAGGACGATGTTAAAGAAACCGAAAGCTAATGCTACCAAATAGAGGCCACATGCGACACACTGTGAAGAATAGAACCTAAGCAGGGCAATCCGAGCATACAGTTTTTCTTTGGGAGTGAGTAGGAATTCCTCCATTGTTTCCGCCATCGTTCCTCTTGCAATTCTTCCTTATGGAAAAGCGAAATAGTCGCTTTACTAAAAGGTTGGTGTAGGTCTTAAAAATTGTGACTCTGCCTTGCACTGACTAAAGACTGAATTGAACATAAAAAGGGAGTATGGAGCCGCTCAAAGTTATGCGGCTGTCTTCTTTCGTCTTCTGCTGTACAGAAGGTAACCAGCGGTTATTGTCAAGGCTACTATCACTAGGATTATCACTGCAAGCCAGGATAGAGGTAATCCGATTGGTGTCACTACTGCTATAGTGATGTCTACGGAAGAGGTTGCCCCATCATCGTCGATAACTGTTAGAGTCACTGTGTAATTGCCGATCTCTTGGTAAACGTGGCTCACGTTCACTCCAGCTGCACTTGTTTCATCACCGAAGTCCCAAATGTAGCCTATAATGCTGCCATCAAGATCTCTGCTTTCAGATGCGTTGAAATCGATAGTCTCTCCGGCGAGCACTGTAGTCGCGCTCGCGGCAAAAGATGCTTCTGGAGCTCTGTTCAAAACGGTTTTCACTGAAGTGATCCAAGCTGTGGATCCGTCGTCGTCAGTTACTGTGAGGATGACTATGTAAATGCCGTCGTCTGCGTATGCATGGTTCACTGTGGCAGCAGTTGCTTGTGTTCCGTCGCCAAAATCCCAGAGATAACTGTTGATCTCGCCGTCTGGATCGTGGCTGCTGGTAGCGTCGAATGCTACGACCTCGTTGGTGTAGACGGTTTCTGCAGACTCGGTGAAAGATGCTACTGGGGGTCTATTCTTCACTTGTTTTGTTGAGGTTATAGTGTCTGTTGCTCCTTCATCGTCGGTTACGGTGAGGGTTACATTATATGTTCCGTCATCTTCGTAAGCATGTTCCACAACAGCACCGGTTGCGACGTTGCCATCACCGAAATCCCATGAGTAACTAGTTATTGTTCCGTCAGGATCGTAGCTTGCCGAGGCGTTAAATTGAATGATGTCATTTGTAAACACGGTTGTCGCGGATTCGGTGAACGCTGCGACAGGGGGCTGGTTTAGTGCAAGAACCGTTATTATGGAAAACGCAGAATCGACTGCGCCATCGTCGTCTGTTATTTTTAGGGTTACGACGTATGTTCCACTGCTAGAGTATGCGTGGTCTGCAGTAGCACCTGTGGCGTTCGTTCCGTCTCCAAAATCCCAGAAGTAGCTGACTATTGTGCCGTCTGGGTCGTAACTTTGTGAAGCGTTGAAATGAATTACAACTTCGATTGAAACGGTTTCCTCTGATTCCGTGAAGATGGCAACTGGAGGCAAGTTTGGTGATGGCACTCCAACAGTGTAAGAAAAGATGCCGGAAGCCGCCCAATTGTCTGCATGGTCAAAGGCTTCTACAGAGTACTGAACAACAGTTCCAAAAGGAAAGCCTGGAATTACCCCAGTGTATAGCTGTTCCAAAGTCATTTCTACAGGTTGCCACTCGCCGTCCGTCTTATATTGTAGCATAACGTTCTTGACTCCGCTAGCTCCTAGAGGCTCAGTTACGTTCGCGAATACTGTAACGGTTTCGTGGGAGACTGGTGAAGCGGGAACGCGGTCAACATAGGAGATTACTGGAGGATAAGAATCAGCGACTACGTAAGAATATGGTTCTGAAACTGCAAGGTTGCCAGCGTTGTCCCAAGCGTAGACTTTGTAATTCACAGTGGTGTCGTATGGTTGAGATGAAATTTCTGCTGTGTACAGTCCATCAGTAGATTCCATTGTCATGTTCACCCAATCAGCTGTGTTAACTGAATAGCTGAGGTTGACGAGTTGAACGCCGCTTTGCTTGTCAACTACATAGGCTACGACTGTCACTTGTTCGTCATAGTTTGGAGAATCTGGAAACCTAAGCACATCTTCGATCTTTGGAGGTTTTCGGTCTATGCAGTGAAACCACTCGATTATCCATATAATGAACTCAACCTTTTCAATCAGATAGGTTTGCCAGGGTTCACGAATCCATTCCTGTATGGCGTTTTTGATTTCGTTCAGCATAATTAAGGCTTGTTCATATTCTCCTGCTTCTACGAGTCCGATGACAGTAAACGTCATATCATGTAGTTCATGTTTTTGATCATTTGAGTTTTCTGAATCGATGTAAGCGTCTTTGGGTAACCTTGCAACAGCGCTCCACAGTCTTTTTAGAGATTTGGTTGCGTACTTGTCTGCTAGATACTCTGTGATGTCGTTGTCATCATCGCAGCTAAGATCGTATGCGTGTTTAGTCGGAACACCAACTGCAATTGTTAAAGTGGAAACGAGTAGGAAAAGCATTGTAAGAGCTGCAAACCGTAAGGCAAATCTTTTTTTCTTTTTTTCATCCTTTTTCGATTTTTTCTTTCTTAGATTTAATTCTATTACAGCGATATAGTAGGGCATGTAGATTTCATTCTCCTTTCTTCAACACTTGCAATGCTCATAGTTCATTTATCTTTCGATCTTTAAAATGCAGTATTCCTAAGTCGCAATATTGCAGACTCTGAAGTATATTGAATCGTATTGTTTCTGATAGAAGATTAAGATTTATTAATACAGAGGAAATGCTCTTACTTCTCTTGCGCGCGCGTGGACAGTTGAGACCTAGAATAAGGTTCCATAAATATGCAGGTCAATGGTTTGATTACTTGATGGTGTCCAAAGAAGAGATGAAGGAGATACTCAAAGGAACAGGATGGAAGATTAAAGAATTTATAGAGTCAGATGATGCCCAATACATAGCCATTATTGAGAGGGTGGCTGATTAGATGGTGAATAAGAATCTTGTTGGTAGGTGTGGCATTTACTGTGGTTCATGCACTATTTACAGAGCATACAAGGACTCAGAGCAACTGAGACAACGTGTTGCTGAGAGACAGAATTGCGAGTCCAAAGAAATCCGATGCGAGGGTTGCCAAACAGTCCAAACTAATGGTTGGGATAGAGACAAACAATGGGGAAAGAATTGCAAAATAGTTGAATGCTTGGAGACTAAAGAATTAGATTTTTGCTATGAGTGTGACACATATTCGAATTGTGAGAAGTTCGGTGACCTATCCAACCATTTGTTGAAATACTCTGAGAGCCTAACGGAGAATCTCAAGAAGATTCAGGCAGGCAAGATTGAGGAATGGCTCAAAGAAGAGCAAGAGAAGTGGAGATGTCATGAATGTGGAAAACCCATCTCTAGACACTTGGACGAATGTCATTGGTGTGGGAAAAAGCTTGAGAACTGAAGATACCGAAGAGTAGTAAATATGGAATCTGTTTCGCAGACTAGAATTATCGACATCACCGAGATGGGTGAATACGACAAATACCTTCATAGGTGTCTGGCTGGTCCACCATCTATGGGAAACAAAAGAAGGATTGAGTATTTAAATAGAGCTATGCCAAACGGATTTCGGAAGAAGCTTTTGATTTTTAATGAAGATATTGTTGGGCAGATAGAGTATTCGCCCTCAGAAGTGTCCTATTATCCAATA